>CAYYPG010000070.1:0-5483 GCA_964473505.1 uncultured bacterium | reverse complement strand
ATTCGGTGTTCATTAATTTTTAATTTTTGAGATATAATTTCACAAAAGGCTTCAATCCGAGTAACTAAACCTGTTTTAGAAGTGTGTTCATCAATGACGAGTTTGAGAAATGGTACATTTCGGGTTTGTGCCTCAGCCGACATTATTTCCGAGATAAGCGAATCAGGTCCGCAACCGAAAGAAATAATATTACAAATTCCCACAACTTTATCTAAATAAAATTGAAATGCATTATAAAGTTCCCGTTCATATATCCAACGGATATTTTTCGCAAACCCACAAGTAGTGTTTAAAATACTTTTGGGCAAGTCTTCTTTGGTAACAATATCAAAGCCGTAAGACTTGAATGTCTTGATAATATCTTTAGCAATAAAATCATCACCTAAATTATAAAAATGACTTAAAAGTAGAATTGGTGCTTTGTTTTGCATATTCAGTTGACTCTTTGAATTATGGTAGAGATAAGGGAGAGCATTTTTTATTGCTCGTCGGGTTTGAAAAAAATCATTAGTTATTTTAAGCCCTATGACAAGGTGTGCAGTAATGAAATTATCTTTGATTTTTGGAGTTAAGACCCTACAGGATTTTCCAACTTGCATCCGAACAATATCAGCAATACCAATCATTTTAGGACAAGCATAAAGGCCATGATTTAATTTGACGAATCGGGGTAAAAAGATAGCATCAACTTGAGACTTTAATACCTCAACATGACCACAAATAATTTTGATTGGTAGACAGACTTCGCTGGAAACTTTTACTAATCCTTTTTCTAAAATTTGTTTATTGGTTTTAGGGGAAATAATAGTCTTAATACCTAAATTCTGAAAAAAACTCGTCCAGAATTCGCCATATCGATAATAAAACAACGCCCGTGGAATACCAATCGTCATCTCCTTAATTTTATCCTCCATATATAAGATGTCAACAGTTATATTGTTTTATTTTCGCGGTTTTTATGTGTACTATGACTTTTTATTAAGTCGCAGCAGTATAAAGTGAGAAATTGTGAATTTATCAATTATTGTTTGGAATATAACAAGCAAAATAATAGAACTCTTAAAAATCTTTTGTTCTTAATGCTCTAATGAAACGATATAAATAGTTAACAAAGGAAGAAAAAACCAAAACCGTAACCGCAATGAGAAATGTGTTTTTAATCACATTAGAATGGCTAAAATCCAAAAGATAACTGACCATTAAGACTGCTAAAAAGAAACCGGTAATTTTTCCGATAATATTGGAAGAAAATATCTGGTTTTTCTTTTGGATAATCAAAGAGGCTCCAACAACTATTAATAAATCGCGAACAATTACTACCCCTGCAATCCATACCGGCAAATCTTTGACAATAACCAGTGTGACCAGAATGACTCCAACCCAGATTTTATCAACTAAATGGTCTAAAATCTTTCCTAAATTCGTAACTTGATTGGTTCGACGAGCAATGTAGCCATCTAAAGCATCAGTTAGCCAAGAGATTAACATCAAAACCAGTCCAGCAATGTCTTTTTTAGTCGCGAGAAAGAATAATATTAGCGGTAATAAAAAAAGGCGAGATAGACTTAAAAAATTCGGCAAGGTTAGAACTCTTTCAAAATCAATTCGATTTTCTGATTGGGAATTAGAGGTCGGGACACTCATTAATCAATTATTCTCCGCGCTCACTCCATTTCATTTTCGTTCGAAGAATTTGATAATAAGACTTATTTTTCGGGGCAATTAATCGAATGTAATAATCGGCTTTGGTAAATGTTACTTTTTCACCCGATTTCAGGATGCGACGGATTTGACCATCGATATTCAAAATTGCATTCGCCGATTTGGTGCCTAATTCCAAAGTAATCGTTTCTGTAGCCGGAACAATTAAGGGTCGACCAGAAAGAATGTGAGGTGAAAGAGGAGTTATTAATATTGCTTCCAGAGTAGGGAAAACAATAGGACCACCAGCAGAAAGAGAATAAGCGGTTGAACCGGTTGGGGTTGCAACGACTACGCCATCTCCAATTAGTTTACAGATGAAGGTACTGTTGGTAAAGAGGATAATGTTGATCACTCGACACTCAGGTCCCATATTCACCGCACAGTCATTTAGTATATAATAGTTTTGCTTGTCATGCGTAGCTTTTAATACCATTCTTTTTTCTTCTCGGTAATTTTTATTTAGATAATCGGTGATTGCGGTTTTAACTTCATTAGCGGAGAACTCAGTTAAAAAACCCAAACCACCTAAATTTATGCCCATAATAGGAATGTTTCGGCTTTCGACCATTCGGGCTGCGCGCAATAATGTTCCATCGCCACCCAAGGCGATGATTAATTGGGTATAACGGACCAATTTAGAAACGGATGCGGAAAATTTATTTAATTTCAAAGCTCGGGCTGCTGTATGTTCGATTAGAGGCGTAACTTTATGCTCAAGCAAAATTTCGATAAGGTTGGAAACAACTTTTTCGGCCAAAGGCTTTTGGGGGTTTATGATCAGACCTACTTTCATCTTTTATTTCAAAATTATATTTTCTTAAAATTGGTATTTATCGACATTCGAATTTGAAATCTCTGAAAAATGCTCATGAGATACCGAGTTCTCAAGAAAAAACCAATTATTATGCGTCTGCATTTCATGTCTTTTGAACCAATATTGACTTTGTCAGAGTGCTTAATTTTTATACTTAGCAAATGCATATCTTATCATTCCTTGATTATCCTTTTCAAACTCTCGAGATAATTTCATGGATTTAATTAATTCAACCTGTCGAGGGTCAATTTCTAATGCTAATAATCCGCTGGGATTAAGAAATTTGACTCCATTTTCGATAATTCTTTGGATGAGTTCAAAACCGTTTTTACCACCATTTAGGGCTAAAAGCGGTTCGTAATTTTTCACAAGCGGAGGGAGTTTTTTAATTTCATCTTCAGGAATATATGGCGGATTGGAAATTATCAAATCAACTTTTTGTTTCCAATTATTTTGATTGGGAAATAAATCGCCAAGAGTTAAAATGATTCTATTTTGTAACTGGTATTTATCAACATTAATTTGAGCAACATCTAAAGCATCTGGTGAAATATCAGTTGCAATAATTTTAGCCTGAGGAAACAAATGGGCTAAAGCAATCGCAATTGCGCCAGAGCCAGTACCGATATCAATTATCAAATGTGGGTTGCGAATTTTTTGGGCGGTCTTCATCACTAATTCTTCAGTTTCAAATCGGGGTATCATAACTCTGTGGTCAACATATAATTCATAATCTAAAAAATATGCTTTATTAACAAGATATTGCACTGGCATATTAGGTTGATAACGCATAAGTAATTTGTGATATCGGTTAATAATGTTTGGGTTATCAACTTTTTGAAATGTAAACAGTTCGTGTCGAGGTTTATTTAGTAAGGTTTGAACAACATATTCAGCATCCTTAGGATTGGTAAAATCTCTTTGTGCTTGCTTGAGCAAATCTCGATAGGTAATGGTCATTTTGTTAGTTGTAAAACCTTAGCAATCTCGGCTTCTTCTAAAGGATGGATAATATAATCGAGTTCACCATCAAGAATCTCTGTTAAGTTATGTACTGATAAACCGATGCGGTGGTCGGTAACACGGTTTTGTGGATAGTTATAAGTTCGGATTTTTTCCGAGCGGTCTCCAGTGCCAATTTGGCTTCGTCGTTGCGCACCCAATTTTTTTTCTTCTTCGGTTTTTTTCATTTCCAGAAGCCGGGCTCGAAGGATTTTCATTGCTCGGTTTTTATTTTTCAGTTGACTGCGTTCATCCTGACACGAAACAACAATTCCACTAGGAATATGCGTGATTCTTACCGCGGAGTCGGTGACATTGACATGTTGGCCACCATGACCGCTAGCTCGAAAAACTTCGATTTTTAAGTCTTGGGGTTCAATCTTTAATTCAATCTCAGTTGGTTCGGGTAAAACTGCGACCGTAACCGTTGAAGTGTGCAGACGGCCTGAGGCTTCGGTAATGGGTACACGTTGTACACGATGTACTCCACTTTCAAATCGAAAAAAGCGAAAAGCATCTTCACCTTCAACCGAAAAGATAATTTCTTTGTAACCCTGCAAATCACTCGGACGAGATGATAGTACTTCGTAACGAAGATTTTTCTTTTCAGCATATTTTGTGTACATTCGGAAAAGTTCGGCCGCAAAAAGTGCGGATTCTTCGCCCCCAGCCGCAGCCCGGATTTCGATAATGCTGGTATTTTTCCAAGATGGATCTTTGGGCATTAAATAATAGAGCAAATTATGTCTCAGTTCATCACGTCGTTTTTCTAATTGGCCGAGTTCTTTTTCCGCAATGGTTTTAATTTCTTCATCGTCACTATTGCGTAATTCTTTAATTTCTTCAATCTCTCTGATTGTCGATTTGTAGGCTTCAAAAGTTTGAAGTGTGGCTTTAATATCCTTATACTCTTTACTTAAAGTTTGGGTTTGGTTAGCGTCAGCCAAAATTTTGGGGTCGGCTAACTGTTGTTCGATTTCAAAACTTCGTTTGCGTAGCGGTGCTAATCGAAGTTCTAAATCTTCAACCGATCCAAGAATCTCCATAGTCCGAATGCCTTTCTGATTTTACAATTTTCTTGATTAACCACTGAACTTAAACGTCTGAGAATTAAACATTAACTTAAATAGGTCAAAGATAATAGTTTTTTAATTTCTCAATAAACGATTGAACTTTATCAGCGAATATATTATTTTTCACATCGGTTTCTCTAATCATTAAAACCATTTTGGGTTTGATTTGACAAATTGCTTCCATTTCAGTAAAAACTTTACCAATATCACTACTACCTTGAGTGCAGAAAAATGCAATATTTTTTATATTACCGATATTCTGATTAAGATAAGTTCTTATGGCTGGAGTTGGCATTCCTGCCCAATTTGGCGTTCCGATAATTACGAAATCATAATCTTTCGGATTATATTTAGTTGGTTGAATTGTCGTCATTTTTTTTCGAAGAGCATCAAAAGCAGCAGACAACCAGCCGAAAAACCCTTTTCGATTTTTCAGATCAATTATTTCTTCACAATCACAATTCAGTAGTGAGCTTATGGTATGGCCAACTTTTTGCGTTCGTCCAGTCCGAGAATAATACACTACCAATATTTTCATAAAAACTCCTTTTCGGATAAAATTATTAACTTTAATCGATAAAATCTATTATATTTATAGAGTAAAAAAATAATATATCTATGCTATTTTATAGAGATAGTATAAAAAATATAGACATGATGTCAACTAATTTTTATGGAGCTGTGCCAAGACATTGTATCTCTTTCCAAGGGCCTAATTCTACGGCTACATTATCTAACAATATCAGACCAACATATCAGATTTAATCATTAAACTTTGGCATCTGCTTTTTAAGATACTCAAACAGGTATCTCGTAGACAAGAGCCGAATGTTCTCGATAATTGTTATAATAGTAATTGTATTTTAATCCTTCAGATAATAAGTCGGTTT
>CAYYPG010000069.1:0-11252 GCA_964473505.1 uncultured bacterium | reverse complement strand
TAATCAAAAATAATCATTAGTCAAGTCTAAAATACACATTTTTGCACAGCCACAATACCTCTCCTATCTCCTCTTTGGACAACCGATTGGATTATTTAACCCCTTGTCAACCATGCAATTAATCAGATTACTACCCAATTATTGGGCATATAATTAACTCTACTTTTAAGTAGAGTATTTATGGAGTTAGCATCAAACAAAAAGGAAAAATTTTGAGGGGGTGGATATATTTTATAAGTATAGATATAATATAGATAATGTCGAGATTAGAGAACGGATGGTTGCGGTTAAGTTATCTGGAATTGGTTACATCAATCGTGTATCAACAAAAACAGCTTGATGGAATCTTGCAGCAAGAAAAAAGATATGCTTAACTATAATAAATTTCCACAAATGACAATATCTCGAAAACGTTTCTAATATCGTTATCTTTACTGAAACTTTTCTTTTATTAATTTCGAACTTTTTAAAGTCATAATGATGAAAAGATAATTATACTGGTGTCAGATGAGACTTTGTAAAAATTCTTTTTGATAGACATTTGACAATAAGCCAAAATACCATATAATCAAGCAATGGCGAATACACGTTACCCACATCAGGTAAAAATTGCGGTTATTGGTGCGGGTCCAGTAGGTGTGACAACCGCGGTCTGTTTTGCCTCTCTTGGACATAAAGTAATCTGTGTAGATTATGACCACGAAAAAATCTCCTCACTGGCTAAAGGCAAAACACCTTTTTACGAACCTAATTTAGCTAAATTAGTAAAACTTAATTGCCAAGCTGAGCGATTAAAATTTTCCAATAATATAAATGAAGCAGTTAAAGATTCTTTGGTAATATTTATTGCAGTTGGAACTCCAACCCAATCCAATGGCGAACCTGATCTAACTTATATTAAAAATGCGATAAAAGCAATCGGTTCGGCAATGACCGATTATAAGTTGATTGTCGAGAAATCGACGGTACCGGTGATGACTTGTGATTGGATTAAAAGCACACTGAATCGGTATCTTCCGAAAAATATCAAATTTGACATTGCGTATAATCCGGAATTTTTACGCGAAGGTTGTGCGGTAAGAGATTTTCTTAATCCTGACCGCATCGTTTTAGGTGTTGAGACCGAAAAAGCCAAAAGATTACTCTTAAAAATCTATCAACCAATTAAAGCACCAAAGTTAATTACTGATATCCGCAGTGCGGAACTTATAAAACATTCTGCCAACGCCTTTTTAGCCACTAAGATTTCATTCATCAATGCAATTGCCAACATCTGTGAACTTACCGGTGCGGATATTGAAAAAGTTGCTTTGGGGCTCGGTTTCGATAAAAGAATCGGTCCTTATTTTCTTAAGGCCGGTATTGGTTTCGGCGGTTTTTGTCTTCCTAAAGACCTTAAAGCATTTATTCATCAGGCAAAAAAAATCGGCTACAATTTCCGAATGTTACAAGAAGTTGAACGCATCAATATTACACAACGAGAACAATTTGTAAAAAAAATCGCTGGTCAACTTAAATTAAAAGGAAAACAGATAGGTATCTTAGGCTTATCTTTTAAGCCTAATACTGACGATGTGCGTTCTGCCCCTTCAATTGATATTATCAAAAGATTAAAATCCGCTGGGGCCAAAATTAAGGCTTACGACCCCAAAGCAATGGTGCAAGCAAAAAAGATAATGCCTGACATTCAATACTGTGAAAATCCTTATGAAGTTGCCCAAGAGAGTGACTGTTTAGTAATTTTAACTGAGTGGAAAATATTCCAAAAATTAGATTTAAGGAAAATCAAAAGACTACTGAAAAAACCGATTATATTTGATGGCAGAAATATTTTCGCTCCGGAAAAGATGAGACGACTTGGTTTTATTTACCAAAGTATTGGTCGATTGTGAACGTATTAAAAATTCAATATCTCAATGAAAAATTTGACCTATAAGGGTCAATCCAAATAAATTGCAGGTTCACCCGTAGTCAGAGATTAAATACCTTACAGTTCTCAATTTAAAAAGAGAAAGAAGTTGCGATAATAAGAAAAACCGATATTAATTATGTAAAGGCACAAAGGTTTTATAAATTTTCAGTAAATTTGGATAGCAATCGAGAGCGTCTCTAACTACACAAAATGTCAGACTAAACGGGTTTTAGCATCTAATAAAATCAATGGTTTTGAAACCCCTCATCAATTTCAGGACAACAAAAAGGGACTTTTGCAGAACTTCTGTTCAGAGAACTCCAGCCAAAGACAATATTTGCCCGAAACGCACAAGCGAATTAGTTGATTTTTTCTTACAGGTGTTGGTGTCTCTTGGTCATTTTTAGAGTCTTGTCAGCTCCGAGTTATCAACTTATAATATGTTTTCTGGGTTCTACAATTACAATACCTGATCAGGCCATCATTTTACAATATACAAGAGTTCTTCTCGTTGTTAGTGTATAATATTTATATAAATTCAGTATTGATATGTTGAAGAAAATATGTATCCTCCCCCCTTGTTTAAACAAAATATAAATATAATTAAGGAAGAAAAAAACAATTTATCCATAAACATAAATCTCGACGCTAACTTCTCTGTTCATCATGCTTGACAAAATCAAATTTTTAAGTAAAAATTATAATATAAAATATAATTTTTATGATAAGTGTCCTAACTAATTTTAGTTATGCTAAACTTTTATATTTATTAAATCATAGACTATATATACCAGCACAACATCGATATCACATCTGCCGTTGTGAATTCCCCAACCCCGAACTATGCGGAAAAGTTTAAAAAAAGATTATTATTTTTGGTTTATTTAAGAGCAGAATAAATATTACTTTTTACAAATTTTTACACTATCAACTAACATAAAACTAAAAGAAATTAAATAGAAAAGGAGTAATTTTGAGTAAAATCGTTGAATGTGTGCCAAATTTTTCCGAAGGACGTAGACCTGAAGTAATTGATAGTATTGTTAAAGAAATCCAATCCATAGAAGGTATAGTCCTTCTCGATAAAGAGATGAATGCTGACCATAATCGGGCAGTAATTAGTTTTATCGGTGAACCAACTCAGGTTGTTGAAGCTGCTTTTCGGGGATGCAAGAAGGCTATGGAGTTGATTGACTTAAATCAACACCAAGGCGAACATCCCCGGATTGGTGCCACGGATGTAATTCCTTTTATTCCCATTGCCAATGTAACAATGGATGAATGTGTTTTTTTAGCTAAAGAGTTAGGAAGACGAATTGCAGAGGAACTCAACATTCCAGTTTATCTTTATGAAGCCGCGGCCACCAGACCTGACCGAGTTGATTTAGCCAATATTCGTAAAGGCGAATTTGAAGGTTTAAAAACCGCAATTAGAACTGACCCCAACCGAGCGCCGGATTTTGGAAAACCAGAATTGCATCCTTCAGCCGGTGCGGTTGTCGTTGGTGCGCGTTTTCCTTTGATTGCTTATAACATCAATCTTAACTCGACCGATTTAAATATTGCTAAAAAGATTGCCCAAGCAATCCGTTTCCGAGATGGCGGATTTCGATATGTCAAAGCTTTGGGCTTTTCGATTCAAGAAAAAAATTGTGTACAAGTCTCGATTAATATGACTAACTATTTAGCAACACCGCTGTATCGTGTTTTTGAGACGGTCAAACGCGAAGCCGAACGGTATGGCGTGACAGTTAAAGAAAGTGAAATTGTCGGTTTAGTTCCACAAAAGGCATTAATTGATAGTGCGGTTTATTATTTACAATTAAATGATTTTAAGTCCGAGCAGATTTTAGAATCCAGACTAACTACTGCTAAAGGTAAGACTATCGAAGAATTTCTATTTGAACTTAGTCAACCAACTCCTACGCCTGGCGGAGGATCTTGTGCCGCCTTAGCCGGTGCAATTGGAGTCTCATTACTCTTAATGGTCATAAATTTGACTCTTGCCAAACCAACCTCCGAAGAAGTAGTAAAAGAATTTAATGAAATTAAAGATAAAATAGCTTCTCGCCAAAAACATTTTTACGAATTAATTCATCTTGATGCGGAAAGTTTTAATAAAGTAATGCAAGCCTATAAATTACCAAAAACCACCGATGAAGAAAAACATCTCCGCCGGGAAACAATCCTGCAAGCATTGCAAAATGCTTGTGCAGTTCCCGAACAAGTCTTCGATTTAACAATTGACACTATTAACCTTATAAAACCAATTGCGGAAAAAGGTAATAAAAACGCAATTTCTGATGTTGGGGTGGCCACCAATTATCTCAAAACTGCTTTAGAAGGTGCTCGGCTTAACATTTTAATCAATCTAAAATCCATCAAAGATATTATTAAAAATGAAATCGAATATAAAAACTATGAACTATACATTGATAAAACAAATTTAAAAATTAGTCAATCGCTGGGTGAAATTGAAAACAAATTTAACGAAATTAACCGAATAATTTCTGGAAGTCTCTAATTAATAAAACAATAAAAATATGTGGATAATATTATTGAATAATTTTTAACTTTTATATAACAAATTTAATAACACTGTATTTACAATGAGTATTTTCCGATCAATCTTTAAACCAGTTCAAACGGATATGCATTTTTGTGATTTGCATATCCACACGGTCTTTTCTGATGGGCTCTTAACTCCAGAACAAGTGGTGATAAAAGCCAAAGAATGCGGTTTATCCGCAGTTGGTATTGTTGACCACGATTCGGTTAATGGCATTGAACCCGCAAAACGGCAAGGCAAAAAAGAAGGCATCGAAATTGTGCCGGCGGTGGAAATGAGTTGTGCGCTAGGGGATTATGATATCCATATCATCGGTTATTATATTGATTATAAAAGTAAGAAATTGATTGAGTTCTTCGCCGATATTCAGAAAAAAAGAATTGCGCGCACAAAATTGATGGTTGAAAGACTTGCCAAACAAGGAGCCCAAGTTGATTTGGACCGAGTTATGGAATTGGCTGGCGTGGGCTCAGTGGGACGACCCCACATTGCTCAAGTGTTAGTTGAACAAGGATATGTTGCCCATTATGATGAAGCATTCTGGAAATTTATTGGCTACCATTGTCCAGCTTATGTGCCGAAAGAAAACCTTTCGCCCAAAGAAGCCATTAAAATTATTCGTCGTTTTCACGGAATTCCGATCTTAGCCCATCCTCTGAATTATCAAAACCGAGCAATGATTAATTTTTTGATTGATGAAGGTATTATGGGCTTAGAGGTTTGGCGATTAGATCACAATAATAATGATATTAATTTCCTTTTAAATTTAGTAGTGATTAGAAATTTACTTGCAGTTGGTGGCACTGATTGCCATGGTGGACGCAAAGGAAAAATTCTTATTGGTGAATTAAAAGTACCCTGTCAATATCTGGAAAAATTAAAAAATGCTCGTTAGCACGATGGTTAGGAATTCATTTCGGTTAGTGATATTATTGTGTATCCTCATCCCGGTATATGGGCAAAACCTAATTATTGGCCGCTTAAAATATAGTGGTGGCGGTGATTGGTACAATGACCCAGATGCAATTCCTAATTTAGCCAAAGAAATGAATAAGCGAACTAATATAAAAACAGAAGAATACGAAAAAGTTGTCAGCCTCAATGACGAGAAGCTATTTAATTATCCGTTTTTGTTCATAACCGGTCACGGCAATATATCTTTTTCAGAAGATGAAGTAAAACGATTACGAGTTTATCTCATGCACGGCGGATTTTTATATGCGGATGATGACTATGGTATGGATGAATCGTTCCGACGAGAAATCAAAAAAGTTTTTCCGGAAAATGAATTGGTGGAACTTCCTTTTGAACATCCAATTTATAATCTTGTCTATAAATTTCCGAGCGGCTTACCTAAAATTCATGAGCACTATGAAGGAGCCCCCAAAGGCTATGGTATTTTTTATCAAGGTCGCTTAGTTGTATTTTACACTTGGAACACTAATATTAGCGATGGCTGGACAGAAGCCCATGATAACCCATGGGCGAAACGGGAAGAGGCTTTTAAAATGGGAATTAATATCCTTGTTTACGCATTAACCCATTGATTAAGTTATTCAATCATGACGTTTAACTATGGTTACAAACAGTTCTTAACCTCCTTACCCATTGCGCTATAATTTTAGAGAATTATCCTTACGATAACGCAAATCCGAATGCGATTTTACCGATTTCTCGGTTACTTTATTTTCTGCTCTCTTTTTGGTAATCTCATATATGCACAAAATGCAACGACAATTCATAAATTCTCATCTCGGGTTGTCATCAATGAAGTTATGGCCAATCCCAAAGGCACAAATTCGATTTCGCTTTCGCCTGAAGACCGCAATGAATTTATCGAACTTTATAATATAACTGGAGATACAGTCGATCTGGCGGGTTGGAAAATCTACGATTTCGATGCCTATGATAATATTATTGCTTGGCGAGATACCACTTTACTAAGCCGTTATCCTAATGTAGTTATTAATACTACCTTACTTCCACCTTATAGTTTTGCCTTAATCTTAGACCCAGAATATACGGCTTTGAATCCTGTTGGTGGTTATGTCCAGCCCTATCATTTCCCTAATAATCTTTTAATTTTGACCATTGGCAATACTGCTTTGGGAGATAATGGGTTAACCACGACTGACCCAATTCTACTTTTTTCACCAACTGGAGATAGTTCCAGTTTTGGTACCCCATTTAATCCTAATGACTCCTTTCCTAAACGGGATTATGGAACTACAAACGACGGTCTATCCTGGGAACGCATTTCTCCTTGGGCTGAAGATAGTTGTCTTAACTGGCTACGCTCTTTAGATACTTCAGGCTCAACTCCCGGTAGAGACAATAGTATATTTTCTTACTACGATTTAGCAATTTCAGCGCTTGACCATAACCCAATAATAATCACGGAAAATCAAAATGCTACGCTATTAGTAACTATTGCCAATAACGGTTATCAATTCGTTGGTTTATGTACTTTGATAGTCTTTAATGATATTAACCGGGATAGCGTGGAAAATTTCGGTGAACGGTTATATTTTTGTGGTGACCATTCAGTTTTACCCCAATCGGAAACAACGCTCAGTATTCTTTGGCAATCAATTCCCAAGGGAGAACATAAAGTTTGGGCAAGGGTTAATTTCAATGCGGACCAGAAACCAAGTAATAATCGTCGCTCGAAAACGATTCGTGTCTCAGCACCGATTAATAATTATAGTCTCACGAATAAAATATTCAGTCCGGACGGAGATGGTATTGAGGATACTTTATATGTGCAATATAATTTTCCCGAAGCCAATGGAAAATTATATGTTTATATTTACAATCTAAATGCCCATTTGATTAAAACCTATGAATATAAAAAACTCGTAAATAAATCCGGAATCATTTCCTGGGATGGCAAAAAGGAAAACGGTAAGATAGCGCCCATTGGCATTTATATTATCCTTCTTGAATACAAATCAGAAAATCATTCCATTTCGGAAAAACATTCTGCAGTCTTAGCCCAAAAATTAAGATAGCAAAGATAAAGTGAAGTTTTCAACTTCAAATTTACC
Source organism: uncultured bacterium (assembly GCA_964473505.1). Taxonomy (GTDB): domain Bacteria; phylum Hydrothermota; class Tepidihabitantia; order Tepidihabitantales; family CAIPLT01; genus JAOABV01. The sequence continues at coordinate 3,724 of CAYYPG010000069.1, read as the reverse complement.
GGTTTCTAATGGATATTCTCTGATCTCAGGCCTTTATTAAGCAGAGGTCATTTAAATTAATGTCGATTGTCTCTTCTTTTGTCTCATCTGATGATGGCTTATTAGAAGTAGAATCACTAAATAATCACTTTATATCAGATTCAAACACCAACAAATCAGTCCTTGACTTATAAAAATACCCAGGTAATATATAATTAAACAATAAATTATAAATAATAATTTAGATAATGCCTTCAATTAAAATTGGGTATCGATTTCTTCAGTATTATTTCATTGCTGGGATTGTGGTCTTAGCCGGATTCTGGTTTTTTTATACCCGCTATCTTGTTCAGCAATTAGAAAAAGAGACCGCGGTTCGCTCAAGAATTTATGCTCAATATATGCAAAGGGCAACTGAACCCAGTAGTGAAAGTTCGCCTGAATTAGATATCATCTTTGAAGAAGTCATTAAGAAGATTGACTTTCCGGTGATTATTACCGATGCTAATGGACATCCCAGATCGTATATAAATTTAGGTAAAAAAAATCTCTCTCCGGAGCGATTAAAAGTTTTAATGAAACAATTAGATAAAGAACAACTACCAATTCCGATTACGATTAGCATTAATGATTCGATTAAAAAACTCGGTGAAATCCATTATGGCTTACCTAAATCTGCCAAGGCATTGAGATTATACCCGTTTCTGCAGCTCGGATTTCTCATCCTTTTTATCTTAATTGGTATCTGGGCAATTATAATTTATCACCAACGAGAACATGAATTGATTTGGACGACCTTAGCCAAAGAAACTGCCCACCAGTTAGCCACACCAATTTCTTCTCTTTCCGGATGGTTAGAAACCTTAAAGTCTTCCCAAAATCAATTAGCCGAAAATACTCATCAATCAACTTCCAATAGAGTCCATTGGTCCTTAGCGCTTAACCAAATGGAAGAAGATATAAGTCGTATGCGAGAAGTTTTAGAGCGATTTAGTCGCATTGGATTACCGCCGGAATTAAAATTACGACCACCCCAAGAGATAATCGAATCTGTAATCTTTTTCATCAAACGACGCACTTCGAAAAACATTGAGATTATAACAAATATTTCATATAATCCCTTAATAAAAGTTGATGAAGTGCTTTTTTCTTGGACGATTGAAAATTTATTAAAAAACAGTGTCCAAGCCATTGGTACTAGTCCTGGTCGGATTGAGATTACAACCTCGCTTTCCCGGAATAAAAAGTTTTTACAAATCGACATTATTGATAGTGGCGAAGGAATCAAACCGGGGCAAATCAAAAATATTTTTAAGACCGGCGTCACAACCAAAAAATACGGCTGGGGAGTGGGTTTAACTTTAGCCAAACGCATTATTGAAGAATATCACAAAGGTAAACTTTATCTAAAAGAATCCAAACCAGGCTACACGGTTTTTACCATTCAACTACCAATAGCCGAAACCTTAAGCGAAAAATAATAAGATGTTAAATAACATAATCAAACTATTATGGATTGATGACGAAGTTGATTTTTTAAGACCCTATGTCTATTTCTTACAGGAGAAAGGCTATGAAGTTCAAACTGCAAGCAATGGTCCGGATGGAATCCAACTTATAAAATCGCAAAATTTTGATTTAGTGCTCTTAGACGAAATGATGGTCGGAATGGATGGTTTAACGGTGCTACAGAGACTTAAAGAAATCGACCCTAATATTTTAGTGGCGATGGTCACAAAATGCCAAGAAGAAGAGATTATGAATCAAGCCTTTGCTCAACTGGTGGATGATTTTATTGTTAAACCGTTCACTCCGGTTCAAATTTTAGCTGCCCTAAAAAGACTGGTTGAAAAGAAAGCCATAATTACTGAACGAGTTAAACGCGAATTTGGCAAGATTTTCATTAGCCGTGCTCAAATCAACTCATTTGAAGATTGGGTTAATCACTATAAAAATATTATTCGTTGGCAGAATTTGATATATCGATTTGGTGATGAAGTACTTTTGCAAAGTTTTCAGGACGAAAAGCGGGAAAGCAATCGTCAATTTGTTGACTATGTTGTTAACAACTACCGTTTTTGGCTCACGGAGAAAAATAAAGGACCAATATTATCCCATCAGTTTTTACGACACTTTGTTATGCCCAAACTCAAAGAAAAACCCGTATTTCTCTTTATTTTTGACTCAATGCGAATGGAACAATGGCTGGCATGTGTCCCTTTTTTAAAAGAGTTCTTTGATATCCATGAAGAATATTATTGCTCCTTATTGCCATCAGCCACACCTTATGCCCGAAATGCCATCTTCGCTGGCATGCTACCTTTAGAGATTTATCGTCGCTGCAAAAGTGATTGGGTATTTGATGATACCGCTCAAAACCGTTTCGAACCATCGTTACTGCAGAAGTTTCTTCAATCGTATACCTACAACAATAAAGTGTTATATCTCAAAACCAGTAGTAATGAAGACATTGAAAACAGTCAAGATACTTTACTGCAGATTCAACCAACAAAAGATAGCAGGGGTTATTATCCGTTAGCAACGGTCATTTTAAATTTTTTGGACCTGTTAATCCATGCGACAAAGAGTGCCCGACTTCTTGAAGAATTGATACCCAATGACCAGAGTCTTCTGAATATTACCCGGCTTTGGTTTGCCAACTCGTCAATTTTAACCTTACTGAAGAAATTAAGAAATCGTGATTGTCATCTTATTATTACTTCGGACCACGGTTTTATTAAAGTTGAACGACCAACAATCATTACCGGCGGAAGAGAAATTTCACCTAATCTTCGATATAAATACGGTGGCGCATTAAAAGTTGACCCTAAAACCGCAATTATACTTAATCAACCTGAAGAATATATGCTACCAGCAGAGCATTTAGGTGTCCGTTTTGTCATTGCCAAATCTGATTATTATTTCATCTACAGCACAAAGCCCAAAGAGTATGAAAGAACTTATAAAAATAGTTATCAACACGGTGGAGTATCAATGGAAGAAATGATATTACCAGTTGCCTATCTTACTTCCCAATAATCTAAATGGTGTTCAATGTTTTTCATTAGGATAAATTCGAAAAGGAAGCGTGAAGATTTTTGTGAGTAAGTTAGTTTTTTCTTCCATAGGTGAATTCTTCTTTCTAAAGATATTATATTAAAATGTGTAAACGAAGAAGATACCCCTTTTGCTTTAACATATCTATACTGAATTTACACAAAATATTAGGACACAACCTTAGAAAAATACTGTTTCCCAATCACAATAAAAATACATAATAAAAAGCGAACGCATAAACGGCCAATTTTTATCACCGCTGGTCCGATGAGCACAATAGGCGGAGAGCAAAATAATAGTAGCGATTATCACCTTGATAATCCGTCAGTAAAATCAATGGATTGCTCAGCAGACAGTCTACCAATCTCCAGACCTGATGGTCGGAAGGATAATCTTTTGGGTGGTTACGGATATCCCCCTAAAATTACTTACCAAATACCCTTGCCGCAACCAAGAATGTTAGTGAGAATAAATAATAAAAATACATGTTTTCCCGTTGACAATTGCGATGATAATAGAAAAAATCTATTTGGGGCTAAATTTATCGATCAAACTTTTAGAAATTAGCTAAGCAAAAATAAAAATCCAAATAGATTGTTAATCTGAATGGTATCGATAATAATCAGAGATGTATTTTGTCGTTCCAACTTAGAAACCGCAACTTTAATTCCAACTTTGAAATCGCAAC
>CAYYPG010000068.1:0-11471 GCA_964473505.1 uncultured bacterium | reverse complement strand
TTATGCTTTTTAGCATTGTTTAGATTTCTTTTTTTCTTTTCTTTTTCTTTCTTTTTTTTCTTTTTTTAAATACCTAAAAGAACCCAATAGCCTAACAATCAAACCCTATTAAAACCCTATTATTTATACTTCAGAATCACTAATCAGCATATAACGTATAACGCAACGCACTAACCCCTTGACACTTAACCAAATCCCAATCTATTCCCTTATACTTGCATTTCCCTAGCCCAATACTCATCCATTAGCATAAAGCATTCAGCGGATGCCAATATCCGTGCCATCCAGGGGGCTATTCCCATATAGAAAAGGAAAATTATTATTTCTTATTGTCTATTAAACAGATAATTAAAAAAATCAGTTAAATAATTGTAATATTTTTATGGTTCATAATCCTCATCTCAAAAAATAGATATTTCCGTCATTTAATTAAAGACAGAAAGACCGTATATAGAACTTCTATCCCTTAAAGATTATTATCATTTAGAACCTTACATAAAAAAGTCGGATTAAGATTTTATTTTTATATAAAGCTTAAATTGTATAATGATTTTCATAAAAATTGTTTTTAGATGTATGCTCTCTCCTATTCTGATAATCTAACCGATTGATTTTTAGATACCAGAAAGATTTAATCATATTTTGACCACTCAATTAACTATTATCTTTGTTCACGATGAATAAACGGGTTATTTCTGATAAGTTTCTATAAATTCAATCAATTTTTATTTAGGATGTTTTTTTAACTGGTCTTACACTATCTGTTTGGAAGTTCCAATTGGATTTTTTATGAATCTAATCATTTTTTTATAAATCTAATCAATTTTTATTTTAGAATGTTTTTTCTGACTGGTCTTACACTATCTGTTTTTAAGAACTCTCTGCTGTTTATCAGTATTTCTATTTCAAACACTTTTCGCCATTATTTCATATATCAATTTAAGTTTCTAACAATTTCTTTTTCTCCTATAGCCGAAGCTGTTTATTCGAAGTTTTAGGCTGATATCATAAGACTTTTAAGGCAATTTTTATCCAACTCAGTTCGTTTCTCTTGAAAATAAACTTTTAACCAATCTTTTAAGCATCTTATCGCCGGCATAAGAATTTAGATTTTTTATTTTAACTAATCGCTTTGATTATCTGCATGTTCTAAAAGCATCCTGATTAAAAAACTTTTCGTTTTTACACATACTCAGCGTAAAAGTTTACCTGAATTCTAATAAGCATAAAAGACCGCGATTTTCGTGGCTTAAAGTTTTAATTTTGACCTTAGCCTTGAGAATTTTACTTATTCTCAGATTTGTATTCATTACCTAATTAAATTTTTTTGTAGCCTGCGAGGTTGAAATTAACCTCTCACCAATTTTCAAACATTTTTGTTGACAAATTAAAAAAATTTTGTAGATTATGGTATATGTTAGACATCTCAAGTGATAAAAAGGATAACACACTTTCCCTTTTTATAAAATTTAATCGTGTTGGGAGGCATTATGGTTTTATCTAAAGAGTTGAAAAGAAAATTAATTAGTCAATATCAGTTACATGAAAATGATACCGGTTCACCAGAAGTTCAAATTGTAATTTTAACCGAACGGATTAATCTCTTAACTGAGCATCTCAAGGCCCATCCCAAAGATAAACATTCGCGACGGGGATTAATCAAGATGGTTAATGAGCGTCGCCGGCATCTGAACTATCTTTACACGCATCACCGCGAACGGTATAAAGTAATTGTAGAAAAATTGGGTTTGCGTGGTGTGGAATGAAAGGTGTAGTTTGAGCATTCGACAATGAAGCAATTAGCAATAAAATATGAAAAAGGTCGAGATTGAGATTAATAAACGTAAATTATCTTTAGAAACCGGGCTTTTGGCACGTCAAGCGTCTGGTAGTGTTTTGGTGCGCTATGGAGATACCGTTGTGTTGGTAAGCGCGGTATATAATAAAGAAGTATCCTTAGAGCAAGACTTTTTACCCCTGACGGTTGATTATCGAGAACCAACCTACGCTGCGGGTAAGATTCCCGGCGGTTTTTTTAAACGCGAAGGCAAACCTCGAGATAAAGAGATTTTAGTCTCAAGATTAATGGACCGGCCAATTCGTCCTTTATTTCCCAAGCAGTATAATAACGAAACCCAAATCACTGGCTTTTTACTTTCCAGTGATTTAGAAAATGAAGGCGATTTTTTAGGTATTATCGGTGCCTCCAGTGCTCTGCTTATCTCTGAAATTCCCTATATCACGCCAATAGGTGCGGTGCGAATTGCTAAAATTAATGGCGATTTTATTATCAACCCCTTGCTTTCCGAACAAGACCGCGCTACTTTGAACTTAATTGTCTGTGGAACGAAAGATTCAATTGTGATGTTAGAAGGAGGAGCCAAGGAAATTAGTAACGAGGATTTTATCGCCGCCTTAAAATTTGCCCAACCAGAAATTCAAAGAATTATTGAAATGCAAGAAGAATTGCGAAGCTCCATGGGCAAACCTAAAATTGATCTCGAAGAACTATATCCGAAAACCAAATTAATCAAAGAACAAGAATTAAAAAATATTATTACGGATAAAGCATTACAAAACAACATCTGTGATGCTAATAATATTCAAGATAAAGAACAACGCCAATCAACAATTGCCGAGGTAGTTAATCGCATTTTTGAGGAATTAGAAACCACTTATCCTAATTGTAAACCGAAAGTAATGGCAGTAATCGACGATTTACTCCGCACTGATATGCGACAGAGAATTCTTACCACCGGTATCCGATTAGATGGTCGAGCGGTAAATGAAATTCGGCCGATAAGTTGTGCAATTGGCATTTTGCCCCGAACCCACGGCTCAGCCATTTTCACCCGCGGTCAGACCCAATGTCTTGCAGTTACTACCTTAGGAACTAAACAGGATGAACAGATTATTGAAGATATTGAACGACAGGAAACAAAATCATTTATGCTCCATTATAACTTTCCTGGATTTTCCACCGGTGAAGTTCGACCTCTTCGTGGACCCGGGCGTCGCGAAATTGGTCATGGTGCTTTAGCCGAACGCGCCATTGAACCGGTCTTACCACCAGAAGAAACTTTTCCCTATACCATTCGAGTCGTCTCAGATATTTTAGAATCCAACGGCTCATCGTCAATGGCAACAGTCTGTAGTGCATCCTTATCCCTAATGGATGCCGGAGTACCAATAAAGCATGCAGTTGCCGGTATTGCAATTGGCTTGATAAAAGAAGAAGATAAATATGTTTTACTCACCGATATTATTGGTGCTGAAGACCATTATGGTGATATGGACTTTAAGATTGCTGGTACCAAAGATGGCATTACTGCAATCCAGTTGGATTTAAAAATTACCGGCGTGCCGATTTCGATCTTAGAACAAGCAGTAAATGAAGCCACCCGAGTCCGTCATGAAATTCTCTCAATTATGTCTAAAACCATTGAAGCACCCCGCACCAGTATTTCCCAATATGCACCGAGAATTACTGCTTTCAAAATCAAAAAAGAAAAGATTGGTGATGTAATTGGACCTGGAGGCAAAGTAATTCGGCGAATTATTGAAGAGACGGGTGCGGAAATTAATATTGAAGATTCCGGTGAAGTAACGATTTCCGCTCCAACCTCAGAACAACTAACAAAAGCCCGTGACCGCATCTTAGAAATTACCGAAGAAGTGAAGGTTGGCAAAATTTATACCGGGGTTGTTAAAAGAATTACTAATTTTGGTGCTTTTGTTGAGATCTTGCCCGGCAAAGAGGGATTAGTCCATATCTCCCAACTTGCACCGTATCGGGTAAAAAATGTTTCTGATGTGGTAAAAGTTGGCGACCAAATTCGGGTTAAGGTTCTTGAGATTGATGATATGGGACGGGTTAATCTTTCTAAACGCAAAGCCGAATCCGGATGTAACGAGAAAAATCGTATTGACCGAGCCGAAAAATTCTAATGTCAATTTTAAAAAACCTCTTGTATAATATAGTGATATGGTAAAATATAGCTTAGACATAAAAAGAATCAAATAATTTGAGCGGGAAAGATCGAAAAAACCTCGAGGCTTTGAGCCTGTTTTTCAGATAGATCACCGCTCCTCAACTTATAAGTTGGACAGAATCTGGAATCTGATTTTTAAATCGTAAAATGGAATTCTTTACAAAATGGCCGTCAGTTATTATCAACCCTAAAATTTTTTTTCTAAAAAATTACAATTTTGAGTCTTCCGGTATAGAATCTGCTAAAAAATTTTTTCGGGAAGATAAACATTTTTGTGGTAATTATTGTTAATGGAAAACATTCAAAAAACCCCATTTAATCAAAATATTCAATTAATTACTGAAACTCTGCCCTATCTCAATTCGGCAGCCTTGGGAATATTTTTTTATCAAGGTGCCAGAAATGAAGATCCAAAATCTCAAGGCATCACCCATCTGATTGAACATATGCTCTTCAAGGGCACAAAATATAAAACCGCGACTGATATCTCTTATATGGTTGAATCCCGTGGTAGCATTATTGATGCCTTTACTGGTAAAGAAATGACCGGCATCTATTCTCGGTTTTTAGTTGATAATGCGTGTTTTGATATGATGTCCGATTTATTATGTGAAATCGTCCGGGATTCAGTTTTTAATGAACAAGAATTGGAAAAGGAAAAAAATGTTATCTTCCAAGAGATCTTAGAGAGTCAAGAAGACCCGTCAGACTGTGCGTTTTCTTTATTATTTAATGCCCTCTTTCCTAACCATCCCCTTTCTTTTCAAATTGCCGGAACCTTGGAAACGGTTCAAAATTTTAATCGCGACCATCTGATGAATTACTATTACCGTAATCATTTAAACTCAAAAATTTGTGTCGTCGCAGTCGGTAATGTTAGGCATGAAGAAGGTGTTGTAAAATTCCAAAACCAGTTGGCAAATCTGCCAGTTGCGGAAAAACCCACGCAGCTTTTGCCGACGCCACCACAACCGCGATATGCAGTAGGTATTCAACCCCGCGCCGACTTAAATCAAGTTTATTGTGTTTTTGGTACCGATACTTTTTCCTTTCAGGATGAACGAAAATATGCCTTGTCTGTAATCAATACCGCTTTAGGCGGCTCTTTATCTTCACGGTTATTTCAACGCCTTCGAGAAAAAGAAGGCTTAGTTTATACCATATCAACTTTTAGTGATTTATTCGTTGACATTGGTGTTTGGGGATTATATTTTATCACTGATAATAAAAATCTCGCTCGCGTCTTAAGTATAATTTTTGAAGAAAATCAGAAGTTACGCAAAGAGAAATTGACGAAAAAAGAATTTGAACTCGCAGTAAATTTTTGTAAAGGCAGTTTAGTATTGGGCTTAGAAAATCCAATGTCCCGAATGCTACGTCTCGGCAAAAATGAATTACTCCTCAACAAAACTGTTTCGATTGAAGAATCACTTAAACGTTATAACCAACTAAAATTAGATGAGGTTAATAGTCTTATCGACGAAGTTATTAAACCTGATTTTTCTGCAGGGATTGTCGGTCCAATTAACGGTGATGAAATCCAAAAATTAGAATTTATGCCCAAGAACATCTTAATAAAAGATTTTATGAAGGATACAGGTTAATAAAGTTAATTGTTATGCTTAATGAAAATGAAATGACAAAATTAAAATTTATACTAAAGAATATCTTGATAAAAAATATGCGAAATATACCGGTTGACAAAATAATTATTACGATTGATGGAAATGAACTCTATTTATGTCAAAGAATATCTTGATAGAAGCTATTGAAAAGAACATATGCTGATTGAACCGAACCATGAAGACTAAATCACATAGTTAAGAACTTATGCTTAAGAAATGTTAATAAATATTACTATGATTAACCAAGACGGAACTCAAAAGTCAAAATCTGTTCACTTAAAATATCCTGCTAAGATTTATTAAAAAACATATGTTAATTAAAATTAATGTAAATATCAGAATGTAAACCGCATATGGCAATTATGACTATAATCCAAAATTTATTGCCAGATATCATATAAAAACAACAGGAGGCAAATATGAAAATTCTGTTTCTCAATGAAGCAGAGATAAAAGACATTCTAACGATGTCGGATACACTAAAAGCAGTGGAATTGGCTTTTTTGGAAAAAGGTCGCGGTACTGCTCAAATGCCACCCAAGATGTATCTTTTTTATGAAAAATATAATGGCGATATTCGCGTGATGCCCTCATATATTCCGCGATTAGATATCTCTGGGGTTAAAATTGTCAATGTCCATCCCAATAACCCAAAAAAATATAATTTACCCAGTGTGATGGCAACAATAATTCTGATTAACCCGAAAAATGGTTGTCCCATTGCCATCTTTGATGGCACCTGGATTACTACAATGCGAACCGGCGCCTCAGGTGGTGTTGCCTCCAAGTATTTAGCACGAAAAGATGCTAAAATTTTGGCACTGATTGGCGTCGGCGTTCAAGCCGAAACTCAACTTGCCGCTATCGTTCAAGTCCGAAAAATAACTAAAGTAAAACTTTTTGATATCGTCGAAAAATCATGTCGAGAATTCATCAGTCGAAATCGTAAAAAGTATTCTGTAGAATTTGAAATCGCCAAATCAATAAAAGAATGTGTTGCCGACGCAGATATTATCTCCACCCAAACTCCAGTACGCAAACCAATCATAATGGCAAATTGGATAAAACCCGGTACGCATATTAATGCCATTGGTGCCGACGCACCGGGAAAACAAGAATTAGATCCGAAAATCCTTTTAAAAAGCAAAATTGTAATTGATGACTGGGAGCAAGCAAGTCACTCTGGAGAAATCAATGTTCCGCTAAGCAAAAAAATAATTAGCCCCAAAGACATTTATTGTGAAATCGGTGATATCGTTGCTGGCAAGAAAAAAGGACGAACTAATGACCAAGAAATTACAATTTTTGACTCCACTGGACTGGGCATTCAGGACTTAACCACCGCTTTTCGGGTTTACAAGATAGCTCAAGCCAAAGATTTAGGTGTCGAACTTACATTAATCTAAAAAGTAGGCAGATTTTAACCGTCGTTATTAGATAAACATTAGTTAACCGCAACCATTGGGCAGAATCATCTAATAATAGATTGCTTTTAGAACTTTTAGGTGTCTAAATGAAACCGAATCGATTTAAGATTTGTATGGTTTCGGATACTTATTTTCCTTATATCGGCGGTATTCCCGAACATATCTTTTATCTTTCGCAGACGCTTAGAAAAAAAGGACACACCGTGAAGGTCTTAACTGCGAAATTCAGTAGTAAAATTGTCAAATCTTTACCCTATTTACCCGACGAAGAGTTTGTGCACCGAATTGGCAACGGTTTACTTATTCGCGCCAATAAATCCTTTGCCCGTTTAACTATTGGTTGGCGTCTTTCGGATAAGATTGAGAAATTTTTTGAGCGAGAAAAGTTTGATATCATTCATATCCACGGTTCTTTAGCACCCACTTTACCAATTTTAGCCATTCGTCATTCTTCCGCCGTGAATATTATTACTTTTCACGCCACCCATCCCCGCGATAAGAATTATTTATTTTTTCGGCCCCTACTATTACCGTACATTAGAAAATTACACGGTCGGATCGCTGTTTCCGAAGCCGCGCGGAAATCCAATATGTATTATTTCCCCGGCGATTGTCGAATAATACCCAATGGCATCAATACTAAGTTATACAATCCATCTGTAGCACCACTGAAAAAATTTTCTGACTCTCGGCCCAAAATACTGTTTGTGGGTCGATTTGAACCGCGAAAGGGATTGAAATATCTTTTACAGGCTTTACCCTTAGTAAAAAAAGAAATCCCTGATGTCCTGCTGATTGTTGTCGGCGCCGGTGTTCTCGGTTATGCCTATCAAGAACATATTGCAAAAGAAGTTAAAGAGAACATTCACTTTGCCGGCGTAATTCGTGAAGAAGAAAAACCGCGTTATTATGCAAGTTGTGATGTTTTTTGTGCTCCTTCAATTGGTTTCGAAAGTTTTGGAATTGTGCTCTTAGAAGCAATGGCATGTGGCAAACCAATTGTCGCCTCAGACATTTTAGGTTATCGCACCCTGATCACAGATGGCCAAGAAGGTTTTCTGGCACAACCAAAATGTCCAGAAGAAATTGCCGACCGACTAATCAGGATTTTGAAGAATCCTGAATTGGCTAAAAAGATGGCCGAAAACGGTTATAAAAAATCTTTGAATTATTCCTGGGAACGAGTTAGCGCACAAGTCGAAGATTATTATGAAGAATTAATCCAACAATATCCTTATTTTAGGCGACGCTACTCAATATAATGAATCCGCGACCGAACTCGCTGGTTTTTTTGCTTTCAGGATTGTGCTTTTTGTTGTCTGTGATAAGTTTTGTTGTCTGTGATCTATTATAATTCTATTGTCTCTTACTTCTTTTGCTGTCTATGACAAGTTTTGTGGTCTGTTATAACTTCTGTTGTCTGCTATTATTTTTGTCGTCTGCTATAATTCCTGTTGTCTCTTATTATTTTTGTTGGCTGTTATAAGTTGTTAGTGGTTTTGTTTTTTTGCTGAGCCAAGTTGTTGACATTTACCAAGTTCTCGCAAATAAGAAACTCTGTATGTCCTGCGGCACTTATTTTAATTTTGAATCAAATTAATAACGTAAGTCATCGAAAGAAGTATAAAGTGCACCCTGGCCATTTTAGAATCAATATTACGCTTTGCCCATGATAAATCAATCTGAACATATTCAAAATCAAGAATCAAATAATTCACCCAAGTCCTCAGAAACTGCCGGTGACAAAATGATTACACCACCATTACAAGCACAAGACGTCCTTTCAAATCAAAAATCAAATGACACACCTAAGCCCTCAGAAACTGCCAATGACAAAATGACTACATCACCATTACAAGTACAGGACGTTCTTTCAAACGAGGAACCAAATAACAAACCGAACTTTTCTGCGACTGGCTGTAGTCAAACAACTGCGTCAACTGTTCGAATAAAAGAACGTAGTCATTTTCTTTCGGTGCTCAAGATTCGTAATTTTATGATTTTTAGTCTATCACAGGCGATATCCCTTTTTGGCGATAAACTTGATTATATGGCATTGTTAGCAATGATTGCTTTCTATTCTGAAAGATATGGTTGGCAAAGTGCCCGGGCGCTTTCATATTTATCCCTAATCATTACCTTACCAACAATTATTTTCGGTCCTTTGGCTGGAGTTTTAGTTGACCGCTGGAACCGTCTAAAAGTACTAATTTTTTGTGATAGTTCACGGGCAATTCTGGTGTTGTTAATACCGTTAATTGTTATTAGAACAGGTAGTCTCTATTTAGTGTATTCCATTGCCTTTTTAGTCTTTCTATTTGGACTTTTTTTCAACACCGCCCGGTTATCCATGATTCCCAATTTGGTTGCCAAACGTCGGCTTCTTGCAGCAAATTCTTTTATGAATTTTGTGGGCCGAATCTCAACATTTTTAGGAATGTTCCTTGGTGGTTTGATTGTTGATTGGCAGTTTTGGCATAAAATTGGCATCAAGTATAGTTGGAGTGCGGGATTTTATATTGATGCATTAACCTATTGCTTTTCTGTATTAGGTTTGGTATTAATTGCAGTCAAGACAAATGTTTTCGGTCAAAAGTTACTTTATGCTGAAGATGCTCGTTTTAGCAAAAAATTGCTCGATTTCCGGCCCTTAATTTCATCGGCACGTCTACAAGAAAAGAAAACAATTGAAGAATTGAAATTAGCATTTCACTATATAAAAGAAACCCCCAAAGTGCTATTTGTCTTTGCCACAATCCTTTTATTGGTAATTATCGGTGCTACCGCCTTTGTTTTATTAGTCCCAATTATACAAAGTTCCGACTCCCAATTGGGTTTAGGCGTTGGGACTAAAGGCGTAGGATTTGTTGCCGCTGCGGGTGCGATTGGTTTAGTATTAAGTTCGATGAGTTTTGGACTTATTGGCCATCGCATCGACAAATATTACATGTTGATTAGTGCATTTTTGTTATTAGGAATAATTACTATCCTGATGCCGTTTCTAAACAGTTTTATCGCTTTATTACCATTAGCGTTTTTTGCCGGACTTTTAATTTCGCCGATTTTTATTATTCAGGACACAATATTACACGAAACCGTACCCGAATCCGCCCGCGGCAGAATTTTTTCCGCCCGCGAATGGCTTTTACATCTGTCTTTTGGATTAGCGTGTTTAATAGTTGGTGAATTAACCAATTTTTTCTCGAAACAGCACTTAATGTATTTTTCCGGTACCTTAATAGTTTTAATCAGCATCATTGGAACATTTTTGATTAAAAACAAATTACACTAAACCCTTTTAAAAAGATAATATAAACCAAATCCAAACAAAAGCACAGTTATAAGTAAACTCCATATAATTACAAGATTCACCTGCCAATAAATATCTCACAAGCAGGTAGTCAGGATACTTCTCGGCTATAAATAAATCTACATAATGACTACGAGACTCAGCTGCCAATAAATGTTTCCGAAGCAGGTAATCAAAAGGCTTGTCTGCTATAAATAAATCTACATAATATAATTGCAAGATTCATCTGCCATCAAATGTCTCACAAGCAGGTAGTCAAGGTGTTTTTCTGCTATAAATAAATTTACATAAAATTATGTACCTGATAATGCTAAATATTGTCTCTCCCTAAAAACAGACAATTCCATAAAATTATGAACCTAATACCCTGACCATTAATTTTTAATTCCATCCCAATAGTGCTAGATATTTTCCTTCATAAAAACAAGTAATTTCGTAACATTATGAACCTAATAGCGCTAAATATTGTTTCTTGATAAAAGCAAATGAGTTCCTAAATTGCTGCATCAATAATTCTAACCGTTATTTCCCAACTCCTCTCATATTTACTCGGCTGATTGCTTATAAATTGATACTTTATATCTATACCAAAACCAATCCTTAAACCAACTAAAAAATTTCTCCTAACGTTGCTGTCCAAGATGACTTACGTGTCTATTTTTCAAGCAATCTAAAGGGCTACGGAGGGGACTGTACCCTCTTTTTAGAGCAAAATGTAATATCTTTAAGAAAAACAATAAATTATCTAAAAATCTGCCTTATCTAAAACATTAGTTATAACTAATGCGAAGCGCCAAAATTTTGGGGTAAATTGGTTTTTCCTCCATCGATGTATTTTCTTTTCTCACATATTATATAGTTAAACACGGCGGAAAACATACCTTCCTCTTTGATCCAATACTAAATTTACACCAAAAATTACACACTACTTTTTTTAAATGAAAACTCTGAAAAATGCTCAAGAGACACTAAGACCCATAAGAAAAAAACAACAATTATGCCTCTGCATTTGATACCTTTTGAACCAATATTGACTTTGTTCAGAGTTCTTTTGAATTTAACTCTGTCGCTCCAACACCAAATCGCAACTGAATCGACAACTATAAAACCGCAACTT
>CAYYPG010000067.1:0-11531 GCA_964473505.1 uncultured bacterium | reverse complement strand
CAAATTGCGGGTTGATGACAATTTTGCCGGTCTTATCAATATAACCATATTTTCCTTCAAGTATTATTCTAAAAAGTGGATTATGGTCTTTTGGTTTTACGGATATTTGATTCGATTGTTTTTTAGAGGTGATGATTGATAAACTGATAAGGATTATTACAAATAATAGTTTTAAGTATTTTATCATATCTTCTCCTTATTGTCTAATTTCTCTTATAAACATTTTATTCTCAAAAGATTATTTGTCAAGCATCTCTTTCTTTGTCCTCTCTCATTGTCTTGGCAATTTCAAATTCTTAATTCTTTATAATTGATAAAGACGATATTTTACATCTTGCTTCATATCTTTGAATAGTTATCTAAAATTAACCTTTGCTAATCAAAAACCTTGTTTCCCATAACCATTACAATTAAATTTCATAAGCATTATATTATATGTTTGGACCTATTACAGTTATTTATTGACTTTTTAGATTAATTGATTAAACTACATACTAATGATTCAAGGTGTAGAAATTAAAAAACTTCGCGTAATCCCAGATGAACGGGGATTAGTAATGGAGATTCTACGCGCTGATGATAGTTTCTTTCAAAAGTTCGGTCAGGTATATCTTTCTATGATATATCCAGGTGTGATTAAAGGTTGGCATTATCATAAAATCCAAACTGACCATTTTGCAATAATTAAAGGTATGGCAAAAGTTGTCCTCTACGACCAACGCTCGAATTCGACAACCTATAAAGAAATAAATGAATTTTTCTTGGGCGAACAAAATCCTTGTCTTCTTGTAATTCCACCGTTAGTCGTGCATGGCATGAAAGGTATTGGAACCGAACCGGCTTATCTCATAAATTGTCCAACTGAAACTTATAATTACGAACAACCTGATGAATACCGCATTGACCCCTTTGACCCTCAAATTCCTTATAAATGGGACTTAAAACATGGTTAAAACACTTAACCGAATCACAAATTAAAACTACCATGATAAAAGTTTTAGTAACTGGTGGCGCAGGATTTATTGGTTCAAATTTTACTAATGAATTATTGAAAGATAAGAATTATAAAGTCATTGTGTTAGACAAACTTACTTATGCCGGTAATCTGGACAATTTCTCCGATGCGGTAAAGAAAGACTCCAAATTTGAATTTATTAAAGGTGATATTGCTAATCGGACAATTGTTTCAAAATTAATTAAAAAAGTTGATGTGGTTATCAATTTTGCCGCGGAAACGCATATTGACCGTTCAATAGTTGATATTAATCCATTTATCCGTACTGATTTTATTGGCAGTTTTATCCTTTTAGATGAGTTTCGGAAAAATCCGGCGGAACGCTTTATCCAAATTTCTACCAGCGAAGTTTATGGTAGTGCCCAAAGTATTCCGATGACCGAAGAACATCCGATTGCACCTCAAAGTCCTTATGCTGCGACCAAAGCCAGTGCTGACCGTCTGGCTTATGCCTTTTTCCGAACTTATAATTTACCAATTGTAATTGTCCGGCCATTTAATAATTACGGACCAAACCAATATCCAGAAAAATTATTGCCCTTTTTTATTACCAATGCAATTGAAAATAAACCACTTTTTGTCTATGGTTCGGGTAAAAATACCCGTGATTGGATTTATGTTAAAGATTGTGTCCAAGCCCTAAAAAGAATTTTAGAGATTGATATTAATAAAATTAAAGGTGAGGTCTTTAATATCGGCTCAGGTAAAGAATATAATGTTCTACAAATTGCTGAGATTATTTTAAACTATTTTGGTAAACCTAAATCTTTTATTAAAATGATTGCCGACCGACCCGGGCATGTTGAACGACTAATCTCTAGCAACCAGAAAGCCCAAAAAATTCTCAACTGGCAACCAGAAACCGACTTTCACGACGGCGTACTCAAGACCATCAAGTGGTATGAAGAGAATTCATGGTGGTGGCAAAAGATCAAGCGACGCAAAGAGTATCAAAGATTTTATCAGCAGTGGTATCAAAAACACCTAAACTCTTAATATATGTTTAGAATACAATTAGAAAAAATCAATACGGAAATGAAAGTAATATTTTGTCTGTGATGATAATATGAGAACTCTGACAAAGCCAATATTGGTTCAAATGGCATGAAATGCAGAAGCATAATGGATCGTTTTTTCTTATGGGTCCCGATGTCTCTTGAGCATTTTTCAAACTTCTCTACTATGTAAAATTAATGATTTTCTTAACCGTGGTATCTAAACAAATTAAATGTTAAAATAGATATCTAAACTATAAACTAAAGATTGCCTATAAATGTAAGTAAGTATGAAAAAACTAAAAAATTTTCTAAGCAGTAGTTGTTAACTCATTAAAGTATGTTTGGAATTATTTTTAGAATTAAGTCAATATCTGAAGCCAAACTCTCTAAAATTAAATTATGTAAGATTAGCAATTTTCTTAGCAGTAGTTTGAACATCAAATTCAAAGTTATTGGGCTCTTGCGCATTGCATATTTATGAAAGACATCTTTGCCACTATTCCAGAAGCAATTAAATTAATTAAAAAAGGAAAGATAATCATTGTCGTTGACGATAAAGACCGGGAAAATGAAGGCGATTTTATTTGTGCGGCTGAACATATCACTCCCCAAAAGATAA
The DNA here is from genome assembly GCA_964473505.1 of uncultured bacterium. Classification (GTDB taxonomy): domain Bacteria; phylum Hydrothermota; class Tepidihabitantia; order Tepidihabitantales; family CAIPLT01; genus JAOABV01. Next base: position 8,899 of record CAYYPG010000067.1, on the reverse strand, counting down.
ATTTTATGGCTCAATATGGTCGAGGTCTAATATGTTTTGCCGGAACTCCAGAACTTTTTGACCGACTGGATTTACCTCCTATAGTTTCAGAAAATACCGCAAAATTAGGCACGCCGTTTGCCATTCCAGTAGATGCGGTTAAAGGAACGACTACAGGTAGTTCCGCCTATGACCGAGCATTAACAATAAAAGTCTTAATTGACCCCCAAACCAAACCAAGTGATTTAGCCCGTCCGGGTCATATTTTTACCTTACGAGCTGTTCCTGGTGGAGTATTACAAAGAGCCGGGCATACTGAAGCTGCAGTTGATTTAGCCCGATTGGCTAATCTTTTTCCTGCTGGTGTCCTTTGTGAAATTATGGACGCAAGCGGTAAGATGGCAAAAATTCCGACTTTAATCAAACTGGCCAAAAAGTTCAAAATGAAAATCGTGACCATTCGAGATTTAATTGAATATCGCAGAAAGACAGAAAAGTTAATAACGAAAATTGTCGAAACCAAACTGCCAACACCATATGGACTATTCAATCTCCATGTTTATGAAGATACGACCGAAGGTTATCTCCATCTCGCCTTAGTAAAAGGCGATGTTAAAAGAAAAGATAATGTCTTAGTGCGGGTCCATTCGCAATGCCTAACCGGAGATGTATTCCATTCTTTACGCTGTGACTGTGGAACTCAACTAAAAACCGCCTTGCAAAAAATCTGTCAAGAAGGACAAGGCGTCTTAGTATATATGAGGCAAGAAGGTCGTGGCATTGGTCTTCTGGGTAAATTAAAGTCATACGTCCTGCAAGATAAAGGCTTGGATACTGTCGATTCAGCGATTGCTTTGGGATACCAACCTGATTTAAGAGACTATGGCATTGGCGCCCAAATTTTGGCGGATTTAGGACTTTCTCGGATTCGACTCCTTACTAACAATCCGAGAAAAATTATTGGTTTAGAAGGATTTGGACTTAAAGTCGTAGAACGAGTTCCCATTATCGTTAAACCTACGAAAAAGAATATTAAATATCTAACCACCAAAAGAGACCGGTTAGGACATATTTTAGGCCCAATTGAAAAGGCATTAAAATGACAACCATATTTAGCCCTTCTATGCACCTTGACCAAAAGACTAAAGCATTTCGGGTGTTAGGCTATAAAAACTATTTAAATCTTAATTTCTTGGAGGTGAATAATAATGAATAAAAATGAATTTAAGGGGTTTTTAACCGCAAAGGGTAAATCTTTTGCCATCGTGGTTTCTCGATTTAACGAATTTATCACTAAAGAGTTATTGTCCGGTGCAATTGATTGTTTAGAACGACATCAAGCAGAGCACGTTGAAATTTTCTGGACACCCGGCTGTTTTGAAATTCCTGGTATTGCCCACTTTTTAGCACAAACCAATCAATACTCGGCGATTATTGCTTTAGGCGCGATTATTCGTGGCGACACACCTCATGCCGAATACATTGCATCTGAAGTCTCTAAAGGTATTGCGAAAATCAATTACGAAACCCTAATACCGGTTGCTTTTGGCATTATCACCGCTGATACCATTGAACAAGCAATTGAACGCGCCGGCACAAAAGCCGGTAATAAAGGATACAATGCAGCACTTTCCGCTATTGAAATGGCCGATTTGATGGAAAAAATCTCCAGTAAGAAGCAACCAAGTTAATCTCAGATTATATAGACTTAATTGTGCCACTCAATATGATAACCCAACGCCGTCGAGCACGAGAATCAGCAGTTGAAGTTCTCTACCGATATGACATTGTTAACGAACCCATTGAAAAAACAACTGAAGAAATAAAAACTCGCAAAAACTTGTCACCACAAGGATATGGTTACTTTCAAAATTTAGTAAAAACCACGATCCAGAACTTATCAACTATCGACGAAATCATCAAAAAACATCTTAAACATTGGTCTTTTTCCCGCTTATCCTTAATCGACCGAGCAATTTTACGCGTTGCCAGTACTGAATTAATGTATTTTCCCGAAATCCCTTATAAAGTAGTGATTAATGAAGCAATCGAAATTGCTAAGAAATACGCCAGCGATGACTCGAGCCGTTTTGTCAACGGTATTCTGGATGCAATCTATAAAGATAATCTTCAAAAGAAATCACAAAACGAGAATCATTGAATTACCTATTGCTTTAGATGACAAACAGTAAAATACCGTAATTACCAAGTAATGTTTTTGAGGTATGAGATAACATCGATTGGATAGGGTTTCGAGACATTTTGACTTTTTAGAACACTCTTTCATTACATATTACATTTAACATTTTATCAAATGGCCCTTCGAAATAACCAAAACAAATATCAATTCCATTAAAGAATCAAAGCGTACATAAAAAGAATTAGAGATAAAAAAAAGATGGCTCAAAACAATTAAAACAAATATCAATCCAACCATAAGAAAACCAAAAAATGCCTTAAAAACCAATGTACCCGATAAAATGTATGAGTGTTCTAAACATTCATAAACCGAGATCAATTAAACATAAGAAAAATAAAGCCTAAAAATATCAATACCAATGTATCAGATAATATGTATGAGTATTCTAAACATTCATAGACTAAGATTAATTAAACATAAGCAAATCAAAGCCTAAAACATCAAATACCAATGTATCAGGTAAAATGTACGAGTGCTCAAAACATTCAAAACCGAAATCGCTTACTGATAAGAGAAATAAAAATCCTAAAGACATTAAAACTTATTTATAAATCATAAACCCATGATACAAGATGTTATTATCATCGGAGCCGGTCCAGCAGGCTTAACCGCTGGAATGTATTGTGCTCGTTTTGGCCTAAAGACTTTGATTATTGAAAAACTGATACCCGGAGGTCAAGCAATCAAAACCTATCGGATTGAGAACTATCCTGGTTTTGCCGACGAAATCTCAGGCATTGATTTGATAAATGCAATGGAACAGCAAACCAAAAAGTTTGGTGCCGAAATTATTACCGCTGAAGTTCAAGCAATAAATCTAAAACCCGACGGAAAAATCTGCGTTACTCCATATCAAAATTACTCTGCGTCAGCAATAATTATTGCCACCGGCAATACACCGCAAAAATTACCAGTTGCCAATGCTGATTTTTATGTTGGAAAAGGACTATCCTATTGTGCAATATGTGATGGGCCATTTTTTAAGGATAGAATCGTTGCGGTGATTGGGGGTGGCGATTCGGCATTAGCCGAAAGTATCTATCTCGCAAGTTTAGCCTCAAAAGTCTATATTATCCATCGTCGAAGCGAATTTCGTGCTAGCAAAATTCTCCAAGACCGCATAAAAAATATCCCCAATATTATACTTGTTCTCAATAGCGTCGTTGACCAAATTGTCGGTGAATACAAAGTGGAGGCACTAAAAATCAAAAATGTTCTTACCAATCAAATACAAGAATTACCAGTTAATGGTGTCTTTGTCTATATCGGATTTATGCCTAACAGCGACTTTGTTAAATCACTTGTCGCCGTAGACGAGAACGGTTATATCATTACCGATGAGAATTTAAGTACTAATATTCCTGGAATATGGGCAATTGGCGATGTCCGCAAAAAATCCCTTCGCCAGATTGCAACCGCAGTTGGTGATGGTGCTTTAGCCGCGTACGAAGTTTATAAATTTCTACATAAATAGTTTTAAGTTTCAACAAACAGAATTTGTCAATGTTCCCAAAGGACATAATACTATTTTTGAAACAAAAAAACTTTTTCCATCGAAGAGAGTTTAAAAACTACTTACCAACCATTTTCTTGGCTAAAAGAACATTTACATACGAACCAAACTAAAAACTAACACTAAAAGAAAAAATTATAACAACATTTTCCATATTGACAAATATATTACAATTCTGTATTCTACTCTAAATGCCTAACGATTCGCAAAAATTAATCATTATATTTCGGTGAAATATTTAGTTTATGCGTATTAGACAATTAACTCTTAATGTGATTAGGGATTTAAGCAAGTTCAGTACTGCGCGTTAAGCAGGTAACTTTTATGACCTTAACAGTTCGAGAAGTCTAAACTATGCGGATTAAACAACTAATTCTTAACGGCTTTAAATCTTTTCCTGAAAAGACTACGATCACATTTGAACCAACGATTAACGCAATTATTGGACCCAATGGCTGCGGTAAGTCTAATATATTAGATGGCTTACGTTGGGTAATGGGCGAAACCAGTTATTCACAGATGCGATGTACAAAAACTGAAGACCTAATCTTTTCAGGAAACACCAAATATGCACCAATAAATTATGCTGAAGTTGTCCTGGTCTTACAAAATGATAATCCTCTTCCTACTCAAAACAATAATCCGGCGCCGGTACCCTCATTGTCCACCTCCTCAGAAATTGAAATCAAACGCCGGTTCTTTCGTTCCGGTGAGTCTGAGTTCTTTATCAATCGCAAACCTTGTAAATTAAAAGATATTCAAGATTTACTTACCAGTGGTGGCGGGTCAGGACATGCTTATTCGATATTCGATTTACCCAAAATGCGACAAATCATCAGTTCTAATCTAAAAGATTTATTCATTGAAGCCGCAGGCCTTGCTTTTTATGAAGAACGCAAAAATGAAATTGAACGCAAACTGAAACTTACAACCGATGATTTACTCCGGATTAATGATATTATACAAGAGCGAGAACGCATCACCCGCAGTCTGAAACGGCAGGCTTATCGGTTAATGGCATTTGAACGCACCAAACAACAAGAACGAGAACTCCAATGCCAACTTCTGAAATTTGAATACGAAAAAATTTCTACGGCTGAACAGATGATTAACGAAGTGGTGGAAAAACTTCGACAAGAAGAAAGTACGCTCACGATGAAGCTTAAAGAATTGGAATCGCGCCGCGCAGTACTCAAATCCACCTTAGCCGAAAAAGAATTACACCGTCAAAACCTGCAAAAAGAAATTGAAATAATTCGCGAAGAGTTAATTAAATGTGAAGAGCGGATAAAAGCCAATCAAGACAAACAAAATTATCTTAAAGAACAACAATTACGAATTCAATCAGACACACTCATGATTGAAAACCTATCCGCCAATAAGAAGAAATATGAGACAAAAAGTCAATATCTAACTAAAGCTCAAGAATTGTTGACGACCAAAGAACAGGAGTTAAACGAACTGCGGAAACAGACTAAAATTTTAGAACAAGAGATATTTACCGAATCATTATCCTTAGAACAACTCCAAGAACAAGAAAAGCAGATTAATTATCGACTCTCAACCCTAAACGCTGAAATCACCGCAACCGAAACAAAATTAGAAAGTTTATCCCGCTATCAAGAAACCCTGCAAGACTCAATAGTTGCACTTTCCCTTGCCCAGACTAGCGATACTAAGTTTATCACACCCTTAACCGACCAAGATAAAATTCAATTAAAAGAGAAATTGGGACCGAATTTTGTTGGTGCACTCAAAGACCTAATAACCATTCCTGCTGAATATAAACCAGCGCTCGACTCTGTGCTTTTGGGAATTTCTGAAGCCATTATTATTAATGCGATTGACCAACTCTGTATTGATGAACTACCTCCCCAAAAAGAATTAGTTATGATATTGCAGTCATCTCGCCTTCCCGAGATAAATCGTCCCATAAAAGTTCCCCAACTGCCCAAATTAAACGAACTAATAACATTCAAAGCCGAACTACCTGATTTCATCAAGTCAATTCTCGACTCATTTTTTATTGTTGATGACTGGTCGCAAATCTTAACTTACTATCCGCAATATCTTCATTGTTCTTTTGTAACTCCATCAGGTATTGCGCTATTTCATAACGGACTATTGATTATTCCGGGTAAAGTCAGTGCTCAAAAATTAAGTGCGGAGTTGTCAGAAAAACTTCAGGAACTCCATAAAGAAAAAGAGATTATTGAGTATAAGAAAATCGAATTGGAACAACAATTACAGTCGCAAAAACAGGAGAAACAAATCCAAGAAGTCAATCGCACTCGCATCCAAGCCGAAATCAATCAGAAATCACAATTCGTTGGCGAGAAAAAGAAAATTGTCAAACAGAATTTAGAAATTGCGGGCAATATGTTATTCGACTTGGCTAAGCAACGCGAAGAACTAATTCAAATTCGCGCCGAATTAGATTTTCTCAAAGATGAAATCACGCGACAAGAATTACGTAAAGATTCCGTATCGGCCGAAAATGAAAAAATCAACCAAGTATTAGCCAACCTGCGGAATGAAGAGAATGAATTACATCAACAGGTAATTGAACTCAATAAAAAATTAACCGGGCTAAAAAAACAGTGGGAAGAATTGTCTCAAGACACTTTAACTCAAGAATACGATGCCTTAGAGACAAAACTCCAAGAATTGCGTATAGCCGAAGGCAATCAAAAGCAGAAAATCAATGAGCAGTTATTTAAGAAATATGAAATTGAACGCAAGCGACAGGAAATTGAACAACAAGCCCGTTCGTTATTACCGAACGGCATTGCAATCTTACAAACTCCTTTAACCCCACCGATATCTTTAGAAACTGTGCAAAATCGTTTGCTGGCAATACAGAAAAAAATTGAGTTGATTGGTAGGGTTAACCCTTTAGCCCGCGAAGAATATGAAAAGGAAAAAGCCGAACTTGACAAATTAATTAGCCAACGGACAGATGTTGTGACATCTCAAGAGAATCTCACCCAAGCATTACAAGCCTTAACCCAACGTGCCCAGCAGATGTTTTTAGAAACCTATAATGCGGTGCGGGTAAGTTTTCAAAGAATATTTAAGGAAATTTTTCTTGAAGGTGAAGCCGACCTAATTTTAGAATCACAAACTAATCCTTTACAATCCGAGATAAAAATTATTGCACAACCTCGAGGAAAAACACCGAAGCGGCTTGACCAATTATCCGATGGTGAAAAAGCCCTTTTAGCCCTTTCGCTCTTATTCGCGTTTTATGACATCAAACCCGCTCCCTTCTGTTTTATGGATGAAGTTGACGCTCCGTTAGACGATGCTAATGTTAAACGGTTCACCCAATTCTTAAAACGGATTTCGGAAACAACCCAAGTGATAATTATCACCCATAACCGTCTGACCATTGAAGCAGCGGCTGCGGTTATTGGTGTCACAACAGAAGAAGTTGGAGTATCTAAAATCGTTTCCGTACGTTTCAAAGATCTTCAAACCTTAAATAATAAACAACAATAATTATAATCATATGTCGCCAGTATATCAGAAGAAGTCTAATGTTCGCCAATTGACTTTGTACACTTTAAGATACTTCAAACTAAATAATACATTAATGAGATGTTATCACTCTTGAAATTGACATAACCAAAGTTATCTCAATATATTTCAAAAGTGTTTGATATTGCAGTACCAATGGAATTGTTATTATCCGGACAATGCTCATCAAGTCATTAAATATTTTGGTTTGGGTTGTCTCTATTTGCAATTTTTCTCCATTATCACTGATAAAAAAACTATTATCGTATCATAAAACTTAAATTAGTTAAAATTTAATATGTCCTTATTACAACTCTTAAAAACCCGGCAACTTTTTCTCAAGGTGCAATCAATATCGTATCACAAAACTTCAGTTGGTTAAAATAATATGTCCTTATTTCAGGATGCAATCAATATTGTATCACAAAACTTCAATTAGTTAAAATAATATGTCTTTATTTCAACTCTTAAAAAATACGCTTAAAAAAACCCGACAAATTTTTCAAGGTGCAATCAATGCTGAAAATCTTGAAGCATTAGAAGCAATTTTATTGAGTGCTGATATTGGTATATCCAGTACTCAATATATTATTAATAGACTTAAATCCCAAGCACCGTCCAATTATCAACAAGCCCTAAGCGAAATTATTAAAGAAATTCTTATAAAAACATATTCGCCAATTAAAACCCCATCGCATCCGTTACAGATTATAATGATTGTTGGTGTTCCTGGGTCCGGCAAGACAACGACCATCGCTAAATTAGGTCATCTTTGGCAGAAACAAGGCAAAAAGGTCATTATTTCCGCATCGGACACCTATCGCGATGCTGCGGCACAACAATTGAAAATTTGGGCAGAGCGCGTTGGCGTTAATATTGTTTTTTCTGAAAAAGGCCAAGATGCAGGTGCGGTTGTTTTTGACGCCATCCAAAAAGCCCAAGCGGCTAAATTCGATATTGTCTTAATTGATACTGCTGGCCGCTTACACACGCGTAAAGACCTGATGGAGGAGTGTAAAAAAATAAAACGGGTATGTCAAAAATTTCGGCACGATGCTCCGGATGAAATTTGGTTAATTTTAGATGCCACTGTGGGTCAGAATGGAATTGTTCAAGCCCGCACCTTTCATCAAGAATTAAACTTAACTGGTGTGATTATTACTAAATTAGATGGTACTGCTAAAGGTGGAGTTGTAATTCCGGTTGCTTTAGAACTCACTTTACCCATAAGATATATCGGCTTTGGCGAGACAGAAGACGCTATCAACGAATTTAATCCTGATGAATTTTTCCGCGCATTACTTGCAAATGATTAAAATGTTATTAAATTGTATTAATTATTCTAACATAAAAAGTACTGAATAATTGGTTTGAGATACAAAAAAGTAGCCCTGGTTAATGAAAGATATATTTACTTCTAAATCTTTATATACTTTCTAATCTATTCCTTTATATGTTTTAACTATCAGCATAAAATCAATGCCGAAACAAAAAAACGCTGGTTGAACTGTTATTAAAGAATTCAATTAGCAAAATATCCTCCAAGTATTTAACTTGTCGGTTATATTGTTTGATATGGTTCATCTGTTTGGTTTTTCAAATTTACTACTTAGAATAAGAAGGTTATGCAAAAGTTCCTTTTTGTTTTGTTGTCCTGAACTTAATTTTCGGTTCTTGCGAGATTTGAA
>CAYYPG010000066.1:0-11652 GCA_964473505.1 uncultured bacterium | reverse complement strand
TGCACATCCACATTGTATCTCTTTCCAAGGACCTAATTCTACGGCTACTTTATCTAACATTATCGGAACAACATATCGGATTTTATCATTAATCTCCGGCATCTGCTTTTTAAGATACTCAAAAGGCGTCTGATAGTCAGCCCCGGAATGGTCGCGTGGATTATTATAATAATCAGAACCAATTTTTCTTTACTTTTGATAAGGAATATATTTTGCCCAATGCTCCATATTCTTAAAATTAACTTTTGCTAATTGAAAAACCTGTTTCACGTAACCATTATAATTAAATTTCATAAACTGTATAGTATGTCTTGGACCGATTGCACCCGGCCGTTTGAGTGGTGGGAGGGTCTGCGTTGCCAAGGGCGACGTACAGATCAGAATTCGGCATCAGGATTCTGTTCAAAATAAGTTCGGATTTTGTCCAAAAGGTACCGTTTGTTTTAATAGTTCAAAAGAAAACAATTTATAAATTCTTGATTTTATCAAATAACTTCGTATAATCTTATTTAATGTTAAATCAAGAAGTTCGAGTTCGAATCGCACCCAGTCCGACAGGAGCAGTGCATGTTGGGTTAGTTCGTTCGGCTTTATATAATTGGTTATTTGCTCGTCACCATAACGGAAAGTTTATTTTGCGCATTGAAGATACGGATGTCAGCCGTTCAACTCAAGAATCAGTTCAAGCGATAATTGAAGGTTTCAAATGGCTTGGGCTGGACTGGGATGAAGGACCATATTTTCAGTCGCAAAGACTGGATATTTATAGAAAATATGCCCAAAAACTTTTAACTGACGGTAGAGCGTATTATTGTTATTGTAATCCTGATGAATTAGAAAAGGAACGCCAAAATGCCTGGCAGAAGAAAATTACCTGGAAATATGACCGTCGTTGTTATAATCTTGATGCGGAAACCAAAGCCAAATACGACAAGGAAAATCGTTCCAAAGCCATTCGTTTCTTAATTCCCAATAAGTCAGTAATTTTTGAAGACCTTATTCACGGTGCCATTAAAAAAGACCCCAAAGATATTGAAGATTTCATCATTATGCGTGCTGACAATACACCAACATATAATTTTGCGGTGGTAATCGATGATGCTGAGATGAGAATTTCGCATGTCATTCGTGCTGTAGAACACATTGCTAACACCCCAAAGCAAATATTATTATATGAATCCTTGGGTTTTACTATTCCCCATTTTGCACACTTGCCATTAATACTCGGCACGGATAAGAAAAAACTATCTAAACGGCACGGCGCACTTTCATTATGGGAATATAGGAATTCCGGCTATTTACCCGATGCGATTATTAACTTTTTAGCATTACTTGGTTGGTCTCCAGGTGGCGATTTAGAAATTATGACTCGGCAACAGATGATCGAACTCTTTTCTTTAGAACGAGTCAATAAAGCCAATGCTATTTTTGACATTAAAAAGTTGGAATGGATGAATAGTGTTTATATTAAAAATATGGATAACGAAAAACTATCTCAAACACTCTTGCCTTACCTAGAAGAATTCAATATTCTTCCTTTGGATAAAGAAAGATACTATAAAATTCTTGACATTACCAAAGTTCGCGTTCGAACTTTAACTGAATTGCGTGATATGGTTTCAGTGTTTTATCTTCCAGATGTTAAATACGATATGTCTGCAGTGGAAAAATATATAACCCCCAAAACGCAAAATTATCTCAAAGAATTGAGTTTAAGGTTTGAAAGATTACAAAATTTTACCGCAATAAATTCGGAAAATGAGTTAAGAAAATTAGCCGAGGAATTAGGCTTAAAAGCTGCCGATCTGGTTCATCCTTGCAGAGTTGCCTTAACCGGCAAACCAGTCGGACCACCTTTGTTTGAAACCATTGAACTATTAGGCAAAAACATTGTCCTTGAGCGTTTACATAAGATTAGCCAACAGTAACATAAGGCCGATTTCCCAAATACAGGTCAATTCTACTAAACCTACCATAACACAAAGAAAAACATAAGAAACGACGGCTGACTTACGCTTATTCACTCGATATTCACCACAAGCAACACCATATTTATTAATAGATATTTCCGTGGGAACAAAAATACCGCACTCATTATCAAAAGGATAGCAAAATTGTCAAAAGCCCCCTAGCTAGGGGCTAGCCCCATGGCTAGGGGTAGCTTAGGCTAAACCTACGCAACTATTAACCTGCGGAAAGTAGAATATTAACCACTAATCGGCATACTCAGTCGCATACCGGTTAGACCAAGATGACTATTTTAAATCCAAATTCACTCCTTTTTTAATTTATATACAAAAAGTACATTACCCCCCCAAATAATTATCCATATAAGTTCATTGTAACAGAAACTGATGCGGTAAGTAAAATATTATTTTAGTTAGAATCGCCCAATAGTTTATTGATATCCAAAAAGATAAAGATTTTGTCTACCTCGAACTTCCTACTTGCCAATAAATCCGAGATTGTATTAAGATAAGATTTTGATGTTATTGAAACTAATTCTTGAATAATATACTTGAATAATATAAATGTGATTTTAGCTAATATCGGCTACTTACTAAAGTTTCAGAAAACGAAAACTTTTGCTTAAAAAGATTAACACTTATGGTCTTGTAAAAAAGCAGTGTATTTTAGGTAAATTCGGTATTGATAGGTTAAAGAAAAAGGTGCATCATGCTCAAGGTTAAACAAAATATAATAATAAGCAGATAGGGGAGCACGCCTAGAAAAAGTAAAAAACAATTTATAGAAAAATCTTGCCACTACCACTAATAAACAATCCGAAAATCATTGAACTCATTTCTGAATTCTTGCCATCTGATTATGCAATCTCTGACTTTTGCTAAAGGCGGTCCAATTTTCACTGTTTCGATTAACTCTAGTAATTTCTCTTTTTCGCCTTCAGCGATAATCTCTACTCTGCCGTCAGTAAGATTTCGCACCCAACCGGTTAGCCTAAGACTTTGTGCCTTTCGGCAAGTATAGTCGCGGAAAAATACTCCTTGGACTCGTCCTGAAACTAAAATATGTACTCGTTGTTTTTCGCTCATCTAATTCTTTTGCCAATGATCGTTCATTTAGATTTTTAACTAAAAATCGTGTGTATAAAATCCGAATAGATTTTATTATATTCGTAATCCAACTTTTCCCAATAATTTTCTGATTGCGTTTGGGTAATAAATTGTTTATCTTTTGCCATTGAATGCGAATCGCAATTCTTTTCTGTGGATACTTTTAGTTTCTTTGAGTCTCGATTACGCTTTATCATCAAATCTTTACCTTTTCCAATCACAATGTAAGCCATAAAACTTTTTAGCAAGGCATTCAAATTGAGCATCAAAACAAAATAATCCTTGCCCGTTTAAGTGTTTAGCCAATATTTCTAAATTTCGGTGTCATTGAAATATTCTAATGAGGTAAGCATTATACTATAAAATTCATTGCGGAAACTTATTTTGCATATCTTGGTTTATATACTTTACACTCAGTCCTTTCTATTGTACATCCTTTCTTGCTATCTCAAGAAATTATCAACAATTGTCAATACTGATTACATTATAGCCAAGTTCGGCTAAACGGTTTGAATGACAACCATAAGCACAAACCAAATCCAGAATCTTCATTTCATTTTTTTTATTTTAGTTCTTGGTTGGATTAGAAAATTTACTTCCATATTATTTATTTGCGCAGTCTAGAAATCTTGATAAAAGTATAAATATAAATAGTCCTTTGGCTTAAATACAATCCTAAAATCGAATAAAATAATATCGTGGCTTTTCCACTCACTGTGCTTGAAAATTATTATTGTTTCTAATTAGAATTTGGTCTTCGCTTAGTTTGACCATTTTGATAAAAGCATAAATATTTTTTGATTAAAATACTACCTTCACATTATAAAATGTCATGACTTTTCTTTTTTCTTATATAAAAGCTTAACACTACCGATTCGTTGCTTAGTTAGGACATCTTTTAATAGACATATATAATCTTACGGTACAAATACTAGCCTAAAATTAATTGACACCACGGATTTTCTCATGCTCTTTGCTTAAAGATTATACACAACCGGTACTTTGCTCAGTTTAAATATTGTGATCGATGTTTAAATAATTTCTTAGATTAAACACTGTCTTAAAACTCAATAGCGTTACAATATCTCTATTTAAAGGACTCTGCCAAATTCAATGTTGGTTCAAAAGGCATGAAATGCAGAAGCATAATTAATGGTTTTTTCTTGTGGGGTTTGGTGTCTCATGAGCATTTTTCCGAGAATTCTACTTATATTACTTGAAAATTAAAATCTATCTTCTGATGATAATCGTTTTGTAAGACAAACTTCGGCTATTCTCTTTCAATCTTAAGATATAGCAACCAGTGGCCAAGTTGTTCAGAGTAAACGAGTTTCGGTTTAATTTTTGAGCATAAACTTGGCGACCTTGAAGATTAAATACCTCGAGCTCTACATTCTGATTATTAATCATATGCGGCAAATGAATTGGTGTATTGTTAAAGAGAATTGTTGGGATAGTTATTAAAGATAAAGTATTTATTCTATTCACTTCATCAATTGCTGTTGGTGCAACATAAGTGTTAATCACCACTATATCGTTAGATGGATTAACATCGTTGACTAATTTAGTTGAGCATTTTACAACATAATTACCGGTATCATTTGCCTGCCAAATCGAATCAAATACAACTTCAATCTCTATGCCTGCACCAACTCTAATTCGTTTTGTCGTTCGCCAATTTCCAATAGAAAAATCAACATCGAAAATCTCTGCTACATTCCCATGATTTTTAACCGTTGCCCGCGGTTGGACATACGAACCCTGAATGATATTAGATAGGGGTTCAACTATTGAGGTTGCGCCGACATCTTTTACTCGGACAAAGGTTTGTCCTGCAATATAATCATTAGCCGGTCTTTCGTCTTGGGCTAAAAGCGTGGTGCATTTGTAAGCGTTGTAATTTCGAATTCTCAAGGTGCAAGCCGGGAAACTTATTAAAACCGAATCACCTGGATTTAGAGATGTAATATTTTGGACGTGAGAATAATTCTCACCAATTGTAAGTTTAATCGCAAACGATTCAGGGTTAAGACCATAGTTTTTGACGATTGCCTGAGGAGTAATCGCGGTTCCGGAATCGACCATACTTGAAAACCCCATCAAACTTTCAACACCGACATCGTGAAGAATTCTCACATTTGCGGAATAACTAAACGGTAAAGAACCAGTTGCATATTCCCATTGGGTTAAAACTGGAATAAGAGCAAAATGGTCATTATTTTGCCAAGGAAAAGAGTCGCTGCCATTTCCTTGTGAATTAAGGGTTAATTCATGTACTGAAGAAAGACTATTAGGTCGATAACCAACCACCAAACAAGCCCAACGATACAGACTTTGAGCATTGAAATTTATCAAAAGTTTTCCACCGCCATTATGAAATTGGACATAATTTGTACCGCCGGTATTGGATATTGGATAATTACCCTGGTCGCCGGAAGCCGGATATACATTATGGGTACGAAGGATTCGTACCGAAGGCATCAAATGACCTTCTTTATAAAAATTTATGGTATCAGCTCTTGGTCCGGTAAAATATCGCCAAACCGCATATTGTTTAAGGGCGGTTGCCAAATTAGAACTATATTGATTTCTCAAAACATAATCAATACCTGATAGAGTGTTTTGTCCAGATATCTGTCCTTGATACATCCATATTTGACGCACACAATCATTGCCATAGTATTCGCTTAAAAACATTGGCCAAATACCACCAGCATACCAGTAAAGATTTGTGCTACTGGTTATTGGAAGATGTGGACTATCAAGAGGATTAGGCGATGTTCCTAAAAAATCCAGATAATCATTGACTTCATCATATACAACCTCAGTTCCCCAAACCGCACAATTTTCTAACCACCAAGTTCCTTCCGCACTGCTATATCGAAACTCAATTGCGTGGACAAATTCATGGCATACAGTTCCTTTGAGACTATTAGGGTCAAGTCCAATTGTGATTCTAAAATGAGAACTAACGCCATTGGGATATGGATTCGTATAACTATATTCCGGATATGTGACGCCGGCAATCCCTGAAGATAATTGTTTGAGATAAACATCATAGCGGTTATCGCCTCCCAGACCAAAATCCGGGGGCGGTGGTAACCAACCTAAAGAATCAACTAAGAGTGTCCAACTGTATTGAAGGGCACTTGCAGTAGATTCAGCATAAGCAACTGAAACTGCATCAGTTCCTTGCCGAGTGTAATGTATGCGAAAAAGCGGTCGTTCAATATACTCTACCGGACCAGATAAAGTCGGTCGATTTTGTAATTTTCCCAGTCGAAAATCTTCTAGTGCTTGGGGAGTTCCGCACCAGTCATTAGTTATCTCAGCATTAGTTGTGCCAAAAAACAAGATAATCGGTAAAATAAATATAATCTTTACCATAATAAAATTTTAACATAAAACTTTGAGAATTGCAAGCAGATAGAATATTTACTGGGTTAAGACTTTCTCAATTTTCGGTAAAGCCCAATCAATTTCTTCTTTTTTGATAATTAACGGAGGTGCAAAACGAATAACATAATCATGCGTTTCTTTTGCCAATACGCCTTCGTTCATTAACTGTTCGCAATATGGTCGAGCTTTTTCTTTTAATTCGACACCAATCAGAAGACCTTTACCTCTTATTTCGTGAATTCGGGATGATTTGATGGCATTTAATCGGCTTATAAAATATTCTCCCATAGTTCGAGCATTCTCAACTAGATTTTCTTTAAGTATCACATCTAAAGCAGTCATACCAACAGCACATGCTAAGGGATTTCCGCCAAATGTCGAACCGTGGTCACCTGGTGTAAAAACATCCATAATATCATCGTTGGCACAGATTGCCGAAACTGGGTAAACACCGCCTCCCAGAGCTTTTCCTAAAATTAAAATATCAGGAATTGCCGATTCATATTCATAAGCAAACATCTTACCAGTTCTACCTAAACCAGTTTGAATTTCGTCCAAAATAAAAAGGATATTATGCTTCTGACATATCTCTCGTGCGGTTTTTAAATAACCTGGCTGAGGCAGAACAACTCCTCCTTCGCCTTGAATTGGTTCTACCAAAAAACCAACCGTATTCGGATTTATTGCTTTTTCTAATGCCTCCAAATCGTTGTAGGGAATAATTCTGAATCCCGGCGGGTAAGGACCGAATCCAAAGCGATACTGTTCTTCTGTAGAAAAACTAATAATCGTTGTTGTTCGACCATGAAAATTATTTTCGCAGACAATAATTTCCGCATTATTTTCTTTAACTTTCTTTTTTAAATAACCCCATTTGCGGCTGGCTTTGATTGCGGTTTCCACTGCTTCGGCACCCGTATTCATCAAAAGTACTTTGTCTTTTTTAGTAATTTCACATAACAATTTACAAAAATTAGCAAATTGGTCATTATGGAAAGCTCGTGATGTCAGCGTCAATTTTTCACTCTGTTCTTTGAGGGTCTGAATAATTCGGGGATGACAATGTCCTTGATTTAATGCCGAATATGAAGAAAGCATATCAAGATACTTTTTACCTTCAACATCGTAAACCCAAACACCTTTGCCTTGGGAAAGTACTACGGGCAAAGGATTGTAATTTCTTGCACTATAAGTAAATGTTTGCTTAATTAATTGTTCGCTACTTAACTTCATTGGTCTCCTTTCTTTTAGCGACATATAAGATTTTTACTTTATTTAGAAAAATTTTACTAATATAATATCAAGGTCCCTGGCAACTGAGTCAAAAAATCTTCAAATTCATCTTGTGCCAAGGTCAAAAACTTTTTTTTAGGTAATACTACAATATCCGCGGACAGCATTTGAGCAGTATTAATTAGATTAAACACTGAACCTTTTTCCGTAACAATTGAAACTGCATAACCCAGCGGTTCCAATTCTTCTCTTAAAGAAAATAAATCTTGCCATTGATTTCTTTCGGCTTCAACCTTTGTGGGTCCGGTCGATGGCGGAAATAGTCCCATAAGCACAATTTTGTAGAATTCTTTATTAAATAACCGAAGAATTCTTTTTTGCACAATCTTATCACCATTGACAACTAAAATTACATTCTGCATTTTATTGGCTAAATTTTAATTTAATTAATAGCAAAACATTAGCAAAAAGTAATGTTATGAAGGTAACGATTACACCAAGTTTTAGCCATTGTTTAAAAGAAAACTTTCGGCGATAACTTCGTTCAAAAACTCCAATCGCAACTAAATTTGCCGTTGACCCAATCATCGTCAAGTTACCGCCAAAACAGCCACCAATCAGTAAACTCCACCAGAGAATATTTCCTTGGGGTAAGCCACTGGCAATTAAATCTTTCACTACCGGCACCAATGCAGCAACTACGGGCAAGTTATCCACAAATCCAGAAAGTAAACCTGAACTCCATAGCAGTAAAGTTAAGACATTCGCACTTTGACTTAAATTTCCCATTAAATGTAACGGTAAAATTTGTTGAGCACGAATTATAAGCTGGGCAACTTTCACTGTTACTCCGGTATATTCCAAACATGCGGCATTAGCGAAAAGAAACATAAAATAAAGAATCGTCCACCAATCAGGTCCTTTCTCAATAAAATAACGTCCCCGTTCTTCTTCGCGCAATACAATAAAACCGACAACGGCTAACACAGTTGCCAAAAGCACGGTCCGCTCTTCAACTCTTAAAACTCTTTCTAAAAAAGAATGCATTACGACTAAGATGACAAAGATAATAAAAATTATTATTGCCAAAGAGACTTCTCTTTTGTCTTTTATCTCCATTTTAATCTCGAGTTCATTTATATCAATTGGGATTTTACTCTTAAGCTGTTTGCGATAAAGATAAACAATTAATCCGATAATCAGGATTGCAGTAAGAAGCGCGATGACCGTCGAATTTTTCAAAAAATCAAAGAAAGTCAATTTTCCGGCAAAGGCTAAATAAATACCAATTGGATTACCAATTAAAGTCAAGGCACTTCCCACATTGGTTGCCATCACTAATCCTAACAAATAAGGGATGACACTGACTTTTGTGTGTCGAGCAATTTCCACCGCAATGCCAATCGTTATCAAAATTGCTGAAACTTCATCGACCAAGCCGGCTAAAATACAGGAAAAAAACATTAGTGCGCCAAAAAGCAATAAAGGCGAGCCGTAGAAATATTTTAATGCCTTAATCACTAAATATTGAAAAACACCTTTGTCTTCAAACCATTTTACCATTATCATTACCGCCACAATAAATAGAATTGTCGGAATCGACATAAATTTTACCGTCGTTTCAATGTCCATAACGCCGGCAATCAACAATAAACTTAAGGCGCCGGCTCCGAAAGCAACCCGATAACGGAAAAAAAATAAAGTTCCTAAAACCATAGTAAAAAATAGTGTTGTGGCAATAATCTCTTTATTAATCCACACCGACTCGTTAAATTTTAGATAGTCTAATTTTTCATATATTTCCAAATTAGGAACTTTTATTGCGGTCAAGAATAACTTTACTAAAATAATTATTGCAATCATCCCGCAGATGAAATAAAAAGATTTAGCATATTTTGACCAGAAACTCGGTTTGTATTCGCTGGTTAATAATTTGTATATTTTCGCGGGATTATCTTCTTTTAATATCTTGTCTAATACTTGGGGCAGATTAAGAAGTCGAGCAATTTCAGCCAACACCGATAAATATTCTTGCCGCTTAGTTTCTGGTGCGAAAAGAAAGACGACTAATTTTACTGGTTTACCATCAATTGAGTGCCATTCAATATTTCGCTCATTTTTATAAACGAACCCGAATATCCTATCCGAATTTTTTAAGGTAATATGAGGAATGGCAATACTTTTTCCTAATCCGGTTGATCCAATATCCTCACGAGCATTTAACGCAGAAATTACTTCTGCAACCTGTTGATCTTCAATTAACTTTTTCTCGTTTAGTTTGCCGACCACAAAAGCAAAGACTTCCTCTCGAGTCTTGGGTGCCGAGTCAACAAAAATTAAATCTGGAGAAAATATTTCTTTTAATTCAAAATCAAGCATATAGACTCAAAAATCTAAATTTTCATTTGTAAACTAAAAATAAAAATCGGTGTCTTAATTAAAAATTTTTGTTTTTTATGTTGTAATAATCTCTAATATTAATCCTATTTTCAAAATTTGTCAATTATTGATTGCAATATGTCCAAGACATACACAGTTTACGAAATTTAATTATAATGGTTATGGGAAACAGATTTTTTAATCAGCAAAGGTTAATTTTAAACAACTATTAAAAGATATAAAGCAATATGCAAAATATACCCCTAATCAATTATAAGGAACTAAGAAAAATTACTCCTGAGAAAACCCTGCAAAATACCCGGATTTCACCAAGACACCAAAGAAAAAACCAAGATACTCACATATCACATATTAGTAGCATCAAGATTTCTGTGTAAATTGGGTTTTTTCCAAAGGTATGTTCTCCTTTCTAATTAATAAATATTAACTATGTGAAAAAATGGAAGAAGGATTTGCCTTTCTCTTAAACATATCAATACTGAATTTACACAACATATTATACACTAACATGTTATAATCAAAAGCATTAAAATACAATTACTATTATAACAATTATCGAAAGCATTCCCGCCTTGACTACGAGATACCATTTGAGTACCTTAAAAAACAGATGCCGGAAATTAATAAGAAAATCTGATATGTTGTTCTGATAATATTAGATAAAGTAGCCCCAGAATTAGGTCCTTTGAAGAGATACAATGTTTTGGCACCACACCACCATAATTCCCATTCTCATGCCAAATTCTTTTTGCAATAGATTACTCTGCATGCCAAATCTTTCTAAAACTTTCTGCCATCTTTTGTGTAAAAACAAATATAAAAACATTAGTTATAACTAATGTTTTAGATAAGGAGAATTTTTAGATAAGTTGTTGGTTTTTAGTGAGATATTGCATTTTTCACTAAAAAGAGGGTACAGTCCCCTCCATAGCACTTTGGGTTGCTTGAAAAATAGGTATGAAAGTAGTTTTGGAAAATAAGGTCAAGAGCAATTTGGGAGTTGCGATGAGGGTCGGTTTGGGCAAAGATAAAAGTATCAATTTATGGGCAATTAACTGAATTGAGATGAGTGGCGTTGAGTAAATCAATCAGAAAACAATGGCCGGTGTTATTGTGTCAGCAATTTAAGAAATCATTTACCTTTATAGTGAGAAAATACTTGGCTCTTTTGAAAATGCAATTAGAGATTAAAGGTTCAATGCTTTTAAATTTCAAAACCTCAAAATGTCTTATTCTGCAGAGTTCGTTATTCAATGTCAAATGTTACACTTTTCCTGAAAGTTATGTATTAGGATAATCATTTAAATTCCTTGGTTAATGCACATAAACGATTCATCTCCAAATGGGATGTTAAGAAGATGTAAATAGCTATAAATAAATAATATAGATATAAATAGACAAAGACAAAACAAATATAAAAGACCTCAGAATAAATCAGAACGATCTGGTCCTTTATAGAATTATTATAAATGGATGCGAGAAGACATAAATATGGCTCATGACCAGAAAGTGTGGTAAAATAGTTGAAAGGCATCCGTTAGATCCA
>CAYYPG010000065.1:0-12010 GCA_964473505.1 uncultured bacterium | reverse complement strand
GTTGCGATTTCAAAGTTGGAATTAAAGTTGCGGTTTCTAAGTTGGAACGACATTAATATTGACAATCTTGATTTAAATAGCATAATTAAAAGTATTAATAAAAACAATAAAGTTTAATTTAAGATTATTCTATAAGTTATAGGAAACATAATGAAGATATTAGTCACCAGTGCATTGCCTTATGCCAATGGCGAAATTCACTTGGGTCATCTAGCAGGCGCCTATTTGCCAGCTGATATTTATGTACGTTATCAACGATTAAAAGGCCGGGATATAATATTTATCTGCGGCTCAGATGAGCATGGAGTGCCGATTACGGTTGCAGCCGAAAAGGAAAAAGTTAGTCCACAAATCATTGTTGATCGATATCACAATAGTATTAAAAAATCGTTTGAACAATTCGGCTGTAGTTTTGATAATTATTCGCGCACTTCATTACCTTTACATCATAAAACCGCGCAAGATTTTTTTCTCAAAATATATCAAAAAGGATACATCTATCCTAAGACCATTAGCCAATTCTTCTGTCATAAATGTAATATGTTTTTAGCTGACCGTTATGTTACGGGAATTTGTCCTTATTGCAATAACGAAAAAGCCCGTGGTGACCAATGCGAGATTTGTGGAAGGTGGCTGGAACCTTATCAACTAAAGGAACCGAAATGCAAATCTTGTGGCACAACGCCTGAAGCCCGAGAAACAACTCATTATTTCTTTAGACTCAGTCAATTTCAAAAAACTTTAGAAGAGTGGATTCGTTCCCAAAAACATTGGAAGGATAATGTAAAAAAATTCTGTGAGGGTTGGTTTGCTCAAGGATTAGAAGACCGAGCAATTACACGAGATATCTCTTGGGGTGTAAAAGTTCCTTTAAAGGAAGCCGAAAATAAAGTCTTATATGTCTGGTTTGACGCACCTATTGGTTATATCTCTTCAACCAAAGAATGGGCAGAAAAAATTGGTAAGCCTGATTTATGGAAAGATTATTGGCTTGACCCTAATACCAAACTTATCCATTTTATTGGTAAAGATAATATTGTATTTCACGCCATTGTTTGGCCGGCAATGCTTTTAGCCCATGGCGATTATATTTTACCCGCGGAAATTCCGGCTAATGAATTCTTAAACTTGGAAGGCAGAAAATTATCAACCTCAGAAAATTGGGCGGTCTGGTTACCCGATTACCTAAAAGAATTTGAACCTGACCCTTTGCGGTATGCCTTAGCAGTAAATTTACCGGAAAATCGTGATGTTGACTTTGCCTGGCGTGATTTCTTATCTCGTAATAATAATGAATTAGCGGATATTTTAGGAAATTTTGTTAATCGGGTTACAACCTTTATTAGTAAAAATTATAATGGTGAAATTCCCCTTGCCAATCAATTAACCGAAAGTGAAAATGAAATTTTAATCAAAATCAAAGAAACCACCGAAAAGGTCGGTAGTTTAATTGAAACCTTTCAGATTAAAGATGCCATTCGCGAATTAATGACTCTTCCCAGTTTAGGCAATCGCTATTTCGATTATCAAGCACCGTGGTTAAGTTATAAACAAGACCGCATGAAATGTGATACCACAATAAATGTTTGCGCCCGAATAATTGCTTCTCTCTCAATTCTGCTGGAACCATTTCTCCCATTTACTGCAGAAAAGATTAAGAAACTAATTCGAACTGATAACAAAAATTGGGATTCTGCGATTAATCCCCAATTTAGCAATCCTTTGGGACCAATTTCAATATTGTTTCCCAAAATTGAAGAATCCATAATAATCGCCCAAATTGAAAAATTAGGGAAAAAAATTGACCAGGATGTTTCTAAAGAAATTACCAGCCAATCAAAGGAGATAACAATGGAAATAACTATTGATGATTTTAAAAAGATTGAATTAAAAGTTGCCAAAGTTATTAATGCAGAAAGAGTTGCCGGAACTGAACGATTGATCAGACTCGATATTGATTTAGGCACAGAAAAGCGACAAATTGTTGCTGGAATTGGTTCTGTCTATAATCCAGAATATCTTATGGGCAAAAATATTGTCGTGGTTGCTAATTTAGAAAAAGCCAAGATTCGAGGCGTAGAATCTCATGGTATGCTTTTAGCCGCAGTTGATGGCAGTGATATTTCTTTGGTTGTTTTAGATAAAGAAATTAGACCTGGAAGTCCGGTATCATAACAAGACTAAAAAATTAAATATAATCGGCAAAAATTTTATTATCTTCTATTTCGCCGATAACTGTTTCTGTTAATGGTATAATATACTTAAACCTTTTTACAATTCAACAGACTATTGTTTAATTAAAGTTACAAAAAGATTATAGGATTATTTAATTCGCTAAGATAAGTGAACAATCACACTTACATTACGAAATCATCAAAAGAGCGAAGAATAGTTCTTTTGACTTCTACCCCATAATTTAATTATGATCTTATTCGACTCTCACTGCCATTTGACTGACCGGTCTTATATTAGTTGTCTTGATGAAATTATTAAAAGGGCAAAAGAAAATGATGTTCGATACCTTTTAACTGTTGGGCTAAATGTTACCGATTCACAAGCATCGATTACGATTGCTAACAGATATCTTGACACTTATTGTAGCGTCGGTATTCACCCGCATAATGCTAAAACGATGCGAAATGGTGATATCAAGCGATTAGAACAATTAGCCATCAACTCTAAAGTTAAGGCAATTGGCGAAACCGGTTTAGACTTTTATCGTAACTACTCAGATCGAGCAAGCCAAGAAAAAGCATTTCATAGCCAGATTGAATTAGCCCGAAAATTGAGTCTACCCATGATTATTCATATCCGAGCTGCCTATCCTGAAGCAAAATCAATTCTATTAGAGCATAATTATTTTAGTGGCGTGCTCCATTGTTATTCTGGCGACGAGTCCTTTGCCCAATGGGTAGTTGCACAAGGATTTTATATCTCATTTTCTGGTTCTATAACTTATAATAATCCTCAGTTAAAATCTATTGTGCCGAAAATACCTGAAGATAAAATTCTGATTGAAACTGATGCGCCGTATTTAGCTCCATATTCCCAGAGAGGCAAGCGTAATGAACCGGCTTATGTTAAGTACATTGCTCAAACCATTGCATATCTTCGTAAATGTTCAATTGAACATATTGCTGAAATGACTACTAAAAATGCCAAAAATCTATTTATGATTCAATCAGAAAAATAACCGAAACATTTGAAAATCCTATTGCGTCTTTTTTATTTGTAGTTTGCTCAGTTCTGATAAACGAAGATTTTCATTTTGAATCTTGAGAAACAGTAGTATTCAATCTTTTTATGTCAGATAAAAAATTTTATCCCACTCTCACAAATTGTGTCTTTATTTCAGTAGGATTGTGTTGGATCCTAAAAATTTTAATTTAGTTTTAGATTAAGGATAGTTGTGTTCAAACCCAAGAAATCGTTAGGTCAATCTTTTCTGGTTTCTTCTATCATTGCTAACCGATTGGTTTCGGCTTTAGAACTAAATCCTAATGATAATGTTTTAGAAATCGGTGCCGGTAAAGGAATCTTGACTAAACGTATTGCTAGTAAGGCTCAGCGAGTCTTTGCCGTAGAAATTGATAAGCAACTAATCTCGATATTACAAAATAATACTATCGACTTTTCCAACATCAAAATTATCAATGCGGATATCTTACAATTAGACTGGCAAGCATTAGGTAAAGTAAAAATCATCGGTAATATTCCCTATCATCTCTCATCACCCATCTTGTTTAAACTTTTAGAAAATATTAACCTTTGGGATATTACGGTATTAACCTTACAACGAGAATTTGCTGACCGTCTTTTAGCGCAACCGAAGACCAAATCATATGGTATAATTACAGTCCTCTTTGAACCGTTAACAATTCGCAAGAAATTAATAACCATTCCGCCATCGGCTTTTAAGCCCCAACCCAAAATTGTCTCTACCGCAATCATTATAAAGAAACGGAATCCACCATTATTTTCAGATTTACGGTATGAGGTTTTTAATAAAATTGTTCATACCGCTTTTAAATACCGGCGCAAGACCATTGCCAACAATCTGATTTTAGTCTTATCCTTAGACAAAAATATAATAAACCAAATAGCAGAAAAAAGCGGTATTGATTTAAATCGTCGTGCTGAAAGTCTTTCGGTTTATGAATTTTATCAATTAGCCCAAGTAATGCCTATAGAGAAAATTCTCCCAAATGATTGCTGAAATCAAAACGCCGAGAAGTGTTCAGATTATTCTAGCATAATATTTGACTCTTGTTGAGGTTTTTAAGAACGGTTTTGTGTCAAGACATTAGCATGCCAAAAACCAACTCTTCTGTTAATTTATTTAACATAACTGGTACAATAAAGCAGCCTTTACTATGTGATATCCGATGCTCAGGACAACTATAAGACACCTGAGAAATCCGTGGTGAACGTGTTAATAATTATCATAATGATAAAAACTAATTTTTATTAACGTTTTATAATAATAAGTATTATACTTACATTTTAACTCATATTCTTATACAACCATGAGAAACTTATTGCTTATATCTATTTTTATTTTTATTAAATCTTGGAGAGTGTTTAGTATGTCTAGACATATTGTAAAAAATCTTTGACAGATGATATAAATTTTAATATCATTATCGTATGATTAAAGAACTAATTAAACCCAAAGAAATAATCAAGGATTTAACTAAAGATGAATTGAGAAAATTAGCTGAAAAAGATGAAGTTACCACTGAATTCGGTAGTGCTTCTTATATTAGCCATATTCGTAATCGTAGTGCCAAATTTACTGAAATCATTGAGAACGAACCGTCCGAGACTCAAAAAACCCTAATCAAACAAGGATTAGAATATATTGCGAAAAAACGCATGATTATGGTTGAACGGACAATGTGCCAGTCTGATGAGATAAAACTTTTATGTCGTTATTATGTAACTAAAGATTATGCTCGTAATGCTTATATGTGGCACCAGATGCTTTTTGAACCCATCAAACAGTCTGAACCAGATGTTATTGTAGTTTCGATTCCGGAATGGCCAGAGCGAAAAGTGTTAGTATTACCCAAAGAACGTATTACTTTTGTATTCGGTTCGGATTATACTGGTGAAATTAAAAAAGCATTTCTTCGCTTAGCAATGTATCTGGCAAAACAACGTGGTTGGTTAGGACTGCATGCTGGTAGTAAAATCATACGGGTGCGAGATAAAACTCAAAAGTTAGTCAACAAAGGAATTTTGCTCTTTGGTCTCTCAGGTACGGGTAAAACTACTTTAACTTGTCATCACCATTATCTTGAAGGTGATGAAAGTGTTGTAATTAGACAAGATGATGTTGTTTTTTTAAAACCAGATGGTTCGGCCATTGGTACGGAAAATAATTTCTATATGAAGACTGAAGCAGTTTCGCCTAAATCTGATCCGTTATTATATAAAGCTGTAACCAGTCCTAACGCTATCTTAGAAAATGTTTTTGTCGAAGAAGATGGCAAGGTTGATTTCCAAAATTATATGTTAACTTCAAATGGCCGTGCAGTTGTAATTCGCCGAGAAATGGACTACGCTGACGATCAAATAGATTTACCTTTTGCACATATCTTAATTTTTATTTATCGCCGAAATGACATTATACCTCCTGTGGTGAAACTAACTCCTGAACAAGCCGCTGCATTTTTTATGTTAGGTGAATCAGTTGAAACCTCTGCCGGTGACCCTACTCAAGCCGGTAAATCCAAAAGGGTCGTGGGAACGAATCCATTTATTATCGGACCAGAAGCCGAAGAAGGTAACCGTTTCTACGAGATATTAAAACAGCATCCAGAAATGGAAATCTATGTAATGAATACTGGTCGCGTCGGCGGCGAAGATGGCGAAAAGATTACAGTCCGCCATTCGGTCGAAATAATTAAACAGATTGCCCAAGGCACGATTAAATGGAAAGTTGACCCTGATTGGCACTACTTGATACCAGATGATATTCCCAATATTAATTACGAAAAATTTAATCCGCTTAACTACTATTCCGAAGATGAATATCGTCAACGAGTAGACAATCTAAAAACTGAGCGAAAAGAATGGTTGAAAAAATTTCCTGACCTGATTCCGGAAATTTCAGCATCAATCGAATAGGTTTGTCTCTTTTCGCTAACGGTTTTGTACTCTAAAATATCTGTTTTACTCCCCAGGATTAATATTTTCTAACTTTTCAAACTCATCTAAGTTCATTTTGTTCAAGACAAAGGCTTTGAGACCATCATGATCTCACCTTTCCTATAAGTGAGACAATTTGGATACGAGGTACGAACTAAAACTAAAATGTAAAAATTGCGCTCAACCCTAACATATCAAACCATTCCTATAAGTAATTATAATAAGAAGAATCATAACCTGCTATCTTTTTTTATATCTAATTTTCGGTTTTTTCATATTTGTCCTTTATTTTAGCACTTTGATAGAAGCGGAACTCCCAAATACTACTTATTATCTGAATAATTTTTGAGAAAAGATTTAAAATGAGCATAATTTTTATCTTTGTACATCTTTGATACAATATGGGCTAGTCGTAATGGTTCGGGAATTCGGAAATTTTTTACACATCTCATCACGATTTTCTTGGCGGTAGCAATAGTTATTTTGTGCCCTGGAGAAATAAATAATGGTCTAACTTTAGTTTGAGTTCGTAAAACAATTCCGATTCTTTTACCGGCGTGAAAAAGAAAACTATAACTACCTTTATTAGTATTCGGTTCACGCGCTGTGCCCCATAATTTTGATTTGGCAACACCGATACTCGGCATATTTAAAATAACACCTAAAAAAAACCGCAAGCCCGGCTTTTCGCGGATGGGCAAAACCCTGGCCATCACACAAAATTATATCGGGTTTAATTCGTAACTTCTGATATGCTTTTTTTTATTGGCTTAACTTCTCGAAATGATAAAAGGGTTGGAATATAAGGCAGAGTTATTCGATATTGGGCAACTGCGTAGTCAACTATCGATAAATCCTTAAAATCTAAAATTACTACTACATCATAAGCGTAATGGTCATCAAAAGCAACATCTGCACCACCAATATACCTTATCTTATTAAAATCATCTTTGAGGATAACTTTTTGAGCAATATCTTGCTGAATTTTTATGAGTTTTGAAATTATTGGCATTTATAATTATTCAAACTGTAACAATTTTTGCCAAATGCCATAATTTATCAATCTCAGAATCGGCTTATTTGCTCTCGGTATGCAAAGAGCGGTAAAGAAAGACATCGACCATTTATTCAAATATAAGATTTTATTAAATTTTATTAAAATGGCTTCACTTATCAACATCATAATCCTGTTTTACTGCTACGCAAAGTGCTAAAAAATAAAAACGACCTTTAATAATTTACTCCCGGTCTTACTCAACTATGATGCTTTTTATCCAAATATCTTCGCTTATTAAACATATTATACACTTATAACTCTGTTCAATCACTATAAGATATGCTAAAAACTGTAAAGAAGGACAATAACAACTATTATTGTAAATACTCTTTGCTAGAATACATTGGGTTATCAATAACATAGCATGTTTAACCGCGATAATGATAAGACAAAAATGTAAAGAATAATATTTATAATTACCACCATATATTAAAATGCACTACTTTTGGTCAAATATCTCCGCTTAATTAAGATCGGAAACCCGTCTAATTGCTAATAATATGCTAAAGATTACAAAAAATGATGGTCAATAAGTACCACAGTTTTAGTCAAATGTAACTTTTGTCAAATGTCTTCACTTATCAGATAACACAAGCTCTGCTTAACCGCTATATGAGATGCTAAGAGTTGCAAAGAAGAATATCAACAATTACTACTGTTATTTATTCAACGGTCACACTTTTTGCCAGATGTCTCGGCTTATCAACATCACAACCCCGTTTAACCGCTATATGATATGCTAAGAGTTGTAGCGGAATAACATTTATAACTGGTGAAAGCCAGTCTTTAGTCTTGGGTACATAAATTACTTCCGTAGCTAAGTTTTTAATCTCTTCATTGC
Source organism: uncultured bacterium (assembly GCA_964473505.1). GTDB lineage: Bacteria > Hydrothermota > Tepidihabitantia > Tepidihabitantales > CAIPLT01 > JAOABV01. Next base: position 3,959 of record CAYYPG010000065.1, on the reverse strand, counting down.
CTGTTGTTGCAATCGCTATTATATTTCCGCCTCGAGCTCTGATTTCTTCAATATTACTGATGACTTTTTGGTAAATCACATCATCCGTGTCAGTAGCAATTACAACTACTGGCATATTTTTGTCAATCAGAGCGATAGGTCCGTGTTTCATTTCGGCTGCGGGATAACCTTCAGCATGAATATAAGAGATTTCTTTAAGTTTTAACGCACCTTCTAAAGCAACTGGAAAATTTACACCTCGACCTAAATAAAGAAAATTATTAAACTGATAATATTCTTCGGCAATTCTTTCAATCTCTGCGTTCTTGTCTAAAATTTCTCGAACTTGATTGGGAATCTGACGCATCGCCATAAAGTAATCCACCAATTTCTCATTACTAACCAAACCTCGGTTTTGAGCTAAAAATAGACTTAAAAGAGTCAACACCATAACTTGGGAAGTAAAAGCCTTGGTTGAAGCAACTCCAATCTCTGCACCGGCATGCAAATAGATACCGGCATCCGTTTCACGGGCAATAGCCGAACCGACAACATTAACAATACCTAATACGACCATTTTCAACTCTTTAGCCTTTCTTAGCACCGCCAAAGTATCCGCCGTTTCTCCGGATTGACTAATAACAAAAAGCACACTATTCCGTGTTGGAATTAATGACCGATAACGTAATTCAGACGCGTATTCGACTTCAGTAGGAATTTGGGCAAACAATTCAATCAAATATTCACCAATCAAACCTGCATGCCAAGATGTACCACATGCTGAAATAATAATTCTCTCTACTTTATTTAAATATTCAGATGCCTTCATTTGATGTTCATTAACTTTAATTTCCGTTTCTAATCCACCTAACCTAACCCTTCCGGTTCTCAAAATATACCGACCACGCATTGCATCTTTTATCGTATCCGGCTGTTCAAAAATTTCCTTGAGCATAAAATGAGGATGTCCACCCTTTTCAATCTGTTCTAAAGTTAATAAGACTTCTTCAATCTGTTTTTCTATCTTCTGATTCTCTAAATTAGTAATTTCGTAACCTGACGGACTCAAAATCGCAATTTCGCCATCAGCTAAATAGGTTACTTTTCTTGTCCACTCAACTATTGCGGTTGCATCTGAAGCCACAATGAACTCATTATTATCACATAATCCCAAAATTAACGGACTGCCGTTCCGTGCCACAAATATTTTATCCGGTTCTAAATTGGAGATAATTGCTAATCCATATGTGCCTTCGACCAATTTCAAAGCATTTTGCACCGCACTTAGTAAATCACCTTGGTAATATTCTTCAATAAGATGAGGAATTGTTTCAGTATCAGTTTCAGACTCAAAGATATGACCTTTTTCTATAAGCCATTGCCGTAAGCTTCGGTAATTTTCAATTATTCCATTATGGATAACTGCTATCTGTTTTTTACAGTCGAACTGCGGATGCGCATTGATTTCACTGGGTTTACCGTGAGTTGCCCACCTGGTATGACCAATCCCAATTTTACTTAACAAGGGAGCTTGCTCAAGCATATTGTATAACTTCTGTAATCGGCCTTCGGTTCGACGAAATTCTATCCTATTATTGATAATAACTCCTAAACCGCAAGAGTCATATCCGCGATATTCTAAACGCTCCAGCCCCTTAAGAATAATTTCTGTAGCATTACGATTACCTATATAACCAATAATTCCACACATAATATAAGATTCAATTCGTTTGTGTTACACTTTTAATCGTCTCCGCAATTAGATTTTGAGTTAAATTTTTACGGTTACTTTCAGCAATAATGCGTAAAACCGGCTCGGTTCTCGATTTTCGGATTAAAATCCAGAAGTTCTCACTAATTACTTTTAAACCATCTTGAGTGTCAAACTCTATTGCCGGTTCGTTTCTAAAACGGTTACGAACGCGTCGGTTCCAATCGGAATAAAATTGATGGACTACTTTCTTTTCAATAAAATATTGGGGCAATTCTTTTCTTATTATGGAAAGTGGGCAGTTTCGCTTGGCTAAAAGTTTCAATAACATTGCAGTTGCTACTAAACCATCTCGTGCCAAATTGATTTCGGGAATAATTACTCCACCATTTCCTTCGCCACCCACAACCGCCTTTACCTCAGACATTTTCTTTATCACATTAGCTTCACCAACTTTAGAACGATACACTGGTACGCCAAATTTTCTACTAATATCTTCAACCGCCATTGTCGTCGAATTATTAACGACTACCGGACCTTGCTTCTGCTCTAAAATAAATTGAATGCCTAATAATACTGACGCTTCTTCAGATAATGGAATTCCTTGCTCATCAACACAAGCAAATCGGTCAGCATCAGGGTCAAAGGCAATACCCAAATCTAAATTTTGTCTTTTTACCTCATAAGATAATCGTCGTAAATTCGTGGGAGATGGTTCTGGTGTTCGGGGAAAAATCTTATCATCCCTTTTTATACTTATTGGCGTTGCACCCAACATTTTTACTAATTTTATGGCAAATTCTTCCGCCGCCCCATTGCAACTATCAATACCAACTCTAAAATTTCGTGGGGGGATATTCCGAAAGTATTTTGAATTGACAATTTGTTCTAAATAAGCATCTAAGATGTTTATTCTGAAAAGATTCACTAATGAATTATTAGAAATAGATAAACTGCTTTTTTGCTGCTTCAAATAATGTTTGAATTGCTCAATTTGTTCTTCAAAGAGTAATGTGCCTTGATGAGATATAAATTTCAATCCGTTGTATTCTTTAGGATTATGGCTGGCAGTAATTTGAATACCGCCATTTAAATTTAATTTCTTTACCATCATAATAATACTCGGGGTCGGACAAATACCAAAATCATAAACACTACATCCCGCGGAAAATAAACCGGCTACAGCTGAATGAAAAAAAATTTTGCCGGAAGGTCGGGTATCGCGACCAATTGCAATTTTTTTTGCCCGCAGGTATCTTCCAAAGAAAAATGCGTATTTGGTAATAAGTTCCAAAGACAAATCTTGACCAACAATTCCTCTGAGCCCAGAAACAGTAAATATTGGTTTCGCCACGAAAGAATTGTAAAAAAAAAATAATATCTGGTCAAGTGTTCAATCTAATGTTTCTAAATGCCAATAACATATCTATAAAATCCACCATAAATAATGAAAATAATATTAGGAACAAATGATTTTTACCGACCCAAAATTTTTCTCCGTAAGATGTTGATGACACTGTACTATTATAGTAGAAAGACTGCTTTAACAAGACTATTTTAAGAATAAAAATGATGAGCAGGATATGATTGGCAAATAACTTGGAGGATAAATATAGAATTTCATATGATTATTTCAACCCAAAATAAGGACCTTAAAAAAAATAATCGTAGTGTATTTTATTTTGTGTAAATTCAGTATTGATATGTTAAAGAAAAAGATGTATTTTCCATCTTGTTTAAGCGTAATTATATATTTAGCAAGAAGAGTATATATAAGAAATGGAATAAAAAATAATTTACACAAAAATTTTGACGCTATCAAAATAAAACAATCTCTCCTTTTTCAATTTACTATTCACGAGATTAACATTGACCGGATGGACAATATCAAGAAGCCATTTTCATCATCTCTTAACCAAACAAAGTCTGATTGACACTGTGGTCTGGAAATTAGATTGGAGAGATAAGAATGTTCTAATTATCTCCTAACCCAATTACACAAAACCACTTTTAGAATGACAAAAGGTTCTATTGATTTCTAATGAGTTGACCAACACCATTTAAAAAATTTGGCAAAAATTTTTACTTTCCTTGCGATGGATTTGTGGCTCATAATTTGTCTGGAGCCGTAATAATTAGTGACCGAAAAAGATAAAAAGTTTATACCCATATTTATAGGAAAGCGATGGTAATTATGGTAAATTTTTGAGGTATGAGATAACATAGATTTGATAGGGCTTGGAGGCACTTTGACTTTTTCAGAACGCTC
>CAYYPG010000064.1:0-12081 GCA_964473505.1 uncultured bacterium | reverse complement strand
ATCAGAACGTAGACCACTTATAACTTATACCTTGATTGCGGTCAATGTTATAGTGTTCATTTACGAAATGTCCTTAGGAAGAGGTATCCGAGATTTTTTCATTTCTTATGGTGTAATCCCGCAAAACATTTTATCCGGTATCAACTGGCACAGTTTATTTACTTCAATATTTTTACACGGTGATTTTTGGCATATTTTAGGCAATATGCTTTATCTTTGGATTTTTGGTGATAATGTTGAAGATACTTTAGGTAAGTTCTGGTTTATTGTGATGTATCTTCTTTCGGGAATAGCGGGTAGTTTTGCTCATATTTTAGTCTCTCCTAACTCAACAATTCCGACCATTGGTGCTTCAGGCGCAGTATCGGGAGTTTTGGGATGTTATTTGATCCTCTTTCCTCATGCCCGTGTTGTTGCTTTAGTGCCTTTAGGATTTTTTATAAGATTCACAATGTTACCGGCATATATCTTTCTTGGTTTTTGGATTTTTCTCCAATTGATTTTCGGTTTCGGAACAGCAGGTCAAGGTTCAGGAGTTGCTTATTTTGCTCATATCGGCGGATTTATCATCGGTTTAGTCTTTGGTCTAATTTTTCGAAGAAAAAGACATTACTTCCATTATGAAATCTATTGAGATTTTTATTTGAATACAAACATACATCAATATATCACAAATATCCTACAAAGTTATTCGCTTCACAAACCTTAATTCTATTGTCGCTCACTCTGACATCGTTGGTACAGCAAAACGGATTTTACCCTCAATATTTAATATATAGAAAACCAAAAGACAACTGCTCATTAAAAAAGAATGCGCTCGCCAGTCTGTTATAATAACCGACACAGGCTTTCCTTAATAGCGATCTAATTTTACACATTGTTTCATATTCTTATTCTCAAACTAAGATTTAAGGAAAGAGTTATCTTGTATATTAACTCATAGAAAGTATGATGTGTTTCATATTTACATAATAAACAAAATACATCTATTACCACATAAAGGTGCGGTGCCAAGACATTGAACTTTTACGAAGACATAATTCTATGGCTACTTTATTCTAACATTATCAGAACAACATATCGGATTTTATCATTAATCTTGGCATCTATCTTTTTAGATATCCATGAGGATGTCAGATGGTCAACTGCTCTGTAATGTTCTTGTTGGTTGGATAATTGGAACCGTTTTTTAACTGGTTAATTAGTAATGATAATATAATAATGATAATAATGATAATAAGGACATATTTTGCACAATGCCCACATTCATAAAATTAACTTTTGCTAATTGAAAAACCTATTTCACATAACTATTATTTTCTTTCACAAAATGTATAGTCTAGTATATGTTGGACATATTGCAAAAAAACCTTGACAAAAAATGAATTTTCTATTAAGATAAGATCTTGGTAAAAATGACTTGTAGTATTTGTAATACTAAAAATATTACCGTGGCCCGAAAGGGATTTCATTATTATCCTAACTTTTAGGAGGATAAATGACACAATATAAAAATCCTATATTCTCATTTCTTATCTTGTGCCTCGGGCTTTTTATCTGGGGATGCGGACGAATGCCACCAGAACCTTACTGGACCTGGACCAAAGAAGATTCGACCGCGATTCAAGAGATTGTGAATGCGTGGCGAGATACCTTTAAAACTACCTTTGAAGATACAATCATCAATATTTCATATTACCTGGAAGGCGACCGAGATACGCTCAGAAAAATTCTGCGTCGTGATCTGCGCAGTTTTTGGATGATACCCCATTATTGGCCAAGAGCTTTCAGACATTATGTATCTAATTATCAGATGGTTGATAGTTTTATTCCAATAAAAGATACGACCGTAATGGTTCGGCTTACTGAAAAAATGACCGGTAAAATTATAATTTATGCTGATTCTTTCACAAGTTATCTTCATGACACAACCATTGGTAATAATATCTATCCAGTTTATGCCAGTACTTTTACTTATTGTGATGGTGACTCGATTGTCGAAAACGATTTTAAGGCGACTTCAGTGAGATATTTGCATTTTGATAAGAAAAGCAAAGATTGGCAGTTGAAAAAAATTACCGGAGGCGCCAGAATTTTTTCACCTTCAGACCAGGAATATGAACCTTATTTAGGATTATGTACTTTGCGAACCGCCACTAAATCTTATCCAATATTCCTTAGACCCGATACGCTTAAATATGGTATCCAAAGATTTTATGAGTTAGACAGTATAATGAATTTTCCAATTTCGGATTCAAATACTTTCATCGTAAGATTGTTCCCTTATGAAGCAACCGCAACAAATTACTTAGGTTATTCGCCACGAATTGGTTTAATATTCTTACACCACAAAGGCAAAAGATACGATTTGCGTATACCCTATGCAACCCAATTATCACTTCCCTTTACGCTGGGATGGAATTCGGTTATTATTGAGATTGTACCTTGGGAACGACTTTTTACCCGTAGTGGATATAACTCGTTTATGTGGTCCTTACCCATAAAAATAAAATCTTAACGGAGGCGATTATGGGAATTGAATATAAAAAATTAATAATAAACAATAAATACTTATATTTTGCCTTTAGTTTTTGGTTTTTAGTTTTTGGTCTTATATACGCGGGTGAAACCGGTAGAATTATCGGCCGAGTTACTGATGCTCAAACCGGTGAAGCACTTGCTGGTGTTAATGTGATTGTTGAAGGTACAGAACTTGGCTCAGCAACTGACGCGGATGGACGATATCTCATTACTAATGTGCCACCACGGAAACATAATGTAACCGCTTCCTATATTGGTTATGAACCAATAACAGTAAAAGATGTATTGGTTATTATCGATCAAACCACGACCGTAGACTTTAAACTAAAACCAACCGTGATTGCAATTGACAAACCAGTTATTGTCCAAGCAGAACGCGAAATGGTAATTAGAACTGCAGTTGCTACTACTCGAACTGCTTCTGCTGAAGAATTTAATCGGTTACCAGTAAATGCTCTAACCCAGTTAGTCGGTCTTCAAGCAGGAGTCCGACAAGATGAAACTCGTGGTTGGACTCATATTCGTGGCGGCAGGTTTGATGATGTGTCATATTTAATTGATGGTGTTGCCGCACGAGATGCAATTTACGGTGTGCTCTGGTCAAGTCCTAAGCCGACCACAGAAGCAATTCAAGAAGTCATCGTTATTACAGGAAGTTTTGACCCGGAATATGGCGAAGCAATGTCTGGTATTGTGCAAGCCGTAACCAAAGAAGGTGGAACAAAAACGAGTTCCAAGATAAAATATACGACAGATGAGATGTTCCCAAATGACGATTTGAATTTTGGCTATAATCAGGTGCAATGGACGCTTGGTGGTCCAATTCCAATGTATAATCGGTTGCGGTATTTTATTTCGACCCAATATTTCAAGACCGATGATTCCCGGGAAGCTCAATACAAACTTCCTGCTCCCCGAGGCGAGTATGCTGCAGAGGCAAAGTTAACTTATAATTTGCCCAAATCATTTCCTTTAACGCGTGAAGGCTTAAAAATGACGGTTGATGGTCACCATTCAGTTTATCAATGGCAAGCGTACAGTCATGCTTGGAAATATTGGCAAAGAGGTTTACATGCCAATCGTGTCCGTTCTTTTAAAGCAAACCTCCATTTAAATCACATGGTATCACCGAAAGTTGTCTGGACATTAAAGACCGGCGCATTCAATACTGCTTTACTGAGAGCACCGCGCGATTTTGAACTTGAAGCCGAAGATACCAAGGGCTTTTGGGGTACATTGCGGAAATTAGGAATTTGGGACCGGTATCTGTTTTTAGGCGAAGATTGGGTATTTAATAATCCACGCGGTTTATCTGTGAAAGATGCGTTACTCAACCTATATCAAGGTTATAAACCAGGCAGTATGAGCGATACAGTGAAATTTCAGACAAAAATTAATAATAAAGATACAACATTATATCTTGTTGGATACAAGCCACTGGGATATTACGCAGAAGATTATATGATGAATAATCCTTATGGTGTTTATGGCTTATTTGTTAGTGAAGGATATTCATATTTCCATTACCGCTCGACACAGACCAAGTATATTAAAGGAGATATTTCCTATACGCCTAATAAGATTCATGAATTCAAAACTGGATTTGATTTAACCCAATACCGGCTACAAGAATATACTAACTCAATGCCTTATGACCCGAATCCATTTTGGGAAAGTTATGATGCAAAACCATTAACTTTTGCCACTTATATTCAAGACCGCGCTGATTTTGAAGATTTAGTTATCCGTGGTGGTGTGAGATTTGATTATCTCGACACCAAAGCAAAACACCGAGTCTTTCCCGAAAGCATCGGTGGTTCAGACCGAATTCGTGATTCGATGGTTCCAGTAAAGAAAAAATTAAGGTTATCGCCACGCCTGGGTATTTCTTATCCAATAACTGAACGTATAAAATTCCGTTTTTCCTATGGTCATTTCTTTAAGAATCCTACTTTTGGTGATGTCTATTCATCATCCGAATTTACTGCTTTAGATATAACTCGTAGACCTAATCTGATTGCAGGAAATACTAATTTGTCAGCAGAAAAGACGATTGCTTATGAAATGGGCTTTGATGCTCAGGTGTCAGATGTTTTTGCCTTTGACTTGACGACATTTTATAAGGATGTCTTTGATTTATCCGGCACCAGACAGGTTCAAGCGATTCCTTCTTATCGAATGTTCTATAATGTTGAATATGCACGCATTATGGGAGCTGAAGCAACTTTTACTAAACAACTTAGTAATTATTGGCGAGCATCAGCTTCTTATACCTATCAGATTGCTAAAGGAACTGCGTCAACCGCATACGCTGAATATAGTCGGGGTTATGCGGTACAAATTGATTATCCCTTAGACCATGATATGCGACACTCGGCAAGTTTAGATTTCTCATTGAATTTTCCCTCAGATTTTGTATTTATTCCATTACGAGATTTCGAAGGCTCGATATTGAGCCGATATAATTCAGGACTACCCTATACTCCAACCGATATTCGCGGTACAAGAATTGCTGACGAAAATTCAGCACGCATGCCGGGTTCATTTGTCATTGATTCTCGTCTTAATAAATCAATCCGATTTGGTAATGTAAATATAAGTATCTTCTGCGACATCTATAATCTGTTAAATGCGCAGATTGTGCAACAAGTTTTTCCGGCTACTGGAAGTCCATCTGACCGAGGCCGAAGATTTGCTGTTGGTGAATTTTCTTATGGTTGGCGTGTTGGTGACCCATATTATCATCCGGCCCGAGATTTTAATCACGATGGTTACTTGACTCAATATGAGATGTATAAATCTTATCTTGATGCTTATCATGACCGATTTTCAATTCCAACCTATTATGGTCCGCCAAGAAAAATTAGGTTCGGCATAAGCCTTGGAATTTAAGGAGGCTACAATGATATTCAAAAATCAAAAGTCAAAAGTCAAAAGTGTCTTTATCCTTTTAACTTTATGCTATATACTAATTGCGCTAAGCCAATTGTCGGCTCGTTCTTTAACGCGTCCACCACGCACACGCCGAATTTGGGATAAGAAATGGCTTGACATCAACCGTTGGCGCTGCCCTTTTTATAATGATGGTCGCTATGCTTTTGATGAGGCGACTACAGATGGTGCTGGTCGATGGCCTTATCCCTATGAAAACACCTATATCTTTGGTGCCGGTCCTTGGGTTGGAGCAATTATTGGTGGCGATACATTGGTAACAGTTGGCTATAACCCGAATACGGCCAGAAGTGAATTTTATCCAACTCCAGCCAAAACCTGGGAGCAAGGCACAGGCGATGCTCGTGACCGGATTTACAAATTTCCTTCTGACTGGCCGCCACCATTTGATTTTACTCGGTACGATACAACCCTTGTTCCGAAAAAGAATTTCTCTTTACAAGATATGTGGTGCGTTTATTGCGATTTGTCGCCAGATTATCACACGGCACCAGGACGACCTTTAGGCATTGAAGTCTATCAGACAATCTATGCTTGGAATTATACAAGTAATCAGGATATATTCTTTATAATCTATCGAGTTAAAAATGTAAGCGGTGATACCTTGAAAAAGATGATTCTTGGTGCTTGTATGGACCCTGATGTTGGAATCTATAACGACGATATGGTTGGCCTGATAAAAGAACTATGTTTAGAAGGCGATACGATACCGCTACGTAATGTCGGATTTACTGGCGATAATGATAATACCGAAATAAACAATCCTCCTTACTGGGAATCAGGAACTCCCGGGGTGGTTGCGTATAAGTTCTTGGAAGGTCCAAGAAAGCCTGATGGTACACTGATCGGTATGTCGGCATTCAAAAAATTTACGATTGATATTGACCCAATGAAAGATGTTGACCAATACAAAACATTGGCGGGTTATGATTATCGAACAGGTCTCTATTCTCCTTATGATTCCATTGATGTTCAACCAGCAGACAAAAGATTCGTTCAATGTACTGGTCCGTTTGATTTAGCACCCGAATCAGTAGCAACTATTATCGTTGCTGCACTTGCGGCTCCTTATGGTGATGCTGGCGAGATGTGGGTTAATCGGGATACAACCGACTTAAAACCGTTATATAAATTAGCAAAAGAAGCTCAGTTTATTTATGACCAAGGATGGCTTTTACCCGGTCCACCCGTAGTCTCCAATGTAACCCTAATCCCGATGGATAATAAAGTCAGAATTGTCTGGGATGATTTACCCGAAAGAACACCTGACCCATATTATGTTGAAGTAGCCGGTAATCCTAATTCACCGGGTTATGACCCAGTATACAGAGCATACGATTTTGAAGGTTATAAAATCTATAAATCAACTGACGGGGTTAATTGGGAATTATTGGCCCATTGCGATTTAGTCAACGACATAAAATTTCAAATTGTAACCGAAACGGTCATTCGTGGTGATATAAAAGAAGTAAAGACCAGAATTTATGCGGACGATACGATTACTCAGCCAGGTATGGTCACGAAAGCCAATGACTATCGTACATTCTATTCTTTGGAAGACAAAAATGTTAGAAACGGACTTACATATTATTATCGGGTTGCGGCGTATGATTTTAATTTCCAAACTAAAGATACTCTCACCGGAGCAATCGATACTATTAGTTTTGAATCTAATCCGACACCAGTCTCAATTAAACCCAGATGGGAAGCGCCCAATTATGATACCTCTTTTGTGAAAATTATCCGTGTTGTTGGTGATACGATTAATCCTGCGGTGAAATGTAGTACGGTTATTGTTATCCCTTATGCAGTTACTTCGGAAACCTTGAGGATACGTTTTGCAGGTCCACATTATGCTGGTGTGCAAGACCGAGCAGTATATCAGTTTACAGTGGATAAAGACACAACCGTAGCAGTAGTTTCTCCCAACAATGAAACTACCTATCAACGAATTACGAAAAACGTTTTTGGTCCTTTTAAGTTCTTTTACGATATTAAAGAAGGCGCTAAAAAGATGCGACAAAAATCTCCCGCAATTGGCGGTACTGAAATTGTATTTGCTTGCTCTATGCCGATACCGAGTAAATATTTTGATACCGTATATCCAATAACAGGCTCATACCCTCGAGAAGTTCTCTATCCTGTATCGGGAACTGTGCGTAGAGCATTATGGGCTTTTCGTGGGTCAGACTATAAAATCATATGGCGAGTGGTTAATGGCAGAAGAACCTGTCAGGTTTATGATTTGACTAATAATGTTGAAGTACCAAAAACAAGATTTATTAATAGAACTGGTTATGATTCATTAGCTAATGGTTGGAATTTCGCAACCGATGTTATTCAAGAACCACTTTCGGATACATTAGAACCAACACATAAGGTTATTTATATCTGTGGCGGATTTATTGCATTAAATTACGATAGGACAACAAATACTCGATTACCCATTGGTAATCTTATCGATTCCATTCAAGATGGTGATGAGTGGTTGGTTAAAGGACATAAAGGTGTTGGAACATCTCCATACTATAATCTTTTCTATCTGATTGGTGACCGCTTAGAGATTGACCGCACTCCGAATAAATATAAACTCAATGTTAAAGTTGTACCCAATCCTTATATCATAACTAATGCCTGGGAAACCCATCAATTACAACGGAGGATTGCTTTTATTAAATTACCGGCTGAATGTACGATTCGCATCTTTACAGTTGCGGGTGATTTAGTAAAGGTCATTCACCACAAAGATACCCGCACCACCAAAACCAGCGCTGAAGATAAATTACAACCAATGGAACTTGGTGGCACCGAATATTGGGATCTATTAAACGAACACGACCAATTAGTTTCAGCTGGAGTCTATATCTTCCATATCGAATCTGATATTGGAGAACAAATTGGCAAATTTGCAATCGTCCGATAGGAGGTAATAATGAAATTCAAAATTCAAAATGCCAAATTCAAAAAGATTTTAATTGTTTTGACCTTTTGCTATATGCTATTTGCGCTAAGTCAATTATCCGCAGATATTAAATTCTCAAAAGTCGGAACGACCTGTGCTCAGTTTTTAAAAATTAGTGTTGGCCGCGCTTGTGGAATGGGCGATGCATTTACCGCAATCGCCGATGATGCTTCTGCCACTTATTTTAATCCTGCAGGACTTTCTCAACTCAATATGCGAGAAGGGTTATTCAGTCACATTAATTGGATTGCTGACCTGAATCATGATTATATTTCTGTGGCGCTGCCGGTTCAGGGTATAGGAACAATTGCTTTTTCCGCAACCGCACTGACAATGGGTAATATGGAACGGTTAATGATTGATGACCCTAAAACATCGGTTCGTGAAGATACCGCAACCGGTTTGTATTTTAGTGCCTTGGATTTGGCTTTGGCAGTCTCTTATGGCCGACAAATTACGGATAAACTTTCTTTTGGTTTTTCTACGAAAGCAATCTCACAAACTATTTGGAATATGAGTGCGACTGGTGCGGCATTTGATTTTGGTCTCTTCTATCACACTGGGTACAAAAGTCTACGTTTAGGTGCAGTCATCGCTAATTTCGGCACCGCAATGTCTTTTTCTGGTTTGGGCTTGGAATTTCAAGATACAATTCTTAAAACTAAACCGCGTGCCGTCTATAAAACCACACCAACAAGTTTACCAACAATTTTCCGTTTTGGTATTGCCTATAACATTATGGAAACTCCCCAGGATGTTCTTACTATGGCTATAGATTTAACCCACCCCAATGATATTAATGAAACGATAAATATCGGTTTAGAATATGCCTATCAAAAGTTGCTATTCTTACGAACGGGGTATATTCTGAATACAGACCTCGAATATGCTAAAGCACTTAAATATACAACTGGTTTATCGACTGGCGCTGGAGTTAAAATCGACTTAAAATCCGGTATGAATTTACGACTTGACTATTGCTATCGCGATATGGGATGGTTGAAAGGCACTCACCGAGTGATGTTAGGAATCGAATTTTAATTTACTCCTTCATTTATAATTTAAATATGCACGGGGCATTCGATAAGAATGCCCCGTTTTATCATAATCATAAACCGACTGGTTAGTAAACACCTAGTGGTGCGAATAAGATATATTAACCGCTTATTGTTGACAATATTGTTAATTAATCTTTCAAGATTATTTGTCCCAGGATTAATTCTCTTCTTTATTATAAGGAGTTTGTTCGCGGCGGACTGGACGGTAATGGTCTATATGTGTGCTGATAACGGAATGAACTATCAAAGTTATGAAGACCTTAATGAAATGAAAGAAATTGGTTCTTCAGCGAGGATAAAAGTTATCGTGCAAATTGACAATTTATCTGGTGATATACAACCTTATGCCCGAAGATGTTTGGTTAATCAAAATGAGATTGTTCAACTGGAGAATTTAGGTGAAATTGATATGGCGGACCCACAATCGCTAATTGAGTTTGTGCGGTTTGGTTATCGTTATTTCAATGCTGAGAAATATCTTTTGATTCTCTGGGACCATGGTAATGGTTGGCCAATTGGTTATTATCCTAATAAAAGAGATAAAGCGATAATCTACGACGAATCGCATAATAACTGGATGGGAGTCGCAGACGGCGAACTAAAATATGCAGTTGGGGAAATTAAAAAAATTCTTCGTAAAAATGTAGCGATTTTAGGATTTGATGCTTGTTTTATGGGAATGGTCGAAGTTGCTTGTGAAATTGCTGAGGGTATTGACTATATGTTTGCTTCGGAAGAAGCTATGCCTTGGGATGGATTACCGTATGATGATATCCTGTCGTATCTTATTCAAAATCCTAATGTTTCCGCAGAAGATTTAGCCAAGGATATGGCATCAATTGCTACTAATTCATATCATAACGGTTCACAAGGATATGAAGAATGCACATTTTCCGCAATTAATTTGAAGCAATTTGTATCTGCGCAAAATAAACTTGTGTACGCAATTAGAATATTATCCCGATATGCCAATAATTTAGCAATGCAACAAGCGAGAAATTCCGCGCAAACTTTTGGAATTGAATGTGATTCGTATCCCCCGGGTCCGAATGACGATTATATTGATTTGATTGATTTTTTAGAATTGAGCCTTAATGTCATTAGCAATACGAATGATAGATTAGAATGTCAAAAGGCAATTGAGTTATTGAAAAAATCAGTTATTGCCAAGGGTTATGTAGGAACATACCTCGCGCGGGCAAAAGGGCTTGCAGTTTGGTTTCCTGATAATTACATTGCTTTCAAACATCAATATTCAGATTATCATAACTTACAATGGCAAAAAAATATTAATTGGCTTTCTTTTCTTAATAATTTTTATGCTTTAGATGATATTAAGCCAAGTGAGGTAAGACTTATTTGTTCTACAATCGGTCACCATAATGATTTTCGGTTGATGTGGAATAAAAGTTTTGATTTATCATCAGTAAGATATGACTTGTTGGAAATAAACAATATTGAACAAGTCTTTGAAGATAATTGTGACAATTTCTCATTTTGGAATAATGATGGATTTGTATTATCATCATCTTTTAATTATTCCCGAACTGCTTTTTATACCGGAATGGGTCATAACTTAAATATTAAACTTAGCATAAAAGATTCAATAACTTTAACCGATGGTGGATTATTATCGTTTCTCGCTCATTATTATACCGAAGAGCATTATTTGAATAATAAAATTAAACGAGATATTTTTTATGTTGAAATTTCTGTAGACGGCAAGGTTTATACTCCAATAGATTCTTTTTATGGCCGAAATCGAGATTGGACCGAACATCGTTATTTGTTACCTAAGGCTAATTATCTCGGAATTAGGTTTCGCTATTTTACCGACGGAACTTTTACAGATAGTGGAGTTTTTATTGATAACATAAAAATTTCCAAATTCAAGAATTGTCGGACAATCGGCAAAAATTTGAAAGATACCTTCTTATATTTATTTAATATGCCGCAAAATAAATATTATTACCTGGTTCAACCCAAAGATTCATTTGGTAATGTTGGTTTTTTAAGTTTAGCACAAGAAGTACTAATTGAAGATTATTGTGAACCATTTTCGATACCCTCGCCCTTTTTTACCGACTGCACTATCTATTGTGATTTTCCGATTAACGAAAGACCCAGTCTTTACATTTACACCCTTGCTGGTGAATTGGTTAAGAAATTTTCTTACATTAGTTTTATTAACCATTCTATTTATTGGAATGGAAAAAACGAGGCTAATAAAGAAATTACTAGTGGGTTATATTTGGTTGTATTGAAAGGGAAAAACTATACCCGGGTCGGTAAAATTGCAAAGGTAAAAAGATAACATTTGAACTGCATCCCTTGATTCCGAACAAAAAGTACTTAAATTATCGTAGACTTTTTTATAGATTGACAAAAGCTAATTTTTGTGACTACGCTACCACTTACTTAAACGATTGATAATTAAGAGATTGATGCACACAATCATTTTATACCAAGATATATATACAAAATCCCAACTCTTATATGAGCTATTGTCAATGGTTTGTGGAAATTTGTTATAGTTAAGCATATCTATTTTCTTTCTAATTCATATTA
>CAYYPG010000063.1:0-12138 GCA_964473505.1 uncultured bacterium | reverse complement strand
TTTTTGAATAGTTGTTTAAAATTAACTTTTGCTAATTGAAAAACCTGTTTCACGTGACCATTATAATTAAATTTCATAAACTGTATAGTATGTGTTGGACCGATTGCAATTTATTCTTGACTACGATATCGAAAATATTATAATACTTTCGTGAATAAAAGGGTCAAAGAAGCTATTAAAGGATTTCTGTTTTTACTTCCGGCATTAGTTGTTTTACTTTCATTTAGAATTATTCCAATATTATTTTCGGTGCGTATCAGTCTTTATGATTGGGGAATGGCTGGAGCCAGAAAGTTTGTTGGTTTTGCTAATTATCTTAATGTTTTAACTGATCCGGTCTTTTGGAAATCTTTACTTAATACTTTCTGGTATGTGATATTTACCGTGCCAATAATGCTTTTCTTATCGCTTTTTATTGCTTTGCTATTAAACACCAAGATTAGAGGATTAGGAATTTATCGGACAATTTATTATATTCCTGTGGTAACCTCTATTGTTGCGGTTTCAATTGTTTGGAAATGGCTTTTTAATCCGGAGCGTGGTCTGTTAAATTATCTGCTTTCTTTATTAGGTGCAAATCCAGTTCGTTGGCTTGAAGACCCGCGCGGAATTTTTACCTTAATATTTAGCCCAATGGGAGTAAATTTACCTTCAATTTTACACGGACCATCAATCGCGTTATGTTCTTTAATCATAATGTCAATTTGGAAGGGATTAGGCTATAATATTGTAATTTTTTTGGCCGGGTTACAAAATATTCCCAATCATTATTATGAAGCCGCAAAGATTGACGGTGCGGGTCGATTTCGATTGTTTCGAAATGTTACATGGCCATTACTGACACCGACAACATTTTATATTTTGATAATGAGCACAATTGTTGCTTTTGAAGCATTTGCTCAAGTTTGGATTATGACTGGACCACCACCGGGCGGACCTTTAGGCACAACAAAAGTCGTGATGTATTATTTTTACGAACAATCATTTGAATTATGGCGAATGGGATATGGCGCTTCAATTGCATTTGTTGCATTTCTCATAATTTTGGCTTTAACCATAATCCAAAGACGGGTTTTGGAAAGACGAGTGCATTATGCGTAATAAATATAGCATCATTTATTTTATCTCCTTATTTCTTAATTGTTTAATGTTTTCAATTTTGTAAAAGACGAGTACATTATGCGTATTGGATGTAGTACTAGTGAAAATCGAGCAGAAATTTCTCAATAGAAGTATTAAGAAACTATGAATTATAAAAAGTATCAACTCTCCCAAATATCTGTGTTGTGTTAATACTCAAAATTAAGAAATTATGAATCGTAGATTCGGTCTAATACCCGTTCATCTTATCTTAATTGTTTGCGGAATTGGAATGGTTTTGCCATTTTATTGGATGTTGACCACCGCAATAAAAACACCATTAGAGGCATTACGATTTCCTCCAACATTATTTCCGCAAATATTCCGATGGTCTAATTTTGTCGAAATCTTTCGAGAAGTCCCTTTGTGGCGTTATTTTCTTAATACTATTTTTATTGCGATGGCATGTCTTTTAGGAGTTCTTTTTACTGGTATTGGAGCAGCGTATGCTTTTGCCCGAATGGAGTTTTGGGGTCGCGACCTTATCTTTATGATTTTTTTAGCCCTAATGATGATTCCATTACCGGTCTATCTTGTGCCATCATACATGATATTATTTAAATTAGGTTGGATAGACACTTATCTGGCTTTAATTATTCCCTGGACGGTAAATATTTTTTCAATCTTCTTTTTGCGTCAGCATATAAAAACTCTACCCCAAGATTTATTTGATGCAGCCAAGATAGATGGTTGTGGCCATTTTCGGACATTATGGAAAGTGGTTGTGCCTTTATCTAAAGCACCAATTATTACAATTGCAATATTTGATATCATTGCCAGTTGGAACTCTTTTTTCTGGCCTTTAATTGTAACTCATTCAGATTCAATTCGGCCATTACAAGTAGGCTTAGCATACTTCTCTCGAGAATATTCTACAAATTATCCTTTATTAATGGCAGCATCAACCTTAGCAATTTTACCCTTAATAATTCTATTCTTCTTTGCCCAAAAACAAATCATCGAATCATATGCAAGAAGTGGGTTGAAGGAATAAAGGTGCTTGTAGTGGTATTTTACGATACTTAGCGACAAAGAAGGATTACTTACTAAATTAAGCCACACCTACCTTCTTTTTCTCTAAATATGTATTTGATATATTTTTCACTTTTCTATTCCTCATTATTCATACTACACAGATTCATATCAGAAAAATTATTTCGCAGATATGTCGTATTCGGGCACAAAGATTACAAAGTTAGCCAGAACTTAAAATGTATACTTAAAAGTTTCCAATGATTGAAAAGTTATATTGGCAATATAAATTAAAAACTATTTGATTTTTAATGTATTGGATTGATTTTCAAATAGTTTAATGCGTAATTCTGTAAAAAGGGGGTACTGTTCCCTGTACTACTTGGGAGATCTTATCCT
This sequence comes from uncultured bacterium, assembly GCA_964473505.1. GTDB lineage: Bacteria > Hydrothermota > Tepidihabitantia > Tepidihabitantales > CAIPLT01 > JAOABV01. The sequence continues at coordinate 9,627 of CAYYPG010000063.1, read as the reverse complement.
TTGTTAGGTACAATATCAATTTTTTAGTCTGTTAACTTGCGGCTAGCTTGAGGGGTAAACTTATCTAATTTTGGGTATTTGCGGTAAATAATGGAGTTATCTAATGCAAAATTTTAGTTAAAGCGAATACCCTTGTCATTCACTAAACGATTGCTTAAACTACAAGGTTTATTATATAGCAAGACAAATAGGTTAGTATCGTATTTTTTCTGAATTTGATTAGTTTATATTTTACGGTTTGGGTTGATAAAACATCACAAAGATTATATTGCAAGAGATTTTATAAATATCTACCCAACAGGAAAAATCTTATTTTCATGCATTCGTAATCTATTTACTAAAACATTATAAAAGAACTCTTATTATGTTTGGCTAAATAGGGCACATGGTTACAAGACTTTAATATTTCGTTATCGTTAATATAGTTATTTAGGCAATAAATTAGATAACTTTAGATAATATTTTGCTATTGGTGTTTTTTAATATTTTAATCAGTGTTTTACACTATTTGCAGCGATACTTAGGTTTTCAGTTGGAGTATATTCACTTTTCATTAACCAATATTGATTTCTTAGATCTCAGATCAATTATCTTTTTGGTTATCATGCACCTTTGCGATGATACCTATAAATTCATATTTTATGTTTTAAATTGGGATGAATTTTTAGTTAGTTTTGCCGGCTAATTGACCACAAGCAGCAAGGATATCTGTGCCTTTACTTTTTCTGATTGTAACACATAGCAATTTAGGGTAAAGTTTTTCAACAAATGTTTTGGTTTCTTCTAAACTCGGACTTTGGTATAAAGATCCGGGAAAAGGGTTAAAAGGAATGATATTTATTTTGCACGGAATCTTTCCTATTAGTTTTTGTAATCTTATAATGTCTTGAGGCCGGTCATTAACATCTTTAATTAAAACATATTCAAATGTCACTCGTTTCTTTTTCTTAGAGGTATAATATCTAATCGCCGAAAATAATTTTTCCAAGGGATATCTTTTGTTAATCGGCATAATTTTATTTCGGATTTTATCTGAGGTAGCATTTAAGGAAATGGCTAATTTAACTTGCAGGGGAAATTCGACAAAATCATAAATGCGTTCAACAATACCGACAGAAGATATCGTGATATGTCGGGCACCAATATTTAATCCAAAATCCGAGTTAATTACTTCAATGGCTTTTAAGGATTCATCATAATTGAGAAAAGGTTCTCCCATTCCCATAAAGACAACATTAGTGATACGCTCTTTAGTTAACAATTGAACTTGTACAAGTTGATCTACAATTTCATAAAATTTTAAGTTTCGAATAAAGCCGATTTTTCCGGTATAACAGATAGCACATTGTAAAGGGCAGCCAACTTGAACAGAGACACAAACAGTTCTTCGTTTGCCTTCAGGAATGTATACGGATTCAATTTTATTGCCATCTTTTAATTCAAACAGAAATTTTTGGGTACCATCAAGAGCCTGTTTATGTTCGATTAATTTTAAGGCACTGATGTAATAGTCTTTTTTTAATAATTCTCGCTTTTGTTTGGAAAGATTGGTCATTTGATTAATGTCGGTGATTCCTTTTTGCCAAATCCAAGAAAAGATCTGTTGTGCCCGATAGTCTTCCCATCCTAAAGCTGTAATCAGATTAGACAATTGGTTAAAGGTTAAGGATTTTAGATTGGTTGGCATCTAAATCTCTTTATTAATAATAGACTCTGAAAAATAAGTTTCATTTCTATGTGGAAGTAATTTTTCAATGAGTGGAAAAATTAATATCAGATTTATCAGAGTAATGCAGAAAATTATTAGTTCGGATGATTGGGTAGACGTTAAAAGGTTAAAATTAGACTTTATCATTTGAGTTTAACTTATTCGGGTTTGTGCCGAATATTCAGAATAATGCCAAGGGCGATAAAATAAAAGAGTAAGGATGAACCGCCATAACTTAAAAATGGTAGCGCAATACCCGTAATGGGTAAAAGTCCTAAGGACATTCCGATATTAACGAAAACTTGATATGTGAGTACCACAAATAAGCCGATGGCAGTTAAACTGGAGAATTCATCCCGTGCTTTGCGTGCAGTCATTAGAAATTGATAAATTAAATAAAAATAGAGTAGTAAAAGTAACAGACAACCCCAAAAACCAAATTCTTCAGCAAAAGATGAGAAGACAAAATCATTATGGCGATTGGGTAAAAATGCCAGTTTTTTCTGAGTGCCCGATAAAAACCCTTTGCCCCATAACCGACCCGACCCAATTGCAATCTGCGATTGAATTAGATTCCAGCTCATTCCTTTGGGATCAAGCCAAGGCGATAAAAAACCTAAGATGCGAGCTTTCTGATATTCTTTTAAGTGCGACCAAATTATCGGTGATGATAATCCCGCTATGATGTTGAGCACAAGACCGGCTAACCATCCAAGTACGGTCATTTTTTTATACGAGATAATTAAAAGGATGATAAAAAACGGAATCCAAAGATAGAGCGAAAACCCAGTAATAAAACTAATAATTGGCGAGTAAAGTAAAAAAATATGAAATAAGGATAATCCTTTCCAATATAACATAACCGCCAGAATTGGTAGAAAGATTAAAGCAGTGCCTAAATCCGGTTCTAAAAAGACTAAAACGGAGTAAACTATTACTGCACTAACGGGCAAGAATAAGTCTTTTATTCTAAACGAGATTTGCTGATTGGCCCAAAATTGGGCAAGAAAGACAATCAGGGATAATTTGGCAAATTCACTCGGTTGAAAATTTATAAATCCTAAATTAAACCAGCGTTTTGAGCCGACGCCGGTTCCGATAATTAATACTGTGATTAAAAGCATTAGCATTAATAGATAAAAATAGATTGCGGTATTTTCCCAAAATCGGCGGGGAATTTGATAGACAACCACAAAACCAATGATTGCAATAAAGAACCAAATCACTTGACGCAGAAAAAATGTTTTACCCACAGCACTGTAAATGGTTATTGTTCCGATTATAACGAGAATTAAGCTTATAATAAATATTAGAGGCAAGCGAGATCGGTTCATTAGTCGTTATTTACAAGCAATGCGTTGTTATTGAATGATGGTTTGTAATTATTGTGAGGCAGCGCCAAGATTTTGTGTAAATTGGTTTTTTCATCCATAAGTGTTCGTTCCTTGAAAAATATATTATATAAACAAGGTGGAAGATACATTTTTTTCTTTAACCGATTAATGCTGAATTTACACAAAATATTATACGCTACCTTGTTTTGACGACCAAAAGTATTAAATGCGCGATTAATATTAAAGATTTATGCAGTCTATTCATTATGGGCGATTTGATTTTTTAGAGTAAAGTATTTTCGTATTAGTTGCTGAACAATCGGTGCAGAAATTGCTCCGCCCTTACCAACATTTTCCACCAGGACGCAGAAAACGACCTCAGGATTTTCTGCTGGCGCATAACCAACAAACCATGCATGGTCAGGATGTGGTGGATTTTCCGCGGTACCGGTTTTGCCGGCAACAGTAATATTAGTCAAATAAGCACCACCGCCTGTTCCAAATTTGACAACATCAATCAATGCTCGTTTGATGATTTTAATGTTTTCTGAAGATACATTTATCTTTTTCTTTTTAGGCTGGAATTCGTAAACAATCTTTTCGTTGTTCTTTATCATTTTTAACAGATGTGGTTCATAATATTCACCGTCGCCGGCAATTGCTGAATAGATGGTTGCTAATTGTAATGGCGTAATTAAGATTTCACCTTGACCAATGGCTAAATTGGGTAGAATACCTGATGTCCAGCGGTTTTTGCCGTATCGTTTATCCAACCATTCACGAGTAGGTACATTGCCGGCACGCTCTGGCCGGAAATCGATATTGGTTTTTTCATTAATCCGCCATTGGAGTAGATAAGAAGATATTCGGTCTAAGCCCAGCCTTAATCCTAATTGATAAAAATAGACATTGCAGGAATAAGCAATCGCATTAGTTAAATTAAGTGAACCATGTTTAGACCAGCACTTATATTTTCGATTACCATAAGTAAAACTTCCTTGACAAGGTGCAAATCGTGATTCTTGCGTAATGAGATTCGATTCTAAACCAGCCAATGCAATTAAAGGTTTGATGGTTGAACCAGGCGGGTAAGCACTCATTAAGACTCGATTTAATAAAGGCGAAGATTTATCATGAATAATCTTTTTCCATTCTTGTCCTTCTATTCCTTGGGTGAGTAATTCTGGATTATAACTGGGTTGAGACACCAGACATAAAATCCCACCATCTTTTATATCAATGCCCACGACAGCCGCACGTTTATATTTACTTATCAGTTCATAAGCCAATTTTTGTAATTCTGCATCTATCGTGAGATAAATATCATTCCCTGCAACTGGTAAAATTTCTCGTTTTTCTGGCAAAGGTCCGATTTCTCGTCCGAGAGCATCGATTTCAACATAACGAATACCTTCTTTTCCGCGGAGATAAACCTCATATTGTGCTTCCAACCCGGCTCGACCCGTGTAATGCCAAGGACGATAATATGTGTCTGACTTCATTTCTTCAGGAGTAACTTCACCTAAATAACCAAGGAGATGAGCGGCGGAAGGTCCTAAAGGGTAATTACGAATCGGTTCAATTTCAACCGAGACGCCGGGTAGAATTTTTAAATTTTCTTCTATTTTGAATATTGTTGGTAAATCAATATTCCTTTTGATTTTGATTGGTGTGCGCAGATAGGCAAAATTAGTTAGCCAATCTTTAATTCGGATATTATCAATTTGAGCAAAAGTCGTAAGGTTACTTATGGTTTGACTGTCCATTTCACAAGGAATAACGGACAAAGAAAATGCGGGTCGGGAATCGGCTAATATTGTATTATTACGGTCCAAAATTTTTCCCCGAGCTGCAGGCGTAAAGACTTTTCTAATCCTATTGGCTTCGGCAAGACGAAAATACCTTTTGCCGGAAATAATCTGAAGTTGAAAAAGTTTGCCAACAATAATGAGCAAAAATAAGCCTACTAGCAGGATTAGTTTTCTCCGTCGAAACTCAATTTCCATAAGAACTCAAACATCTATTGAACATATGAGATAAATGATATTTATTATTAAAATATTAGCGATTAAAGAGAATTAGTCAATATCAATTCAATCAGTCGGTTGTACTTCTCCACAAAATTTTGTTTCCATATGATTCATATAAATTTATTAATGCTTAACAAGACTTTGTTAAACACCGACAATCGGCGATAATAGGTAAACAATCCCAGACTTTTATTTTACGAACATTGTCAAGTATTCCGGCATCAATAAGATTTTCTTTAATGCCGTCTATCGATATAAGTAAAATAATCTAATCAAAAGGATTAGCTTGTTTAATTAAAAAACTCTATTTTCATAAACATTAATCGAAAATTCAAGACTTGCTAAATATTGACTAACAGCAATGATAAGTAAAATAATGGAGACGAGTTAACTTCATAAGCGATATATCAATTTTCATCAGCATTAGTCAAAAAAATCAAGACAATTTTGAGTAATGATTATCGACGATAAAATAGTTTTATTATTAAAGTTTCTGAAGGTAAGGCAATCGCCATAAGAATTATGACCGACAATAACCAATGGGTAAATTGGATTGGATTAGGGGCTATAATTAAACTCATAAGATATTTAAATATTAGTGCCACTAATAAAATACCAATAAAATATATTTTTTGTCTGTAAATAAAACGATGGATACTATTACTGGTATATGCAATTACGGCCATAACGATAATATGAAATCCAAAATGTATGGGATTAATCAGTCCTAATAAGATGCCTGTCCAGATACCTAAAATCAGAGAATTTACAGTCGTATCATGTAAAGAAAAAATTATTAATCCCAAAATAACTAAATCGAGCGGAAATGGAGCAAGAACGGCTTGAATCAGAAACAGGACATATAGAAAGAGAATACTGAAAAATAGTCTCATCTGAATATTATTTTTTATGCTTCAAAAGTCTAAGAGCAATAAATTCCTAATTCAGTCGTTTTATCTCTAAGAAAATAAGCAGATAATATTTCTACAGCCTTTGGCCATTATTATGATAAAGAATTCAAAAGAAAAGATACTTTAATAAAATTAAATACGCAAAAGGATGATAATATTTTTTGAGCGCAGTGAAGGATTTTAAGATGACATTTCATAGAAAATACTCGGTGCTTAGAGCTTAAAACGAGAAAAGTGACGAGATAAGAATATGTTATGGAGCAACACATGGTTGTGATTCTAAAGAGAGCTCAGGGTAAAATGCCTTTATATTGTTTTAAAGTTAGGGTAACGCATAATGAATTATATTTCATTTATAACATTTTTTTGATTATTATCGCAATCGAGGCGAATGAGGAACTTCAATTCTTAATCCTTGTAATTCTTGATAAAGAGTCTTTGCTCGGGGTTTAACAGGTTCTTGGTGTAATCCTAATTTACCAGTTAAAACCGAGACTACTTCTAAAGTATTGAAATTTACTAATGGTTTAATTTCAACATACTGAAAGAAATTAGCCGGGTCTTTATCAATATGACTAACAATGCCGATATTGATGCCTTTAGGGAATATACCTCCTAAACCAGAAGTTATGACCGTATCATTGATAATAATGTCACTATCCACAGAGGTGTATTTAAAACGTAAATTACGAGAGTTAGCGCATTCAACTATACCTACAACTCGACTGCGTAAAATCTGACCAGCGATTTTAAGCCCGGGACTTAGTGCGGTTTCGACGATAGATTGGAAATCAGAAGCATCAATTATTAATCCGACAAGTCCATTGGCAGTGACCACGGGTTGATTAACTTTTATACCATCAGCAGTGCCTTTATCAATAGTGAAGAATCGATTGAAAGTTTCATTATCACGCGCAATGATATTAGCGGAAATCAAATTAAGATTTTCAATTAATGGATTTTGATATCTATATAATTTCTCTCGCAGGACGCTGTTTTCTATTGCCAGTTGAGTGGACAATTGAAGTAATCGGTCGTTTTCCTTTTTAAGTTGATGTAGATTGATTGATATTTTATTAATAAGTTCAACCGGTGATAAAAATACCATTCGGGGATATTTTGTTATTTTGAATTTTAATGATGTTGGTAGAAAGAAAATCGTCAGACTTATAATTAGCGTTACGATTAAGATTCGCTGGGGAATGCGATTACTCATTATTTTCTAATCTGTTGAGAATGAATTTATATTAGATAATAATATTGGACTTTTTGAAATCAACCTTGGGTAAAAGGTAATAATAAGAGATATAGGAGAAATCCAATGAGAAACATTGTAATTTATTAACATCTATCCGTTAACTAAAATTTGATTTAGGAATACGGTTATTCATTTCATATAAATTTAAGGAAGCTTTAGGAATGGGTTTGCGGCTGTTATTAAAATTATGATTTTAGAATCAATTTTTCGTGTGCGGAAATATCTTCGAGAATCTTTCCGGCACCGATTACGACACAATCAATCGGATTTTCTGCGACATAGACTGGTAAATTTGTTTCTTCTTTTATTAGAAGGTCTAAACCTTTAAGTAATGAACCACCGCCAGCCATATAAATTCCTCGGTCAACGATATCAGCGGCTAATTCCGGTGGTGTTTTTTCTAAGGCATATCGAACTGCTTCAATAATTAATGAGACAGGTTCTTCTAATGCTTCGCGAATTTTGGCACCGGTAATTTTGATGGTTTTCGGAATGCCCGAAACTAAATCGCGGCCTTTGACTTCCATCGTTTCGTCTTTACCGGTGGCATAAGCCGACCCGATATTAATTTTAATATTTTCTGCCGTCTGTTCACCAATAATTAGATTATAATTCTTTTTCACATAATTAATGATCGCTTCATCCATTTCATCGCCAGCCACGCGGATTGAATTACAATTGACAACTCCTGAGAGTGCAACAACTGCTATTTCTGTAGTACCTCCGCCAATATCAATTATCATATTACCAGTTGGTGCTTCAACCGGTAAACCTGCGCCCATGGCTGCGGCAATGGGTTCTGAAACCAGATAGATTTCCCGTGCACCAGTGGCTTCAACTGAATCCCGTACTGCTCTTTTTTCTACTTCTGTAATTCCAGAAGGAACACAAACAATTACTCGAGGACGAACAAACATCTTTTTCTTTTGGACGATTTCAATATAGGTTTTGAGCATTAGCTCGACTATGCCAAAATCGGCAATGACACCATCTTTCATCGGACGAACTGCCCTAATGCCTTCGGGTGTGCGACCAAGCATTTTTTTAGCTTCATTGCCGACCGCAACGACTTGATGATTCGTGTCATCGATGGCAACAATTGACGGTTCGCGTAATTGGATGCCTTTACCTTTTACATAAATTAGCGTGGAACTTGTGCCTAAATCAATTGCCACATCATTAGTAAAGCGCTCAGCAATATTTTTGAAAATTGTGTTTAAAAACATCGGCATAGGATAAAGTAAAAAAAGATATTTGTCAATAGTGAAAATTGTAAGTTATGTGATTTGGGTGGTGTCAAGATTCTTGTGTAGATTGTTTTTCTTCCATAGAGGTGGTCTTTTTTCTATTAATTAAAATATGGAAGAGGATACACTTCTGCTTTTAATCAATACTGGAATTTACACAAATTAATATAATACTACTTTGTTGTTTCATATATTGACAAAAATTTATCTTTATGTGGATGTTTCTGAACAATAACGGTCTTATTTATTTAGGTCCGGTATATAGTGACATATGTGAGCAAAAGTTTTCCTTTATTCTTTTTTTAGATATCAACACGAAATAAAACAGGGCGGAGCCCCATTTCCGCCCTGTTGAGTGTAAATATAAAATGTGGTTAGTAGTTGTAGGGAGTTTCTATTGCACTATTAGTTTGATTTCCGCTCGATTAGTTGTATCTTCATAGCGTAAGAAATAGATACCGTTGGCTAAACTCTTCGCATTCAGTTTAGTGGTATATGAACCAGCATTGTGATATTCGTTCGTTATGGTTTCAATCAACCGACCAGTAGCATTGTAGAGTTTGATTGCAACTTTACCAGAAATCGGAACTGTGTAGCGGATTGTGGTTAACTTGTTGAATGGATTCGGATTGACATCAAAATTAAAGGTGAGATTGTTTAGCGAGCTCTGGGTCATAACTGCGGTATTGGTGAGTGGTGTAATTTCAGCAGAAGCAAATGCAGTAGATGGACCATATTGCCAGAATTCAGGTGTGTTATTACCTTTGAGTAAGTAGACTCGAGCATTAGCATAAGCCAATGCGGCACCAGTCTTAGGAACGGATTTTTTGTGTAGTCTAGGAATGGTATCTAAACCAGTCCAAATACCTGGGTCTCCAGGTGTATATTTCCAGAATTGATGAGCACCGCCACCTTTGATCGCATAGATTACACTACCATCAGAGGTCATAGCACCGCCATCTTTAACTTTTATCTTTTTGGTTCCGGTCTGAGGATGAATAAGTGGAATTGTTTCTAATTGTGTCCAGGTACCATCAAATTTATAGAAGTGGTTATGCGCACCATCACCTTTGAGTGCATAGATGGTAGTACCGAGTATAGTCAAGCAGGAACCATCTTTATAGACTTTGTTATCTGGA
>CAYYPG010000062.1:0-12333 GCA_964473505.1 uncultured bacterium | reverse complement strand
TAAAATTAACTCTACTTTTAAGTAGAGTATCTATGGAGTTAGCATCAAACAAAAAGGAAAAATTTTGAGGGGGTGGATATGTAGATATATTTTATAAGTATGATAATGTTGAGATTAGAGAACGGATGGTTGCGGTTAAGTTATCTGGAATTGGTTACATCAATCGTGAATCACCAAAAAACCGCTTGATGGAACCTTACACAAAGAAAAAAGATATGCCTAACTATAATAAATTTCCACAAACATTGACGATATCCATTACAGAAAGAAAAACAAGATATCTTACTATGATAAATTTCCGCCAATATTGACAATATCTCAAGTTGCAGTGAAAACAGTTAAGAATTTATTAATAACGACTTATTTAGAAGCAAGAAAACCGATAGTCTGACTACAATAAGTCTCCACAAACATTGACTATATCTCACCGAATAATTTAATCCGTTTTGCTTGTAATTATGACTTTATTGCGCAGGTAATATAAATTCAAACATACCTTTACCCAAAGAGACTTCTGGTATCTTTTTAATCCGCACTTTGAAGTCATAAGCCCATTTTGTTCCCAAGCGATTAACATTTATAATCGCTTCCCAACAATGTAAATCTTTCCAAATTGAGATATTATAATCGGTTAATTTCTTTTCTTTGAAATTATAACCTGAAGCAAAATCAAAACGCCAAGATTGGGGTATATATGAAAAGTTTATAGTTAACATGTTGGAATATGTTTTTAGTGGTGTGAAACCTTTTCCGTTTGCTATATATGAGTGCATTAACGAAATTTTTATTCCCCGTTCTTCATTGGTTAGAGTATCGGTTTTTGTATTTTGATAGTTTAAAAATGTGTTTATGGATAACTCTGTTATTCGAGCATGACTTAGTGGTTTTAGTTGCCAGGGATAAGTTAATGTAAATGATGATTGTAATTGAATATGGTCTTGATTAAGCGGATAGATATCAGTGTTAATCGAAAGAGGCGATAAATTTTTTGTTTTAAAATCATAGTTTGATTGAAATCCGATATTGGCTAAATCTCGTTTGATATACTCACGTCGGTGATATCTTTTTTCTTTTTGTGTTTCTGTTGTGTCCTCGTTAAGTGTATCTTTAATTCGCATGATAGGTTTAGAAAATTTACTTTGAAAATAGTTGTTTAGACCAAAACCAAAAGTTAAATTCTGAGGAACGGTATCAATTCGTGGAACGCCCCAGATACCATAGTATTTTGTCTGCGGCACTAAATTAATTCCTATCCCAGGGGTAACTTTATGCAAAACTTCATTAATCCCCAAAAACTTTATTTCAAAAAGCCGGAAAAAAGTGATATCCGACCCAATGTTAAAATCATAATTCACTTGCGGCGTGGTAATACCTGTGTAATGGATAGTATGATTATAACCGAATCTTTCATTAATGTTGAGTGTGCCTAAAAAATTTTGTGCGGTGGAAAAACCGGTGGCGGTTCGAAACTCATGGAGTGTAGAAGTCGTCTGAGCGATATTTTGTGAATACTGATAACTATTATTTATCGGTAAATCGAAAGCACCGATCGGAGTTTGAGGGTTTGCTAATGTAAGACGGCTAGTTATTGACCGCACAATAGTTTTACGACGAATAGGATTGGTAATTGAGGAATCCCAAATTTTTTGACTATTTACTAATCCAATGCCCGGAGTGATACTCCAATTAGCGATTAGCGGAACTCGATAGAAATTTATTGACCAGGACGGTAATTTCCAATCAGTAATCAATTTTTCAAAATCTTGTCTTTGTTCAAATAATAAGTGACTACGACCAATGTTCTTAAAGTCTCGGTTTAATGAAATCTGCGAATAAAGTTCTTTTTTTAACCATTGCACTTGATTTTCCGCATAATCGGGTAAATAGGTCTGGTCGCTCTGATAATCAATATAAACACCCAAATTGGATTTGTAGAAAAATTGTGATGAATGTTTGGCATTAACACTGTAGCGATGTCGTTTTGTTGATAACTCGTAAATATAAGAACCTAAAAGTTGTCCACGAGCAAAAGGATTCACAATGTAAATACCTTCAATTTTTGGTTGAAATCCTCTTTTTTCCATGGCATCTAATACAAAAGTTAAATCCGCGTAGTCATTAATCACTAAATAATATGATAAACCTTTGATATAAATACCTTCGGTCTTGGATTGACCAAGTCTGAAAGGCAGAAGTCCTGATTTCCTTTCTTTGCCAATGGGAAAAAACCAAAATGGTGCAGCTAATATCGGAACTTGACGAATTTTTAGGACTATTGGTTGAGTTATCGCCATATCGTTAAGAAATACCTTAAGCCGCTTACCATAAAAATGATAGTGAGGAGGATTTTTATCACAGGTTGTATAAAAACCATCCGCTACCTGTAGGGTTTTCTCTTTGATTAACCATAGTTCATTTCCTTCAAAAAAACCATCAGCGACATTAGTTTTTGCCCGGAGCATTAATCCCTTTTTAGATTTCAAATTATAATGTAATTCTTTACCGTCAATGATTTCTGTGCTGGTGGTAAAACGAACATTCTTGTAAGCGCTCAAAGTTTTTGTCTTTAGGTCATATTCAATGGAATCGGCTTTTACTTCAAGGTCGCTATACTTTACTTGGGCGGAATCGAGTAATATTATTCGTTCGGCTTGAAGCAAATAAGTGATTTTCTTGCTGGTATAATAGACAATTTTAGTTGATTCCGGCTTTACCGTGGCGCGGATTGTATCCAATTGGGTGAAATTAAGAATAACCAAAAAGTAAATAATCATTTGTTAATCAATACGTTTCGGATTTTAAGGAATTGGTGTTGCATTGGGCATTTAGAACATTTGGGTTTGGTCTGACAATAATCTTTAGCCAATTTAACCAATAAGGCATGATATTCTTGATAAATTTTTACTGATTTCGGTAACTGTCTCATAAAGATTTCTTGGATTTTTGAATAGGCGGTGTTATAATCAAAGAAATTATGCCGGGAAAAAGTCCTTCGGGTGTAGGCGTCAATTACAAAAACTGGTTTTTTTAAGGCATAGAGTAAGATTGAATCAGCAGTTTCTTCGCCGATACCAGAGATTTCAAGCATTTCTTTTCTTAGGATTGACAATTTCTGATTTTTTAAATTGCTAATACTGCCGTCGTATTTTTTGAACATGAAATCGAGAAATGCCTTTAGTCGTTTTGTTTTTAACCGATAGAATCCTGAGGGTTTTATTATGGGATAGAGTTTTTTTTCAGAAATCGCCCAAAGTTTTTGGGGAGTTAAAAGGTTATAGGTTTTAAGATTTTGAATTGCTTTTTCAACATTCTGCCAGGCGGTATTTTGGGTTAAAATAGCACCAACAATAACTTCAAAATCAGATTCGGCTGGCCACCAGTTTTGCGGACCATAATAATCATAAAGTTTTTGGTAAATTGCAAATATCGGCGACGATAAATCATAGTTTTTTTGACTGTTATTGGGATATAGAATTCGATGTTTTTTAGTACACAATTTCAAATTAATAATATCTTTACATCCTTTTTCGGTAAAGAAATTGTCGCAATTAAAATCCTTCGGTTTCTTTATAATCAGGAGTTTGGAATTCTTGTAGCGCCTCACTGCTTGTGTGATACTTGCATTCGTTTTTCTGTTCATGTCCTAAAATAAAGACTTCATTTCTAAGTTTAGGACATCGAGATGTTGCAAGTAGCCCGGTTAAATCACAGACCGGCAAAACAGTAATACTATCTGGTACTGGGAAATCATTTCCCGAGAGGTAATTAGAAATTCTGTTCATAAAATCAGCCCAGATTGGAGCTGCTATTCCACCACCAGTGGCATTATGAAAGATAGTCTTTTTTTGGTCATAACCGACCCAAACACCACAAACACAATCAGGGGTATAACCAATAAACCAAGTGTCTGTAAAATCATCAGTCGTTCCAGTTTTACCGGCTGCGGGATAGCGAAATCCCAATTTTCTGATCGCAGATCCCGTTCCTTCATCAATAACACTTTTGAGCATATTGGTGACGACATAAGCAACATTAGAGTTAATTACTGGTTCAACTTCAATCATGTTTTCTTCAATTATATGTCCATCCGCGTCAGTTATTTTAAGAATATAGATTGGTTTTATTTTATAACCACCATCGGCTAATACACAATATGACGATATCATATCAATTAAAGATACATCACAAGAGCCAAGTGCTAAAGAATAGACAGGTTGAAGTCGGGTGCTTATACCCATTCGTGTCGCATATTGCACAACAACTTCAGGACTAATTTTACTTATCAGGCGAACCGCAACAACATTGCGTGATAGTGCCAATGCTCGTCGTAAAGTCATTTTACCCATAAAGCGACGGTCAAAGTTTACTGGAATATATGGTTCGGAAACACCAGGAATGTTTATTGTAAAAGGCTCATCTAATTCTAAATCCGCAGGAGTAAAACCTTGGTCAATGGCTACAGTGTACACAAATGGCTTAAATGCAGAACCAGCCTGTCTTCTTGCTTGGGTTGCGCGATTAAAAGGACTTTGACGGAAGTCGCGGCCTCCAATCATTGCTCGAATATAACCGGTTTTAGGATCAATGGCAACTAAAGCCCCTTGCAAATAATTTGGCTTTAAGAGCGTGTCTTTTAGGACCAGTGAATCGTATCGGGCTTTTTTGTTAGGAAGATTATAAGTCTTTTCGATTTTTTCAAGATTAGATAGAAGCGCTTGATTGGCACTCTGTTGCAAATCTAAATCTAAGGTTGTATAAACGGTTGCTCCACTTTTATAAATGAAGTCATCACCATATCGGCTAACCAGATATTTTCTTACCTCTTCAACGAAGTATGGTGCTTCATTTTTAATCGCAGTTTTAGGCAGAACTCCCATTGGTGCTGAAAGTGCCTGTTCTAATTGAGATTCAGAGATTTTCTTTGCTTTATAAAGCATTCTTAAAAAGAGATTTCTTCGTTTCAATGCTGCTGACGGGTTAACATATGGTGAATAGATATGAGGTGCTTTAGGTAAAGCCGCAATTAAGGCACATTCAGGTAGATTAAGGTCTTTGACCGATTTATTAAAATAAGTTTGGGCTGCAGCTTCAACGCCATAAACCCCATGACCAAAATATACCTGATTTAAATAAAGTTCCAAGATTTCATCTTTGGAATAATTGCGTTCTAATTCTAAGGCTAATAATGCTTCTTTTATTTTACGACGGATGGTCTTTTCTTGTGTTAAAAACATATTACGAGCCAGTTGTTGCGTAATTGTGCTTGCACCTTGAACAAAGCGTAAGGACCTTATATTGCGAAACCAAGCACCAAAAAAACGAATAATATCAATACCCCAATGGGAATAAAATCTTTTATCTTCAACAACAATTAATGCATCTTTTAGCATTTGCGGGATTTGACTTAAAGGAACCGGCGTTCGACGCTGTTGAAAAAATTCGCAAATTAATCTTCCTTTACAATCGAGTAACTTAGTGGAAGCCGGCGGTTGATAATTTTTGATTTCTTCAGGAGATGGCAAATCACTGCGTAAACTAATTATCGCAGCAAAAATTATGCCACTAATAAAAGACAAAATTAAAATTGTTAATAAAAAGATATTTCGAATTTTCTTGCTTTTCTTAGTTGCTTTCATGTGGCAATTATAATTTTATAATAATAAAAAGTCAATGAGTGACTAAAGTTCAAATTTTATTTTTACTTATCAGCCACGGATATTTTAGAGACCTAAATAATTGGTCTGTTTTCAATTAACTCCGATTATTTGATGTCAGGCTTTAACGATGCTCAAATGCTACTGAAGCCTCAAATAATCCGATCGCTTATTGACGTTGTAGTCTTCGGCGTACAATTCTCATTGAATTTGCGCTTTCTTTTTTACTTGTTGTGGTACAAAACCCTAAGATTATTTTAATATCAATTCATACGGCATTCTTTATTTGCGATTACTGGTTTCGTAATACATCGATAAAACAAAGAAATATGTTTGTGGCAACTTATCAATTATAACTTAAAGTAAGATAAGGTGGTTTTGAAACTGGGGATAAAACTTGTTGTTTTATTAGGACTTGACTTTTGCAACTATTTTGGTTTACTTAATTATGCCGTGGACAGTTATCGTTAAACAAAAATTTAGTGCTGCGCATTATCTTGAACACTATCAAGGGAAATGTGAGGAAATTCATGGACATAACTATTTAATTATTGTTCATATTAAAAGTCGTAGATTATCTCAATCTGGAATTACTTATGATTTTAGAGAGATTAAAAATTATCTACAGTCAATTTTACCTGACCATAAATGTTTGAATGATGTATATAGTTTTAATCCAACAGCAGAGAATTTAGCAAAATATTTTTATAATAAGATAAAAAAGAAATTTCCGGTTACAAAAGTGGAAATTTGGGAAGACGAAAATCAAGGGAGTTGCTTCGAGACTAATTGTAAATAATCTAATCAGGAATTTACTAGGGCTTTTATTGCTTTCATGTTTTTTAGGTCTTCTTTATCATCAGTTCTTGGCGTCTCCATTATTCCTGGCAGATGTCTCAATAACGGGTGATTAATAATACTTCTAAAGCCTTCTTTCCCAATTTTGCCTTCGCCTATATGCCAGTGTCGGTCGATTTTTGAGCCTAAATCTGTTTTAGAATCATTGAGATGCAGGAGATATAATTTCTTTAAACCAACGAGTTCATCAAATTCTCTTAAAGTTTTGTCTAAACCCGTTTTCGTATGAACCGGATAACCGGCTTCAAAAATGTGGGCGGTATCTAAAACTACACCGAGTCGATTGTTTTCATCAATATTATCAAAAATAATTTTTATCTGAGCGAAATTGTAACCAATTTCTGAGCCCATGCCTGAGGTATTTTCTAAGAGTAATATTACAGAATTTTTAACCTTGGTAAATGCGTAGTTAATACCTTCGCATACTCTTTTTAGTGCCTCAGGTTCTGAAGAGGACATTCGACTACCAATATGCATAATCAGAAATTGGGCGGATAAAGTTTCCGTTCGTTCTAATTCAGTAATAAGTGAAGAAAGGGACTTTTGAAATAATCGTTTTTCAGGGGTCGCTAAGTTGGGTAAATAGGGCATATGTACATAGACCGGACTAATTCCTGATTCCGTAACTTTCTGTTGGAATTCTTTTATATCATTTTTATCTAATTTAGGATATTGCCAGCCTCGAGGGTTTCGGGAAAATACTTGAATTGTCTGACATTGTTTTTCTATTGCTCGATCAACAACTTTTCTAAATCCACCTGCAATTGATATATGAAATCCAAATCTCATTATCCTGAAGTAATTATAAATAAAAATTTATTAGACTTTATTGACCATCAGCACCAAATTTTTCTCGCTTATATTTGGGTGGTGGTAAAAATACCGGCAGTGACAATTCTTCGAACCGAATTTCTTTTAATTCATATTTACTTCGAACGTTTCCTTTTTCGTATTCGAGAACTTTTACTGGCGCACCAAGGTACAGACCATCTTTTTTCTCCGTTTCAATGGCATAGAGAGAAGGAACGTTTTTTATCATTTTTTCAATAAATGTATGCATTCTATCCAATACCTTAATATCTTCCAGTTTAATACCCAATTTTTTCCAATCTGTTGTCCAAAGTTCCATAACTTTTTGGGATTTGATAAATCCATTATATTTATCACAGAGCCATTGATTAACCTTTTCACCACGGGAAACTCTTTTGAAAATAATTTTGGATTTTGCTTCTGCGGAGTTCTTCATAATTCCCTTTATTTTTTCTTGTTGTGCTTGAGGCAAATCTTTTAGTGTCTTTTCCATCACTGAGGATGTTTCGCTAATAGTACTTTGCATTTTTTCTAAGTCTTCTTGATTTATTTCAGTATAAGTCTTGTTCATGTGGTCAATTATCCAAAAAACATGCTTGTCACCAAGAAAGATTGTCGTCAGATCTGATTTTTCATTCTTTATATCTATTCTTACCGAATTTTTCCCAATATAAATAGTCTGGTTCATTGGTTCTTCTTTTGGCGTGGTTAAATTTTGAAATTGAGCCGTCAGGATAATATCGGCGTAATTTAAATTAATAATGGCGATTAAACTAATAAAACACCATTTTAGTAACTTCATTTTTTCCTCCAATATCTATTTAAAGTTTATATTTTTCAATGAATTAATATAGATTACAATTGAATAATTGTCAAGATTTCTTTGTGATGTGTCCAATACATACTGTAGAGTTTATGCGAGAAAAATAATGGTTGAGTAAAGGTTAATTTTAGAAATATGAAACATTGTGCAAAATATTCATCATAAGTATTATATTAAAAAGTTAAAAAAATCCGTTCCAATTGTTACAACAATCTACCAGAACATTTCAAACATGACTTTCTGATGCCTCTTGAGTATCTTAAAAAACAGATGCCAAAGATTACTGATAAAAATCTGATATGATACTCTGATAATGTTAAATAAACTAACTGTAGAATTAGGCGTTTGCAAGAGATACAATGTCTTGACACTGCGCCTGTTTTATAATTATCCATTTAGAAATTTCAGTTTTAGAGTTTGCCAAAATAAAAACCCCCGGTTTTAACCGGGGGTTAAGTCATTTTTTGCGAATTTATGGAAGTGGTGCATTAGCGCGGCCGGTGTTTCGAATATCATGTCGAAATTTAGGCCAGGGAGAATTTGTTGCTAAGCCGGGCACCATTCCTTTAATTGCAAAAATACCACCACCATTAGATGAAGCGACATAAATTGTACCGTCAGGACCGATTGTGGGAGAAGGTTGAAAAACATCAAATTTTGACCGCTTGATTGGTCGGAAAGAGGATTTTTTAGCAGATGCCAGAGTAACTTGCCATAGGATATTACCGGATTGGCTGACGCCATACACTTTGTCTTCATTTGTATAGACGATGATTGTACCATCTGAAGCAATTGCTGGTGTTGAGGAGATATCTTCATCGCTTAATTGTACGGGAAATCCTGATACCGTAGTTCCATTAGGAGTAATTCCATAAAGTTTACCGTCATCGCTCCCAAAATAAATATTTCCGTTAGTACCGATTACAGGTGAAGACCGAATACCATCACCCGCCTGATAAGGTGAAGTCCAAATCGGTGTGCCGGTTGCTGTGCTTAAAGCATAGAGATAGCCGTCATCAGTTCCCACATAAAGTCGGTTGTCGGGCTGAGAAACAACTGTGGGTGAAGACTGAACACCTATTCCAATTCGACGGCGCCATTGAAGTAGACCGTTAGGATTTAGTTTTGTTACATAACCTGAATCATCACCAAAATAGACAAAACCTTGGGCATCAATAGCGGGTGAAGATGCAATTTCTAATTTTGCGTTGTATCTTTTGATGGTATCAGCACTTGAACCATTATCACGAAGCACATATAAAAAACAATCGTCGCAGCCGACAAATATTCGACCATCGGCTCCAATGGCGGCAGAAGAACCGTATTCATTGAAAGTTAAACCATCATAAGAACTATCAGGATAACGCCATCGTGTTGTTCCCCCAGTTGAGATACAATAAAGTTCGCCTTCTTCAGAGCCACAATAAACCTTTCCTAAACTTTGATTAACTGCAGGTGAAGCATTGATTAGTACTTCTTCATAATTAGGGTATCCAGCAGAAACGGTTGCTTCTCTCCAGACTTGTGTGCCGGTTGCTGGGTCAATTGCATAAAAATAACCATCCTGAGCACCAATAAATATTCTCCAACGGTTGTATGCGTCTTGTCCTAATGCCGGGGAACTGGTGAATGGGTATTCGTCAGGAATCTGGAATTCCCAACCAACAACTATTAGCATAAATGGTGGGGTTGTATCAGATAATGAACCTAATTTATTGCGAGCGATGGCACGAATAATATATGTATCTGGTTTTGTAGTCGGAACTGCGAAATTGAGAGAGTCCTTAAATATCGAACCAGAACGTTTACGGGGTAACCATGACCTTAATGTATATGTCGCAACATTTGATTTACGATACATAAATCTTACCTGCACACTATCAGTTACCGGATCATAGGCAATTGTGGTAAAAGGTAGATACCTGTAAGGAGTTGTGCCTCGGGCAAAAGAAGCCCATGGCGATGGTCCTGGGCCAACGATGCTGTCAATCGTAGGACGGATTGCTCCTTGAGTAATAACTACTAATTGCACCGGTGGCGCAGTATCAGAATAGTTATTTCGACTATCTTTAGCAATTGCCCGTATTATATAAGTGTCAGTTGCGGTTGTGGTAAAAGTCATTGTATCTTCAAATGTTGAACCCGAAGGTAGATAACTTCGCCAACTTCTTAGAGTCCAGGTTGTAACATTTTTCTTGCGGTGCATAAAGCGGACTTGAACCGAATCTGCGCTGTAAGCATTGACTGAAAAGTAGACATAGGCACCTGAGATAATAATATCATCACTTGCAGTAATCGTAGAGATGCTTGGTCCCGAAATATATAATTTTACTGCTTTTGATGTATCAGACTCTTTACCTTTGGTATCTATGGCAATAGCCCGGACAATATATGTATCAGGTGTGTTAAATGTTATAGAGGTAGTACATGTAAATGGTGAAGGTGCAGGTCCTTTGCGACGTAAAGTATCATATGTAGCTACAGTTTTTCTTTTGTACAAAAATTTAACATAAACCGAGTCAGTTGTATCTCGGGCAATAGTGGAAAATACAATAGGTTTACCGGCCATAAAAGAATCCGAAGGTGTTAATGTAATCACTGAATCGACTGTAGGTTTGTAGTTGACTTGAACATTGACATTAAGTGGGTCGGATTCAGGGGAGATCAACCCTTTGATGTCTTGAGCAATAACTTTAATTGTTTTAACTCCAGGGGATTGGAAAGCATATCCGGTCTGATAATCTTGTTCAGATGCGACATAATCAGAAGTATCAACAAAACCTTCACCCCAATTAAAAATAAAACGAACTTCGTTTTTATCTGGGTCTTTGGCTTTTGCAGTATAGAGTTCAGTTTTGCCGTCATAGGTCGTACTTGGACCTGAAAGTGTTGGTTTTTCTGGTGCACGATTCTTCTTTTTACAACTGACAGGTAAAATAACCAAGGTAATTGCACACAGAACTAATATTAAATAGACTGGATATTTTTGCCATTTGTTTTTTGTTATCATTTGACCTCCATTGTTTGATTTATCTTACAACAACCGGTCCGTGAAAATTGCCGGTTGCAGGAACTCGGCAACTACCTCCACGACCGTCCTCACAATAAAAGTAATAGTTGTGATAGTTGCCAAGATAGTGATGAGTTTTAAATGTATAAACACCATTATACGGCTTACCCTGCTTTAGTTTTAAGGGATAAACCTCACCATTAATCACAATCTGAATTAGAGAAGGGACATCAAAATCCTCATCAAGATAAGTCACATAATAAGTAAAAGCAGTTGGCTTATAACCAATAATTGGGTCTAACTTTACATCAAATAGTTTTGGTGGAGAATTATAGGTTTCAGCAACTTCAGGCCCGCGAATAAAACCTTGCTCCGGTAGGGAAATACAATTATTCAAATAATCAATCGCTCGAAAATAATAGGCATGTTTGCCAGCAGGAAACTTTAAAGTTGCGATATAAGTTCCATTTGATGCTAAACCTTTATGGAGACGCATGGGATATTTAATACCGTTAACATATGTCGCAACTTCTTTAGGTGGTTTACAATTTGGGTCATAATAGTTCACTGTAAAAGTATAAAGAGTTTTATCCGTTCCGGATTTCTGATATACGCCACCTTTAGTCAAGCGGGCGCGTTCTAAAAGTGGCCGGGTAATACCGACTAAAGGTCCTTTTTTCGCGCTATAGCGTGGTAAACGTGCGGGTTTACCATATTCATCTTCCGCATAAAAATAGTATGAATGCTCACCTGGAGGAAGTGTCAGTTTGCATTGATAAATTCCATCATTAGGTTTGCCCGATTTCCTTTTTAGAGGATAACCAATATCATCAACATAAACTTCTATTCGGGATGGCCCTTTACCATCTGGGTCATAATAACGCACAGAAGCAATATAAACATTGCGGACCGTGCCGGATTGAGGTTCAATCGTGCCGTCCAAAAGACAAGGACGATTATTCAGTTTCGCTTCGGGCAACAGTGTTGACTGAGCATTGACTTGGCCGAAAATAAACCATAGACACAAAATTACAACTGATACAACATAAAGCTTTCTCATGTTGCCTCCTATTGTCTAATTATTATATAAAAATCTTAAAATTATATCGTTAAATATAATTATTGTCAAGAGAAATGTCGTTCCAACTTAGAAACCGCAACTTTAATTCCAACTTTGA
>CAYYPG010000061.1:6161-12538 GCA_964473505.1 uncultured bacterium | reverse complement strand
TTGGGGTCTTGTGAGCATTTTTCAGAGATTTCATTATAGCTCCTTTATTGTGAGATAACTATCTTTTGGCTTAAGTAGCCATCTGAAGACTCGAAAACACAGAAATAGATACCACAAGGTACAAATTTACCATAAGTGTCTTTTAAGTCCCATTTTATTTCTTTATTTTTTGTGTTCACTTCCAAAATTTTCACTGTTTTCCCTGACACATCACAAATTTTTATATGGTCAGCACAAGCAACTTGGTCAATTGGGTCTGTATTAAAACCAGTCAGACGAATAGCAAGATATGTTCTTGCAGGATTGGGATATACCTCTATCAATGAGCGCTTGGTCTGAAACGGATAAACATTAAAAGTCAAGGGAGGCTCTTCAATTCCCACTTGTGCTATATGCCAGGTATTACCACCGTTATGCGTATAAAGGACATAACCATTACCCGCAATAATTCCGTGCAAAGTATCGGCAAAATCAACATCAAACAGTGTCGTATCAACACCGCTGATTTGACTTACCCAAGTATTGCCGCCATCACGCGAATAAATAATTGTCCCGTTTCTACCTACTGCCCATAGATGTCGGTCTCCGACCAATTCTAAAGCCCGTAAATACCTTGCAGAATTAGGAATCGTAAGGCAAGACCAAGTAGCACCACCATCTTGCGTCTTCATCACAACTGCAGACATATTTCGATCATTACCACCAACAACCCAACCGGTATATGCATCTTTGAACTTAATATCAAAAAAGTCATACACGGTATCTCTTTTTAATAATTGCCAGGTATAACCACTGTCGTTAGATGTTGCAATGATTCCTTGACCACCTAAATATTGTAGAGTATCATTGACCCAAGTAGGATACCAGCCGGTGCAGAACCAGCCTTTTTGCCGATTGATAAAATGGATTCCATAAATATCAGCGGTATCATAAGGAAAGGTTGCGGGCAGATTAATCTGTTCCCAATATTGACCACCATCCGTTGTTTTTCCAACAATTGCACCACCACAAGCCGCCCAGCCATAAGCCGCATCAATAAAAAAGATGCGCGCCACCCATTTAGCAATACCCATAGTTTGAATTGACCAGTTCTTACCACCATCTTCCGTATGAAAAATATAACCCCAATGAGCGCCAAGCCAACCAGAAAGACTGTCAAGAAAGAAGACATCAAAAAAGAATCTTTCAGTTGGAAAACTCTGGTCAATCCAAGTTAAACCACAGTCAGGTGTATAACCGACAAAATTAGTATCAATCGCACAAACCCAAGCGTCTCGATTATTAGATGCAATAGCCGCACCGTGATAGTTGCGAGCTTCGCTCGACGGCAAAAAAATAATCACGATTGACAATAGAATAACAGTTAATCTTAAAAAATCAATCTTAAAATTTATGGATACGGAACCATTTGCAGTTTGATTTTTCGGTATTATTTTTATCATTGCCATTACCTCTAATAAAAATTACTTTCAAGGTTTTATTAAATTTATCGATATCGAACCTTTTGCGGTCGGTTTCTTCGATATCAGACTTTCTACCATTATCACTTTAAAAAAATTACTTTCAGGCTCTTATTAATTATACTCTTATTATTGTTCAAAGTCAAGTTAACAAAATAAACCCCGGATTTCGTTGGTAGTTTTTTTTTGTCTATTGACCTTTTATGAAAACCAGCATTTTCCTTTGCTGCATGTAAAACGCCAACTAATTTTCCGGTAACATCATAAACACTAATATTAACTATTCCCGAATATGGTAAGTAATAATTAAGCGTTGTTTGTTCTCTTGTCGGATTGGGAGTTAAATAAAACCGAAATTGCGGATAGCGCATTTCTGTTGGACCTTCTAAAGCGGTGAAAGTATCTGGTGGATTGGTAGTAAATTTCACTGCCCGACCACTTACTATTGGTCCGACGCAAGAAGGTGATTGATTAGCAAAAGTCAATTGTGTCGCAATGGTCTGTTCATAATTCTCAATTCCCACCGTAGCATAATTATGATTATCATCATAAGTCGAATCATCATTATAAACTTCATTATATTGAAAAATAATTACGCCATCACCAGTTATTGTCGGATAATAAATCGGGTCTAAGAGTAAAACTTGAAATGTTTGCAATTCACCAATCTCCGGGGTTCTAAAACCATGGACATGATGCACTCTCGACCATTGGATTATAAACCGATGATTACTTACATCATAAAAATAATAGACTCCAGATGCTGCCATTGTATCGGGATGAAAGTCGTCCCACATCACGGCAATCATTGCAGGCGGACCTAAAGGACTGGGCATTGACCAATTGTACGGGTCCGAAATCGCGGTCGAGTCCATTGCGAGATAACCGTTTGAACATACCGAAATCCGATTATAATTTCGACCATAAAACTTAAAATTAAACGGTAAATTTATTGTCTTGATTGCATCATCTCGTAATTGAAGTTTAGTTCCCCCTCCTGCGTAATTCGGGTCTATTTCGTACCATTGATAGATAGGCGTTTCATTATATCCGATATCAATGTTCTCATAAGCATAATAACCATAAGCATCCGGACCGGCTACCGAACTATTATTCACCACACCAATCACTATTGGTATATTTAGCATCCGCTCGTAATTTAAAGCACCTCTTAACACTAATTGCAAAAAGAACCGATGTCCCACAGCAATTTGAGAACTGGCTTGGAGCGTAAACAAATCAGCGCTATTTTGCATCGAATCTCGAACACCGATATTGCCAAAGTACCCTATTGAGTCCAAAATTCTAATTGCCGAAGGGTTGGCAAAGCGTAAAATTCCAGTAACATTGTTGATGTTTTCTCTCCCCCGATTATATATCTTTATTAAAAGATTTGCTGTTTCCCCAGGTTCTAAAACCTGATTATTGGCGTCAATAATTTGATGCCGAAGATAAGACAACTCTCCTGAACGTACATAAGCACTAAAACCACCTTGATAATTAGCACTGTTAGTGGAAATCAATAATTGAAAATTAACATTATGTCCATTCGTACAATTAGGGGCAACCACAAGACTAAAAGTATTGGTTACAATTTGACCGACTGCAATATCACCATAGTTTTTGACTGAATCAATCATCAGAATACCAGGATCAAAACACCTTAAGACCGCAATGGTATTTGTTGCTGATTGTTCGGTTCCATAATTTTTTAAACTGACTGAAAGGTTTACAGTTTGTCCCGAAATCAAATTGCCTGAATGGCTATAATAGCCGACATAAGCCTCGGAGCATACAACATAAACCATTCCTTGATATGGTATATAATTTGGGCCAGAAACCGTAACAAATAATGTATCCACAGATAGCGTTGTAATATTAAAATCAGCGATTCCATTATTATTAGTCCTCTTCACCGCTTTAATCTCGTTTCTTTTATAAAGCGAAACCAAAGCATTGGCAATTGGTTGACCTAACCGATTATGCACTGCAACCGAAAACTGACTTGTGCCCACTGGTATTGACTGGTTCGGTGATACACCTAAGTAATTAACATATAGAGATTCAGGCACTTTCCCTATCCACATTTGTAAAGATGGGTCGCCAAGCAGATTATAAGTACAGACATGGATTCTCAGACTAACTGAATCATTGGGTTCAACAAAATTTGCCATCATTTCCAGTTTACCCCGAAACATTGCTGGTCCGCAAAGAGATAGTCCTTCATTAAAAATGCCCCAATAGACCCCATGATTTTGGCAGTTATTAAATCGAGTGGATGTTGTGCCATAAGTTGGACCATAAAAAGCAACTGCACCTTTAGGTTGTTGAGGCGTTCCCTGCGATAACCATACTTTTCCAAAACAACCTTCAAACGCAAAATTGCCGGTTGCGCAATAGAAACTGGTTATAATCGGTAATTTCCAACCATTATTACAAAGAGCAATATGCTCAGTACGGAATGTTGGTCGGTCCCATCCATAACGATTTCCCCAACCTCGACCATTAATAAATGTTACACCATTAGTAATAATCGTATCAATTATGCCCACACCACTAGTATACGGTGGATCAAAGACCGTATCTACTCTTAAATAGCCCTTTTGTAAAAAAAGATCTCGAGTCCAACGAAGCGTCGCTAATGCGGTCCAAACTACCGCAGTTGCCGAATACTGAGTACCAACCATTAATGCCCTGCGAAACCATGAAGTATCTTGAGTCTCAGGCCGCTTTTCATAACCGATGATTTTAGCAATCATTACCGCAAGTTCAGCTGTATTGGTCGCAGGTAATCTACCGATAAACAGATCCGGGTACAAATCATTGCCGGAAACACAACTATAAAGATGGTCGCCAATGTTCGAAGTACCCGGTATCGGTATACTTGGCAAAGCGCTGGCAGAACCTACTAACAGCACATATTCTAATTGGGGATTTGCATTATAAAACTGCACAATATAATTTCTAATTGCAGTATAACTAAAACCAATTTCAGAAAGTTTTTTGATTGTAACTGAATAACCTTTAAATTCTTTCCATTGAGCAAAACTTAAAAGGTCATCATTATAGAGTGCATCAGGCGTTATAATCAGATATTTTGCCTCAAATCCTTGACTGTTTTCCGCAGAGCCTAACTTGTCCAAGTTAGTCTCGCAATTCAATAATACACTTTTATATAAATCTGACCAGGCACAAGACCAAGAATGCGATAGGTAATTTTCAGATTGGAAATTACGGATTTTCAGATTTACCTTATGATAACATATAAGATAATTATCTTTCCAAGTAAATTGTTTAACCGCTATGGGCACAACATGTAATCTTCCTAATTTACCCGGTTTGCCTAAAGCTACCATCGGTTTTTCATTATCAGGTATCGGCTTAAAAGGCCAGTCAAAGGCATTGGTAAGGGGAATAACAACAGAATCAATTTTTGTGATGCTAATT
This sequence comes from uncultured bacterium, assembly GCA_964473505.1. Classification (GTDB taxonomy): domain Bacteria; phylum Hydrothermota; class Tepidihabitantia; order Tepidihabitantales; family CAIPLT01; genus JAOABV01. The sequence continues at coordinate 7,631 of CAYYPG010000061.1, read as the reverse complement.
TCAGGAAGACTCTTTTCGTCTATTGCAAGCAATTTTCCTCGGTAGATATCCTTTGTCGAGTTTTCAATAAACTCATTAATTAATCGGTCTTTGAAATCTCTGCTCTCGAGTTCGCTTTCAGGAATTTTTGTTTCGACTTCAATTAAATCTGAAGACTTCTTGATGAGAGAAAATTCGCTTAGTATTGGTATCGTGATGGGCTCTTGTTGGAAAATACCACTTGCCCATAAATCAGTAATTAGAAAATTAAAGACGAGAAAACTCCAGATACCGAGAATACTCCCTCGAGATGAATAAGTATTTCGGTGTTCTAAAAAACGGTTCAGTTTTCGACTAAGATTACGAATTAACCGTATTGTCTTTAAATTTTGATTTTTCTTGTGCATAGTTTTTGTCATATTAATAATGAGTTTTTTGTTTAATAATAATTAATCCTTCATCACGGTCAGCCACAAAAATTATATCTTGGTCATTGACAAAGACACCTTGGGCATAAGATGTGTTAACTGTTTCCACTAAGAAGGGTTTATCTTTTTGTTTGATATTAACAATACACAGTCCAGCATCACCACACGCTAGATAGGCTAAGGTATCTTTCACAAATACCCGATGCGCATAACCCGGCAAATCAATTTTACCACATATCACCGTAGATATCGGAATACTAACATCGATAATCACCAATCCAAACCGACCATCAGCAACATATGCGGTATTATCTTTCACAAAAACTCCCCGAGCATTACTAGGAGTGTCTTTCGAGGAAACTAAATTACAAGACATTTGAGGAGCAAATTTGGTGTTTACGATAACAAGTCCCAATTGTTCGCACGCCAGATAGGCTAAGGAATCCACAACAAAGACTCCTCGTACGCAACGAGGAAACCATAAAGTTCGGTAATCTGGAAATATCGGGTCGGTCAAATCATAAATCATAAATCGTTCCCGGCCGGCGATACTAATATAATTTGTGTCCGTTGCAAAAATATCATAAGCATAAGCCACAAAACCCAAACTGGTGAAGCAAGCAGCAACTCGGATGCTATCGATGTTAGCGATATTCAGTTTAACATATAATTTTGAACCGTAAGCCAAATACGCATAATTATTTTTAGTGGTTACTGACCAACAAGTATTGATCGAATCCATCCATTGAGCTTTAACTTGGGGCTGCTCAATATTATCCACATCGTAGATAACTAATCCAGCTTGTCCCGAGGCAACAAAGGCATATGGTTTATTATTTAATTTAGTCACATAAACTGACTGTGCATATCCGGGATTACTGATTTTGCTAACAATATAGAAATTCTGATTTTCGATTACTTTTTTACAATTAGCCAAAACGAAAAATATTATCAATAAGAGAGCTCCGGTCTGTAATATAGAATATGTTAATTTTGATTTCATTTGAACTCCGTGATTAACTTCTTTATACTGATACCAATTTGTTTTTTCATCTTTAATGTC
>CAYYPG010000061.1:0-6061 GCA_964473505.1 uncultured bacterium | reverse complement strand
ATTTGTAATACACGATATATTGGTATTATTTTCATTTAATCTCCGTGATTAACTTCTTTATACTGATACCATAAAGGCAGGCCAAAAAGGCAGGCCAATTTGGTTTTTTTTCATCTTTAATGTCATCTATTTGTAATACACGATATATTGGTATTATTTTCATTTAATCTCCGTGATTAACTTTATACCGATACCAATTTGGTTGTTTTTATAATCTTTAATGTCATCAATATCAGCCCGATATGGTGATTTAACCTTACGAAATTCTTGTTCGTATTTACCATGTAATTCTATCATTTTTGAGAGTTGGTAATTTAAATTAATTTTCCAACCATATTTATTATCTGTGCGGTCTCGATGAAACGGGTCAGTCTGATAGGTGTTTTGGGTCGTATATTTTCTTATTGCCCAATCAACATCAATGCCAATTTTTAACTTGCGGATTTGGTCATGCCAGAACTTCGGTATTAAATACTTAGCCCCTAAAGTAAAATTGGTTTCAAGATATGATATATCAGGTTTTGGTCCTTTTGCCCAGTTATGCTTTTGCTCGGCTGATAGTTCTAAGGAAAGTTTTTTTATAATTACGGATGACACATTAACTCCATATCTTATCGCCTTGCTATCATAAAAATCAAAATTGCGTTCATAATTATCAATTTCGTATCTTAAAAATGGTTTAACATTAGATGAACCGCTTAAAAATGTCGTTAATTTATAGACCATTTCCACCGTAAAAAGATGCTCCGAAAATAAACACGGAATATATTTAGTTGATGCACTTGAACCGATATTGCTCAGCGGATCTTGATAATAACGGATTAGATAACGCGGTATATAGAGATACTCAATTTCAGAAGAAAATTTTTTGGTGAACGATTGGTTTACCGCCATGGAAAATATCTGATAGGATTTTTCAGCATTTATCGTATATTGATATTGTTTGTAGTTCAAGTAGAAATGGGAAATTGGGATTATGGATTTTGGCATTAAAAATCCCGATATCCTCAGGGATGGATTCAACAACACAATAAAATCATCGCAGCTTCGAAAGGGAAAACGATAACTTCGAATTTGATGCTGAAAATCATACAGGTAATCATCAGAATATCGAAAGATGTTATCATCATAAATTGTATTAAAACTGAGAGTGAATCTCAATTGATTACGTCTGGCCGAAGAGAACTTAACAACTTTCGATTGCCCATAGGTGAAATCGGGTAGCAACCATGAAAGTATAAAGATAAGAGTCAAGACCGCAGGTCGGAATTTATAATTTTCAATTCCAAACTCTATATGCGGTATCCAATATTTTGATTTTTTATTCATAAGCCTCTTTCGATTTTACCCAGAAACTTATGCCCACGCTTTTAGCGAATCCGGCTTTTAAGTTAAAGTCAATAAGAAATGTACCTGGCGGTACGTCCAAATAGAAATTATTCGGCTTCGACGGAATGATTGCCGCAAGGTTTTTATACATACCAGTTTGAGATTTTTCAGTACGAAAGTTTTTAACTTGCCATTCCTTGCCAGATACCGATGCAGAAATCGTGTAACTTTGTTTACCTTCTAAAGTGTAATCGTAGTTCAAACGACAAGTCGCTTTTAAGATCACTGGTCCTGTGATTTTTACTTTAATCGGTTTTTTGGCAGTCAATTCGTAATAAGTCGTGATTTTTTCCCGTTCGACAAATTTGAGTTCTGTATAAGGTAATTCGGGTGTTACTTTTTTATATTCTTTGGGTTTTTCAAAACTAAAACGCAAAGCCACAGTCTCTGATGGAGCCGAAACCAGCGCTATTTGGTATTGGTTTATTCCCTGCGGAACTTCCAGATAGAATGACCGCCATTTAGAATAACGCCTTTTGTTTTCACCTAATGCGGTATTGGATTTTTCCGTCTCAAAGGATAGTAATTTTTCATCCTGGCCAATTTGTTCTTCTCCGGACCCCAAAAGCAGACGATAGTTCTGTTTACCAGTCATATTGTCATGCCATAATAAACGAGTATACACTTTAACATAAGTCGGACCGGTTATGGTAACATCAATTGGCTTGTCTTTAGTTAACCAGTAGTATTCCTGCTCAACTCGTTTCACTACACTGATGATAGTGCGCGCAGTAATTTTTTTAACTGTTATATTTGAAGCGGATGTATTAGCTTGAGCCCATACAACCTTAAAACCTATTTCCAAGCAGAAAAGCAACAAACAAAAGTAGATTTTCCCTATGTTTTTTCTCATAAGCCTTGGAACGCAACAATTAAAGTTCTTAATTTTTTGATCTAACATCATAGTAAATCCTTTTCAAGAGACACGAAGGCCCACAAGAAAAAAACAATAATTATGCTTCTGTATTTCATGCCTTTTGGACCAATATTGACATTGTCAGAGTTCTTAAAATAACCAAAGTCTTTAGTTATTAGTTTTGGTTTATTTCTTTTTGATATTTTCATTATGGTTCCTTTTTCTTGATAAGATAATATTCTAAATCATATCTGATGACAAAGAAAAGAACAACAATAATAATAAGACTGAATATTAATGCTAATGTTTCCGAATAGCGTTTTTCCGCAAATAGCCTTCCTTTACCTAATGTGCTTAAGGGCACCGCAGCTATCGGAATACCATATTGGGTCGCGATTTTATTGATTTCAGTGATATTTATAATTGGAATTCCTCGTTCTAATAGATGATAAATCACCGAGTTTGGGTCAGTCTTTTTATTTTTATTTTTTATGATACCTTGAGTTAGTCTCTCTCGAATGGATACGCTTTGATTGGCACCAATATTGGCAACAGATTTTCCAATATTAACAAAAGCCTTGATACGAGTTTTGCCTTTAGGTAATGTGGATAAGATATTTTTGATATCAATTATCGTGTCTCTTAGTATTGACTCACTTACCGGGGTCAAATAGACCCGAAGTCGCTTAGCAATATTAGAGGTCAAATCTTCCGAAGTGATTAAATTTACCTGATTGCGTTGACAGGCATTAATTAACTCTTCGCGACCCTGGAAACTAAAACCACGCCCCAAATCATCTTCACCGCCTAAGGTTGCATATAATGAACGAAATGGAAAGATTTGTTCTTGATAGCAAACTCGTTCCATATCGAGAAATGTAAATTGGGGTTCGTTTGCGCCCCACATTGCTGAACTTACAGTGGTGATAATAATCGGCCTCAGTCCCAAGATCCTTATTGCCGAATAGAGTGCTAAATTTGCGGCCACGAAACTTCCGTCAATACCTACGGCAATCGTATCATTGGCTTTTAATTTCAATTTCTTGAAGAGCTCAATGAAAATTGCCGGAAAATTAGGGTCAGTGGATGTCAGTACCGAAGACAAATCATTCCGTTCAGAAGTTATTGTCGTATACTGGGAACCAATAAGTCCGGTTTGATTTGGATCATTAATCGGGTCAATTGGTAATCCTAAACGCACTCGTTCTTTTTTTATTAGCTCCATTGCGGATAAGTAGACCTGACCAGCTTTTAATTTCTCTTCATAAAACTTGGCTTTCACGGTACGAATACTTGCCGAAATAATGATAAAAAACAAAATCGCCAAAAGGGCAAAGGCAATTAAAACACTCTTTGAGACTTTACCAACTCGTTTTTTCATAAGATGCCTCACATCGGAAAAATTCTTCCTTGAGAAAGAAAGATAATAATTAATCGGGTCAAAACTGCAGCAATGGTCATGGTCGTAATCGTCTCAATAATTCCTTGCCGATGAATCCAATAAGCAATTAATCCTGGAATCACATACCCAATAGTCGTAATGTCCAGTCGCGCTTCCGCAAAATGGATTTTAGGAAACAATCGAAAAAGGAAACCTAAAAGATAACCTAATAGCACCGCAATCACTAATAGCCGTCGGCCATACAATAACATAAATTGACCAAGAAATTTTATGATAAGGAAAGTAACGATTCCGACAAAAGTTGTAGCAATAACTTTTATCGGTTGATGAAGATATAACGCAATATATCCCGGCACAACAATGCCGCCTGCAGCCAAACCGATAGTCTCAGTTAAAAACAAACTTGCTAACATTCCTAAACCAATCGTTTCTACTATCATTTTTCAATCCCTTTCATTATTAAGCCATAAATAATTCATGTTGCATCACCAAATAATCAAAATATTAAATCATGTTAAATAATAATCAAATTTCGTGCCAAAATTAGGTTAATGCTTAAAAAGAATCTGTTCCAGATTGTATTGGTTTTATTTTTTTTTCACTTTGGGTATAATCAATTTCTTCGCCCTTTTGGGCAAAGTAAGCAATTACAGTTTCGCCAAAACCAACGATATTGCCGGTGGCAAAGATCAAAGCGTTCTTTTTGACTAAATCTAAGACTCGGGAGTATATCTGGTCAGGTGATTTGCCTTCTAAATTTACAATTTTTTGTTTTGGGATGCCTAAACTCTGAGCTTTTTTAATATAGGGCATGGTTAAAAATCCGGTAGTTACATACCAGTCGGCATTAATTTTTTGTGCGCTCAATTCACCTAATTGTAATGAGCGGTCTTGCCGGTCATCACGACAATTGACTAAGACAATCCGTTCTGGCGCTAAATTTTTTACTCTTTCCCATAATAAGAAAATCGAATCCGGGTCATTTGCGGCCAAAGTATTTACTAACCGCATCTCTTTATTTCGGTCTTGAATTGTCCAGATACGCATTACTCCTGGGTCAGGATTTGTTTGATACATTCCTTTCAATGCGGTTTGCTTATCAACGCCCAGATGACTGCAAACCAATACAGCTAAAGCCACATTCTCTTTATGCTCAACATAAGAAAATCCTTTCATATCTTCATCAGTAATTGAATTCGGGTCAGCGAGAAATACTTCAGTTCTGAGTTTTTCGGCTCTTGAGCGAAAGACATTAAGATGTATTGGGTCTGCGGTGAAAAATTTTCCGGCTTGAGGAATGGTATTAGCAAGATTTTTCGCAACATCAAGCACAGTTGGTCCCATCACATCCAGATGGTCGGCACGAGCATTAGTAATAACGCCATAATTAGATTTCACAATTCGATGGGCTGATGTCCATTGATATTCTGGAACTAAAGCCATACATTCCAAGACAATCGCATCGGGTTGATATTTTACTGCTTGCCGAAAAATCTTCTTATCTTCACCAATATTGGGCTTACCTAATCGTTTGATCGGAAACTCTTCTGTGTTGCTAATAATAAATCTCGGTTTAGTACCTGTCGTTTTAGCAATCACTTTCATTCCGCTGGCTCGCAAGCCACCAGCAATTAATCGAGTGACCGATGATTTTCCTCGTGTTCCATTGACATGTATCCGAATCGGAATCTTTTTTACATTAGCCCAATGGGCATGCAATTCCCAAATCCCCCAGACAATAAAACCAATAGTCAATATTAATAAAAATAACATTGTTAATAACAAAATCTATGCGTTGTTTCGTTCATTTATTTAGTTGTTAGTTTCAGGTTATTTGTTTTTAATATTTCCATTACACTTCTTTTGTTTCGTAAGATTATATTATAATATAGGCGTTGGATTGTAACATTTAAAGTTCTTTATCTTTTGCTTTTAGTATTAAGATAAACAGCAAAAGTCTATCATTGAATAAACATATCAAAAAAATAATTGGAATAATAATGTCGGGACCGGTTTGAGACTGAAGAACATATCTAAAAACACATCGTGTTATATTGCAATCCAAATATCTAATTAAAACTCAAGTTTCTTATATTAAGATTATACTGTATTTTACCCAATATGTCAATTTTAATTTGCAATATGTCCAACACATACTATACAGTTTATGAAATTTAATTATAATGGTTACGTGAAACAGGTTTTTCAATTAGCAAAAGTTAATTTTAATCAATTATTCAAAGATATGAGGCAATATGCAAAATATTCCCCTTATCAATTATTGCAATCCAAATATCTAATTAAAACTCAAGTTTCTTATATTAAGATTATACTGTATTTTACCCAATATGTCAATTTTAATTTGCAATATGTCCAACACATACTATACAGTTTATGAAATTTAATTATAATGG
>CAYYPG010000060.1:0-12642 GCA_964473505.1 uncultured bacterium | reverse complement strand
GTACTCCCCTTTTTCATAATATTCTATTAATTATGGTTAAACAAAAGAAAAAGGCTCATGACTTTTCCTGAGTTGAGCATATAATTTTTAAGATTGTTCTTTGAAAACATTTTGGGAAAGTGCCTGTTGTTGAGTCTGAAAGGGGGTGAAGATTTTTAGATAATGGCTCAGGAACCTAAAAGAAAAAAATTATGGTCTATCGAATGAGGGGCACCGTGGGATTAAAAATGTGGAAGTAGCGGATCTGAGGCTATGTCTTTCTTCCACACTAAATGGTTAAGAGCCAAGAAAAAAATACATCTTTTGCCTTAACATATCAAATACTAAATTTACACAAAATATTAGACACTACCAAAACTTTTACCCGAACTTTCATCTTGATATTACTTTTATTACTTTATTGCTTCTGATAAGTGAAAGAGCAGTTAAAAACAGAATCATCCAGCATCAAGAACTTTACTATCAACAATAATTCTGATATAAATTTCTAAAGTAGAGAGCCCCATATAAATTCCTATCTGCATATTACAAAAACTTTAGATACTCTAACAAAAACAGATAATACCAAACTTGTGCTCCGATAAGTTTCAATAATAAAAATTGTTAATAACTTATAGAAAATGATAGAAACTTATTAGTAAAAAGCAGAGATTTAGATAAAATCAACCAATACTAAATTTGTATTCTGATAAGTTTCAGTAATAAAAATCGTAAGAACCCTATAGAAACCAACAAAAACTTATTAATAGAAAGCAGAAATTTAACAGGAAAAGCCGTACTATTTACACTCAAACAGGAGGTTTGGTTAAGTAGGTTATTCAGTATATAATTGAGTTGATACTCTACTTATAAGTAGAGTCGGTAATTTAGTTAATTATCTATTAGACAATAGGTTAGACTCTATAGTGGTTAGACAGGGCGGATATCCTGTGGGTATACCCATAGGTTATCCTCTGGGTCATCTATGGGATAGCCACTTAGACTATCCTTGGCATTAACCTGAAGACCAAGCCCTCGCTGGGAAATAATCAGAAAAGAGATATAATTAAATATTGTGGGAAATTGAAAACATGCTGTGTTATGGTAAAAATAAAAAAGAAATTGTCAAAATTAGCGGAAATTTTTCATCGTTAGATATAACTCTTCTTTTTCTGCAAGAGACATAGTCAGTATTAGTAGAAATGTATTATAGATAGATCTATAGTTTATATTTATGGGTATTTATTTATAGATAGTTATTTTGTCCTTCTATCCGATATAGATAATGAGAATATTAACGGAAATCTATCATAAATAGGTATTTCCTTTTTCTTTCTACAAGCACCCATCAATTTGTTTCGGTTCATACATAAACTCATAGTATTAGCTGACCTACGAGGTTGCTTTTTTAGTAATCGGATTGATTATCTTTTAAATGCCCCACAGGACTGCCCTGGGAGCACCTCCCCTATTACCTCTTTGGACACCCGATTGGATTATCTAACACATTGTCATCCAAACAATTAATTAGATTACTATTCAATTATTGAGCATAAAATTAACTCTACTTTTAAGTAAAGTATCCTGATGAGTTAGCACCACAGAAGAAAATTGTTGAGGGGTTGCCGAGATATTACCAAGTGTTGTGGAAAATTGTATGTATCAATAAAACCATTTACTGAGAACTTACAAAAAGTATACCTATTACTTATAATAATTTTCCAACGATATTGACAATACCTCAATTATTAACCAAACGGCTTGATAGAACCTTATAGAAAGAAAAAAGATGAAGATATGGTTAACTATAACAAATTTTCTCAACCATTAACAATATCTCGGGACTTGAATACAGCTTATCAATAACAAATAGTCAATAATATTTTAACACAGATGGGAGATTAAGTTTGTTCGTCTGACATATTACTCTATTACCGAGCTAATTTTTATTTTCCCTTCTTCTTGGGTCAAATATGCCATACCGATTTGGGGGTCGTGTTCAAAGAACGAAATCCAATTTTCTCGTAATGCCTGATTTAACAACCGTTCTTTTTGTTCCATAGTCTGTAAAGGAAATAAATCGTAACTCATTAAATAAGGTAGATTTAAGTGTGAAGCCGTGGGAATTAAATCTGCCCAATAGATTAGTGTCTGTCCTTCAGAACTAACTTTGACTACTTGATGGCCAAAAGTATGGGCTGAGGTTTTAATAACTTCAATACCCTCAGTGATTATTGCATCGCCATCAACTAAGCGCACTAAATTCGCCTCTTGTAATGGTACAAAATTTTCTTTTAAATAACTTGCTCGAGAACGACGGTCAGGATTATTTGCCGCTTGCCATTCGTCTTTTTGAATATAATATTGGGCATTAGGAAAAGTTGGCACAATTATACCATCAGCATCAATTTTAGTATTACCGCCACAATGGTCAAAATGGAGATGGGTATCAATAACAATATTGATATCATTAGGAATGATGCCGATTGTTGCTAACGACCTTTCTAAATTGATTTCTTTTTGTACCTGATAAATGTTGGTAAATTTTTCATTATTTTTATTGCCGATACCCGTATCAATCAAAACTAATTCCTTACCAGTATTTATCAGACAACATCTTAAGGCTAACAAAATACGATTATTTTCATCTGGTGGATTGGTTTTTTCCCATAGCACTCGGGGAATCACGCCAAACATTGCTCCACCATCTAAACGAAAATAGCCCGTAATTATAGGATAAATCTCAAATTTACCAAGTTTCATACTTTTACTGAGTTTTTATTAGTCAGATGAATAATTATGTATATCAGAAAACTGATAATTATTCCGGGAATAAAACCATGAATACCAAAAGGATTTTTTAGGATTATCCAAACTAAAGCCAAAATTGCACCAGTTAGCATTGATATTAAGCCTGCGGTTTTTGAAAGTCTTTTAAGATAGAGACTGAAAAAGAAGGGCCAAAGATTCGCACCCGCAATTACTGCCCAAGAAAATGCTGTTAAGACTAAAATCATTGCTGGTGGTTTAATGGCAACAATTAGGGATAAAATTCCGATAGTCATACTAGCAAGTCGAGCATAGCGTAAATGTGTTCGCGGGTCTAATTTTTTATTTAAGCCATCTTCATAGAAATCTTTCACCAATGAAGAGACCGCAGTTATTAAGACTGCGGAAAAAGTTGACATTCCTGCGGCCATAACACCAGTTAAAAATATCGCCTGACTAATTGACGAGAGCGCTGCTTTTACTAAATTGGGAATTGCTAAATCTGGATTGGCTAAATTAGGAAATAAAATTCTACTTGCCGCACCATTAAAATAGGGTAAAAAGGCAATACTGGCAGAAAGTGTTGCTAATACCGTACCAATTCTTAAAACTTTAGTATCTCGTATTGAATAGAACCGCGCCACTAACTGCGGCATTCCCCAAACGCCAAAACTAACAATCATACAATAAGAAACTAATCCGGCCCATCCCCAAACCCCAGGGGTCTCAATTAAATTTTGATTTATCTCACTAAGTCGGATAAAGATATTAGAGAAACTTCCAACTTTACTTAAGGTAAAAAAAGTTAGAAGCAAAAGACCAATTATCATTAACCAGGCTTGTAAGAATCCTGTCCAAACCACCGCCAGATAACCGCCTAAACTTACATAAATTATAATGATGAGACCAGAAATCAATAACCCTTGAAGATAACTAACATTCATTAATACCTGGGAAATATTAGCCATTGCTTTTAAGATGCTGACATTGTAAACAATAAGGAATATCGCGATAATCAAGGCTGATATAATTTGTAATGTCCGTGATTGATACCTTTTGGCTAAAAATTCGGGTAGAGTAACCGCATTATATTTTTGAGTTAACTCCCGAGTTCGTTTACCTAAAATAATCCAAGCCAAAGTCGTACCCAACAAAACATTTATTGCCGCAACCCATAAGGTTGCCATTCCATATTTATAACCAAACCCACCGCCGCCAATAATTACTACTGAACTATAATACGCTGAGACGAATGAAAAACTACTCACCCATGCACCGATTCTTCTACCTCCCAAATAAAAATCCTCTTTGGTTGCAGTGGCTTTACGGCTCAAAAGACCAATCAAGAATAATATTAAAAGGTATAGGGCAAAAACAATTACTAAGATTAAACCAAAAGACATTTACTTCTGTTTTTTGTCCTTTATCGTTTCAATGACCGCCCAAACAATTGATATAATAACACTGATAACAATAACAATAATTGCCGAAAAGGTTTTAATCGGACAAGCGCAAATATTCATTTTACACAGTCTATATAAAAAATCTATTATGTCAATATTAGATTGCAATATCTCCAACACATACTATACAGTTTATGCAATTTAATTATAATGGGTATGGAAAACAGGTTTTTCAATGAGCAAAGGTTGATTTTAAGAATATGGGGATATGTAAAATATATCCTTATCAATATAAACAGTAAAGAAAAAATGGTTCCGATTATTATAAATTATAAGAATTATAAGATTTCAATAAGATTATTTATAAGTATTTATTATAGCAAATTATAAGATTATTTATTATAACAAGCTACATGAACATTCCCAAAATGACTACGAAACACCGTTTGAGTATCTTAAAAAGCAGATGCCAAAGATTTAATGATAAAATCCGATATGTTGTTCTGATAATGTTAGATAAAATAGCCGTAGAATTAGGTCCTTGGAAGAAATACAATGGCTTAACACAGCACCAGATTTGGCAATAAGTAACAATCCATATACTATCTAATATGAATAAGAAAATGTGCTAGGGGTTGTTAAATAAGCGTTTGTCAATAATGAATTATCCAATTCTATTCAATACAGACAAAAGTTTTTTAATAAAATCAATGATTATCAGTTAACTTCTGTATCACGTTCAGAGTAACACAAGGAACTTTTGTCAGACTTTCATTGCAATATTATCAAAATACTCTATACGAGTTTATCTGATTGAATTGATAAACAATTCACAAGGAATACAAAAACATAAAGAGTATTCAGTCTGCTTTCAGTGGATGTTGATTTTTATTTATTAACTATGCACATACCTTCAGCCTTTGGGAATTTTAGAAAACATCTGATATTGGGTTATCGTATTTTTTTCATATCAAAGACCATTTTCTTTAGTGAATCCTATAGCAAGGAAGATTTTCCGAAATTCTTTTTACAGAAAACCAAAACGCAATAACTGAGTTAAACAGAATCATAAATAAATTGATGTCCATTTTAATAAGAGCCACAAATATTATTTAATGGGCGGCAACTTAACATACTAAATTTATTATTGGAAATTAAAAATTAATAATGTTATTTAAGTTTTGAGGATTTTATTTTCCTGACCACTTTTCAAAATAAGCGATGTCTTCAATTTTCTTTCGTTTTTTGCTGTGGGCAACAATTTTACTGACTTTATCCACAATATTATCATGACCTGCGGGATATCCTAATGGCGTCAAAGCAACAATTCTGACTTCTTGAGGAATATTAAGCAAATTTTTAATCATTGCTTCATCAAAAGCACCTATCCAGCAAGTGGCTAAACCTAAATCAGTTGCGGCTAAAATCAGATGTTCCATCGCAATGGCAACATCAACCAAATAATAATCAATACCTTGACGATGACCACTATCTTTAGGATTAGCACAGGCTACAATTATTACCGGTGCGTTCTTCAAAAAGAAGTTGATATTATACTGAAATGGTCGAAACTGAGCAATTTTCTTAATAGTCTCTTTATCTTGGACAACAACAAACCGCCAACATTGTCGATTCTGCCACGATGGCGCAAGCCGGGCGGCTTCTAAGACTTTAAGAATTTTCTCAGATTCAACCGGTTGCGAAGAAAAATTCCTCGTGCTTTTGCGTTGTTGAATTACTTCCCAAAAATCCATATATTGTTAATGGCAGTGTTTGATATTTTGTGTAAATTCAGTATTGTAAAAAAAGATGAAATCGCGTTTTTGTTTAATATTTAAAAAGAAAAGTACACCTGTGCAAGAAAAAGCCAGTTTACCCGAAAATTTTGACGCTTCCATTGTTAATTAATACTAAAAATTGGTTTAAACCTAAGCATTATTTGATTACTAAGATGGATTACTTTGCCCAAAACCATTATGGCTAGTTGATACTAAAAATTACTTTAAACCTAAGCAATTATTATTTATTATTTGACTACTAAGCCAATGCGTTGCCATTGAATTTGGCGTGGACTTAAAATGATACGCGCAATATTAGGTGCAGCCGATGAAGAGAAATATATCACCATAGGTTTTCCTTTAACATCTTTCAGGGGAATTGGACCAAAAAATCGGGAATCCGACGAATTATCTCGATTATCTCCCATTCCAAAAATTGTGCCTTTAGGTACCACCACCGGACCAAAATTATCCCGGCAATAGTATCCTTCAGGATTAGTAAGCAATTTGCCATGTTCCCATTGAGTTTGATAATCTTCGGGCACGGATAAGGGCGGTGAAAATACCCGGCGGTCAACGTGTTGTACATACGGTTCTATTTTTAATTTGCCATTTACATATAATCTTTTGTTACGGATTTCAACCGTATCACCTTCTACAGCCACACAACGCTTAACAAAATTTCTGGGCATATACCAAGTGAAAAAATTCGTAGTTTTATTCCAATATAACGGCAGTAAAGGTAGAAATTTGGGAAATAATCGGATGTAATTTTCTTTGGGCTCTGGTTCTTGGGGGTCAAGACTATAACGAAAAACCACGATGTCACCCGGCTTAGGATTGGTTATAGGAATTAGCGTTTTATTGGTAAATGGCATTTTTATGCCGTAGATGAATTTATTAACAAGCAAAAAATCACCGGTCATAATTGTTTCTTCCATTGAAGGCGTTGGTACCATAAAGGCTTCAACCACAAATGCCCGTAAAAATAATACAACAACGATCACTGGTAACCAAGATAAGATAAACCGTAAGACACTGCGCAAGAATTTCATAGTTTGATTATATCGGCAAAACACATAAAGTCAAGTTTAACCAATTCAGACCAATTATGCATCCTTCTAACATTAAACTTGACAAGTAAACTTATTAAAGGATAATAGTCCAATAAGTTAATGAAAAATTATGTGGTTTATTAGCCAGAAAAATAAAATTACCACATAATATGGTAATTATGATAATTGCAGTTAAAGATGATAATTAAAAAACTAACTTAATTTTCTCTTTTTATGGAGGTAAAAATGGCAAAAGTTAGAGTTGCAATTATTGGTGTTGGAAATTGTGCGTCAAGTTTAGTGCAAGGCGTGTACTATTATCGAAATGCCAAAGAAGGAACTTTTATTCCTGGTATAATGCATACCGTCCTTGGTGGTTATCATATTGGTGATATCGAATTTACTTGCGGAATTGATATTGATAAACGAAAAGTTGGTAAAGATTTAGCCGAAGCCATTTACACTTACCCCAATAATACCTATAAGTTCTGTGAAGTGCCTAAATTGAATGTTAAGGTCTATCGTGGTATGACCCATGACGGATTAGGTTATTATCTCTCTCAGATTATCGAAAAAGCTCCGGGTCCGACAGATGATATTGTTCGGATTTTAAAAGAGACCAAAACCGATGTCGTGGTGAATTTTTTACCGGTTGGTGCCGAAGAAGCCACTAAATGGTACACCGAACAAATCTTAGATGCCGGTTGTGCTATGGTAAATTGTATTCCAGTATTTATCGCTTCTCAAAAATATTGGAGTAATCGTTTTAAGCAAAGGGGATTACCGGTTATCGGTGATGATATTAAATCACAAGTTGGAGCAACAATTCTTCATCGGGTATTGGTAACCTTGTTTCAGGATCGAGGGGTAAAGTTATTAAGAACTTCCCAATTAAATGTTGGTGGTAATACTGACTTCTTGAATATGTTGGAACGTTCAAGATTGGAATCTAAGAAGATATCTAAAACTGGTGCAGTGACTTCGCTCTTAAAGTATGATATTGGTAAAGATAATGTCTATATCGGTCCCTCGGACTATGTCGCCTGGCTTTTAGATAGAAAATGGGCCCATATTCGCATGGAAGGTCAAACCTTTGGTGATGTACCACTGAACTTAGAACTGAAACTGGAAGTTTGGGATTCGCCGAATTCAGCAGGTGTAGTAATTGATGCAATTCGCTGCGCAAAATTGGCTTTGGATAATAAATTATCCGGCAGTATTGTTGAACCATCCAGTTATTTTATGAAAACCCCACCAGTTCAATGGCCTGATTATATTTGTCGAGAAAAAGTCGAACAATTTATTAAGAAGTACGGCAAGAAATCAAAAACACGAGAAAAGAAATGAAAATTTTATAAAATTGTAAAACATCACCAGCCCAAAGGTATTATGGCATTTATCAAAAACTCGAATAATTTATTTTATTAAAAAATATGACAAAAAGTCAGAAGCAAAACAAAAAATAAGGATTTTATTGTGTCATGAAATCATTAAGAAAATTCGGAAAAATGTTTAAGAGACACCGCACTCCATAAGAAAAAATCAACAATTATGCTTCTGCATTTCATGTTTTTTAAACTAATATTGACTTTGTCAGAGTTCCCATTAATCGTTTCATGTAATCGCTCAATTGTATTTGGCGAGATAAAATTCAACATTTTATCAAATAGTACAGCGGGAATTCAGAAGCAAGACAAAAGAAAATAGGATCTTATTAAGTCATGAAAACACTTCTCGTCCCATTCAAAGGTCCGAAGATATTTGTCATTAAAAAACTCAATTTATAAATGGACAGTAAATGGTTCAGTGCGAGAAGAATTTTGTGGAATCTTGAAAAAACCCTGCGACTTACATTTGTCGAGTAAAAGTTGATTAATTCATTAAGCAATATAGCAAAAAGACTAACGCAAAACAAAGAAATAAGTAGCCTTATTGAATCATAAAAATATTATGTGTTTCGTTCAGCTGTTTAATTATATTTGTTGGGAAAAAGTGACACAACACATTAAGAAATACTATAAAAAGCTTTCAGCAAGGCAAAGAAATAAAGTTTTTTCAGATCTAACCGATTTTCAATATCCTGATTGTATATATTGTATATGTCAAGAAAAAAAGAGGCTAGGAATAAAAACTATGACGAATATCAAAAGCAAAATAAATAAGTAAAGTAATAAATTTTATCATGACTTCACTGATTTGATGGTGATATCAATATGGTCGAAGAACGCATTAAAAATATAGTAAAAAGTTCAAAACACAAAGAAAGATGTGAGAGTAAAGACAATCAATTTATCTTTATTTATCTTTATCTATCTTTATCGTTTGAGCCATTAATTGAATAAATGCGCGGTCTTTTAATTGCCTTTGAAGGTATTGAAGGTTCTGGAAAAACAACCCAAGCCCGCCTTTTATATAATTTTTTTAAGCAGAAATCTCTGCAGTGTATATTTACCCGTGAACCCGGAGGCACGGATATTGGTGAGCGAATTAGAGAGATACTATTAGATGTTAAACATAAGAATATGCACCCTAAAACAGAACTCCTACTTTATCTGGCAAGTCGGGCTCAACATACTTATGAGAAGATTTTACCCGAATTGCAAAAAGGCACAATTATTATTACTGACCGCTATGCACTTTCATCAATGGCATATCAAGGTGTAGCAAGAGACCTAAGTTTCAGAGTTGTTTCCCGATTGAATAAATTTGCTACTGCAAATCTTAAACCTGATTTGACAATTTTAGTCGATGTGCCAGTAGATATCGGTTTGGGAAGAATGGGCAAACGAGATTTAGACCGATTAGAACAAGAAAAAATTGAGTTTCATCAGAAAATCCGTAATGCATACCTGATTTTAGCCAAAAAAGCACCGAAAAAAATACTGGTGTTTTCAGGCACAAAATCTGAAGATGATTTGCATCGAGAAATCAAAGAAAAAGTATTAACATTCTTAAATAACCGAGGAATAAAAATATCGTGAGCTGAGAATAGTTTTGAGATTAGCTAATGCACAACTTCTAAATATAATCCGAGATAATAATTTATTCAGATATAACAAAAAAAGATAATCCGAAGATGAGATTTTTGAAATTATTAACTATACAAGATATAAATACGATCCGAGATAATATAATCCCAAGAAAGTTATTGATATTTTTTAATAAGCGATTGGTGTAAATATTATAAGAAAAGTGTTGATATTTTAAATCTACAATGTATAATTAGATATATAAAAAATATAAATAATGGAGGTATTAAAATATGAAAACCATAAATTCAAAATTAAAACTTACCGTAATCGGTATTGCAGTTATAATCATCATTATCAGTGGTATTGTTGTGGCGAAACTCTGGGCACAAAAAGTTACCACTATTCGTCACGCATTACAAAGATTTAGTGATATTTTAAATTTAGTAATCACGGACTATGTTAAAGAAGTCAATTCCGAAGAACTTATCAAATCATCTATTGAAGGAATGCTTAATGCTTTAGACCCTTATTCTAATTTTTTAGATGTTGACGAGTTTAAAGAACTCAAAATAAAGACTGAAGGCGAATTCGGTGGTATCGGTATTCAAATCGGCCTGCGCGACAATATTCTTACGGTAATTTCACCAATCGAAGGTACTCCAGCATATCGCTTAGGACTACAAGCCGGTGATAAAATTGTAAAAATTGAAGGTAAATCAACTGAAGGTTATACAGTCCAAGATGCAATCAAACAACTCCGCGGAACTCCGGGAACAAAAGTTAATATTTCTATTAAACGTGAAGGCGTAGCTGAACTTTTAGATTTTACCATAACCCGTGAAATCATAAAAATCAAATCAGTTCCTTATGCTGGGAAATTGACGACGGATATTGGCTATGTACGGCTTGCAGATTTTTCTAAAGTTGCCCGTACAGAATTGGAAGCCGCGCTCGACTCTTTGTTTCGCAAAGAGAAAGTAAAAAAACTCTTGTTTGACTTACGGTCAAATTCCGGTGGATTGCTCCAAGAAGGATTTGAGGTTACGGATTTATTTTTACCCCCAGGTAAAACTGTAGTAATTGTCAAAGGACGCAAACCCGAAACTCGAAGAGAGTTTGTTGCGGTTGAACCAGATAAGTATGGTGATTTTCCATTAATCGTGTTAGTTGACCGAGGGTCAGCATCCGCATCAGAAATTGTTGCCGGTGCGATTCAAGATTGGGAACGCGGACTACTAATTGGCGACACAACTTTTGGTAAAGGTTCAGTTCAAACAATCCATCCAATTGATGAAAATAGTGCCCTAAAATTAACTACCGCTTATTGGTATACGCCCTCAGGCCGATGTATCAATAAACCAGTAAAAACCTCAAAAGCAGTCATTGAAGATACCGTAACAAACATAAAGCAAAAATATTTTACAAAAGGTAAAGGTCGTTGGGAAGTATGGGGCCGAGGTGCAATTGCACCTGACCTTTATCTGCCCTACCGGCGATATAGCGAACTAGAAACCAAACTCATTAGCCAAGGCATAATCTTTGATTTCGCGGTGAAATATCTGGCACAACATAAAGAAATCAGACCCGATTTTACTGTGACCAATGAAATGCTCAACGAATTAAAAACAATGGCAAAAGCAAAGAAAATAGAATTTACTGATACCCAATTCGATTCCGTACAACCTTACATCAGTCAAGAACTTGAGCGGGAAATAAAAACAAAATTATTAGGTACCCAAGGTGATTATGAAGTGCGATTAAAATACGACGAACATGTGAAGAAAGCAGTAGAACTGTTACAAAAGGCTAATACTACCTGGGATTTATTTAAACTAATAAAAAAATAAATAGCCCTGTATAAAAAGAAACGAATAACTTAGATAATTGAAATAACAATAAAGTTTAACCAAGAAAAATTTTACGATAACTCAGAGGATCAAGAAACCAGTAAATATAAAATAATTAATTATTTTCGTCATAGGAAAAACTTTTGTAGGTCTTCTAAATATCAGAAGTTAGAGAAAAGGAACATCACAACAAAGAATAAAAAGAATAATTAGTTTTGGTTTTATATAAAAGTAACCACAGGTTAACGAAAGGTGGACATATGGTTAAGCATCTGCGCCAGGGGTATAAAACACTGATTGAGACGTTAAAAAAAGCAAAGTATTACTAACAGCATTTAACTTACAGGAAATATTCCTTAATAATTATATTACCAAAAAATACAAAATGCCGAAAACTATGGGCTGTTTTCAGCCAATAGCATTAAAACAAAAATCTCTGTAAAAGTTCTATTGTTTTTAATGACTTAGACAAAATTAATTTACAAGTTTTGACAAGAGATATGAAACCTTCCCTGCTATAGATTTGAAGATAATAAATCCAAAGACATTGTCTGATGTTGTGATACCGGAGGACAAAAAAGATAAAAAGTTTACACTTCCCACTTATTAAGAAAGGTAATGACAGTCAATCTGTAAGGTATAAGGTTTGGGAAATTCTGACTTATTCAGAGGTCTCAGGCAATTTGGTTGACAAGTTATTTGTAGGGAATATAATTCTCTACAATGGATTTAGCGCAATGAACAGGTCTCAATCAAAAGCGATTTTAATTTGTAAGGAGGCATAATGTGCCTGTGCAAAAATGTGTATTTTAGACTTGACTAATGATTATTTTTGATTA
>CAYYPG010000059.1:0-13248 GCA_964473505.1 uncultured bacterium | reverse complement strand
GTTGCGGTTTTATAGTTGTCGATTCAGTTGCGATTTGGTGTTGGAGCGACAGATCTTTTTTAATTTTCTGATGAATTTTTTTAAAAGTTTTATGTGTTGTTTAGTAAATGTAAAAATGTAAAAATGTATGAAGTCGGCTCAATTGCATACATGCAGTTCATTATCATAATCTATGCTAACTAAAATGTTTAATCAAGTACGAAAATTTAGCCATGCTTTAAGTTTCTGTCCTAATTTTACACAGATTATTTAGTCAATATCAGAATTAGCTGCCTCTTCGGTTAGCATCAAGATTTTTGGTTAAGTCTGTTTTTTCTTAGATGTGTTTTCCTTTCAAATAATATAACGGCTAAAAGCGAGAATACATCTTTTTCTCAAACATATTAATACGGAATCTGCACAAAATATTACAGACTATCTTATTTTGTGAATTCGGTGTTTTATCAATACAAGGTGTTTGATACGATAATAGTCAATACAAAAGACAATTTATATCATTTGTAATCGTCTTGTATTTATGGTTGATTGTAAACTGAAAAATTCTTAAATGGATTTGATGTAGAGATTGAAAAATTCAATTCTTTTTGCCGGCAATGATGGCTTGACCCAAAGCAATACCACCATCATTAATCGGAACCGCACGATTGTGATAGACCTTAAAGCCAGATTTGTTGAGTCGCTCACTTATTCCTTTAAGCACAATCTGATTCTGGAAAACACCACCGGCAAGACAGATGGTATATATTTGGGTTTGTTCTGCGATCTTTTTAACGACCGCAATCGATGTTTGAATCACCCATTGGTGAAATAACCAAGATAATTTAGTGGCATCGGTCCCTTTTTTTCGGAGATTTATAAGTAATTCTAAGATCGGCTTTGGCTCGATTATATAATGAGCGTTATTCTTATTAAGATCAAGATTTAGAGCATCATTAACTATTGAAATGGACTCTGCAATAAGTTTAAGATTTAATCTTTCTCTATGTTTTGTGCCTGTTTCAAATTTTAGCGCTTCTGCTTCTAAACTTATTGGTGCTTCTCCCTCAAAGGTTTGTATTGTGCAGCTTCCCAATAGATAAGCTACCGCATCAAATAACCTGCCCATGCTTGATGTGTGTATCCTGTTAGAACCCAAAGCAGGTGATTTTGTCTGGGATAAATTCAGTTCTCTAAGATATGCGATTGCAATCTTTTTCGGATTAGTAATTGCACTATCAGCACCGATTAATGGCAAATACCTCAAATGCGCAATTCGTTTATAGCCATGATAATCGAGGAGCATAAACTCAGTTCCCCAAATGTTTCCATCTTCACCATAACCGGTGCCGTCAAAACTTAAACCGATAACCGGTGGTTTAAGGTTATGTTCGGCAATAACACTGACAAGATGGGCATAATGGTGTTGAGTCTTAACTAATGGAATTTTGTGGGTAGCGGCATAGTCCTCTGCCATTCTACGAGAAACATAATCAGGATGTAGGTCGCAAGCCACGACTTTAGGCTTAATTCCAAACCACCTTTGATATTTTTCTAACATCTCCCAGAAAAAATCAACAGTTTCTTTTGAACCTAAGTCACCAATATAAGGACTAAGATAAACTTTATGTCCATCAGCTAAAGCAAAATAATTCTTTAAGTCTGAACCAAAGGCTAAAACCGGTTTAAGTTTAATATCCTGTAAGATAATAGGGCTTGGCACATATCCTCTTGAGCGCCTAATTACGATTGGCCCATTATAATTAAAGAGTATAGAGTCATCACAACGCGATGCTATGAGTCGATTATGGTCTAAAATATAATCAACGCATTTTGACAAACGGTCTTTTATTTCTTGAGCATCATTAATAATTGGTGCATCTTTAGGGTTGCCACTGGTCATAACTAATATTTTTAGTGAGCAGGGTTTTTTTCTTTTTGCAACGCAATAATCCTTAATGTCCTTATCAGTTTTTGATGTTTCATGTGAAACATTCGGGTTAGTTTCAACCCTGGTCTCAAATAAAAGTTTGTGCAGGGGTGTATAGGGTAGCATGATGCCTAAATAGTGATTTTTAGGCGCAACAGATTCGGCTATTTTGAGTGTGGGTTTTGTTCTTTTTTTGAGCAGCACTATCGGTGCGATATTAGAAGTTAACAGTTCTTCTTCTTGTTTATTAACTTCGCATAGTTGTTTAATAGTTTTAATGTCTTTGCACATTAAAGCAAAAGGTTTTTTAGGTCGATTCTTCTTTTTCCTGAGATTTTGCACTGCTTTTTCATTTTGGGCATCGACTGCTAAAAGAAAACCACCAATTGATTTTATTGCTAAAATTTTTCCTTGTTTTAATAGAAAAACGGCATTTTCAATTATCCTTATAGCAGGTTCTTTTTCTAAGCCAGCCGGTTCAGTTATTGGGTTTAATGTGATATATGGACCGCAGATATGGCAGGCGTTGGGTTGAGCATGAAAGCGTCGGTTTTTGGGGTTCTTATACTCGTTTTCACAATCTGAACACATCTTAAAAACTCGCATTGTCGTCTGAGGACGGTCATAAGGTGTATCTAATATTATGGAATATCTTGGTCCGCATTGGGTACAGTTTGTAAACGGATAATAGAATCTGCGATTCTTTGGATTCAAAATATCACCAATACATTCTTGGCAAATGGCTAAATCTGGAATTATTTCTACGGCACTATTGTTTTTTTGGCTTTTTAGTTCGCTGCCAACAATGGAGAAACCATCATACTGTTTAGCGTTAATCAATTTTACAATAATATTATCAATTTTGGCTAAGCGGGGAGGAGATGTTTTGATAAAATTTAAAAATTTTTTGCTATTTTTTCCTTGGCAAAGGATTAAAACGCCTTGTTTTGTATTCTTTACTATCCCTTTAATATTTAATCTTTTTGCTAGACTATAGACAAAAGGCCTAAATCCTATACCTTGAACTTGTCCTTTAACTAATATTGAAAGAGTTTGCATTATCAATCAACATGATTTAATCCATATTAAAAAGACATTGGCAAGAATTTATTTGAACTTTGAATGAACTTGGGCTAAGCTTATACTATGACCTGTGTTTGGTATAAGAATAATTACTGCCGAGAAATAACTTCTTAAAGCACCATTTTCTGTACCTGTTTTATTTTTAATTTCTTTATCCGATGTATAACAAGGACTAAATTCTTAAGGGGTTTTCGCGCCGATTTATCTTTTATTCATTTCAAGTGTATTTTCCGGGCGAGAAATTAAGTCTTAAGTGGTTTTTTCTGTGCAGCGGGAAATAGCACGTTATTTAATATCAGGCGATATCCTGGTGAATTTTTGTGAAGTTCTAAATTTGTCGGAGGGTCGCCGATCCGATGAGCAAAATCTTCTGGGTCATGACCACCTAGAAAGGTAAATGTGCCCTTGCCAAATTTTCCGTGGATGTATTTAACTGTCTCTGTGTTAGCAAGTTCGCCTAATATTAAGACATTTTTCTTAATTTTGTCGCGTCTGAATCCGCAGTTTTGTCCAAGAAATTCTTTAACCAATGCAACGTGATTTTGAACTAACATCGTCGGTACTGGGTCATATTTTGCGGAAAAATCAAAGAGCGAAAAATAGACATTCGGTCCGCGGTTGGACGATTCCACATAAGTATCAATGTCAGAATGTTCATAAACATAAGGGTCAGTAACAATTGAAAAATTTTCGAATGCTAAACAATTATCAAAATTAAGTTTTGACATAAAATTGGGGTCTATCGGGTCACCATCAAATTCTTTGGGAACAATATCAGTTGCCTCTGCTGCTAAAGCAATATCCGGAGTATCAGTTGAAGAACACATTGCGAAAACCATTCCACCATTTTCAATATACTTTTTAATCTCTTTTACAACCGCTAATTTTAATTTAGATACTTTGTTGAATCCCAATGCCTTAGCCATCGCGGTATTCAAAGCCATATCTGCTTGATACCAATCAGTATGTCCATGCCCGGCAAGAAACTTTCCGTATTGACCGGTGAAGTCTTCGTGGTGTAAGTGTAGCCAGTCATATTCTTTGAGTTTTCCTTGAAGTACTTCTTTATCCCAGATACGGTCATATGGGATTTTGGCATATTCTAATGCGAGTCGTACTGCATCGTCCCATGGTTCTTGGTTTGGTGGAATATAAACTGCGATTTTGGGTGCTTTTTCTAAAAGCATAGCATCCATATTCTCTTTTTCAATTATCTGCCTAATGCTTACTTCTTGACTTGGCGAGATAACTTCGAATCGAACACCACGAATACTACAAAGTTTTCGGATTGCTGAATTGTTCGGTAATAAGAACGAACCGCCACGGTAATTCAAAAGCCATTCCACATTTTCGCCTGCTAACAGGACATTATAGGCAATCCCATAAGCCATTAAATGGTCGGTTTGAGTTAAGTCCATAGGAATCAAAATTTTAGCATAATTCGTCGTAACGAGTATTAATGTAATAATGGTTATAATTGGTTTATATATTCTATTCATATATTATCCTTGTGCCTATTTCATTGGTGGTCAATGCTTTAGCAATCTTGCCCGGCTCGGTAATAATACCGAACCGTTTTGGCTCTTTTTCGATAAATTGTATTAAGGCTTGGATTTTTGGTTTCATGCTGCCTTCAGAAAAATGGCCTTGGTTCATATATTCAATTGCCTGTTTTAAGTTGATGATATTCAATGGAATCTGATTGCTTTTATTATAGTTGAGATAGACTTTATCAATGCTTGTAGAGATAATAAGGCAGTTGGCGTTTATTGAGTCTGCTAAGAGTGATGATGTCAGGTCTTTGTCAATAACTGCTGGGACTGGTTTTAGGTGATTATTATCTTTGACAACTGGAATTCCTCCACCGCCTGCGGCAATAACAATATGATTGGTTTCGATTAAAGATTTAATCAAATCGATTTCAATAATTGACTTTGGTTTTGGAGAAGCGACCATTCTTCTAAAACCTCGGCCAGCATCTTCTTTCATTATCCAGTTGCGCTCAGCTTGTAACGCGAAGGCTTCTTTTTGAGAATAAAATGGGCCTACAGGTTTTGTATAATTAGTGAATGCCGGGTCATTTTTATCGACTAAAACCTGGGTGATAACCGTTGCAATATCTGCGGTACATTTTCGTTTAGCGAGTTCATTTTTTAGACTCAGTTGTATCATATAACCAATTTCGGCTTGAGTTAAGGCGGTGGCAATTTCTAAGGGAATTTCTGGTAGATGATTACGGGTTAAATAAGAGCGAATTAACGCGGTACCGACTTGAGGCCCATTACCATGGGTTATGACTACCTGATGACCACAATTAATAATTTCGGCAATATTAGCACAGGTTTCCTGCACAGTTTCAAGTTGTTCTTGAGACGAAGCAGGTTTATTGCCGTTGCGGATTAAAGAATTACCACCGATAGCAATAACAATTCGCATCGCAGATGGGTCTTTTAAGGTTAAATTTTTGTCCATGCTCAAGAGATAATTTATTCTCAACGATATAAAATTTTAAGCAAGATATAAATAGATGTCAAGAGATGAATGAGAAAACGCTGGAAAATGCTTAAGAAACACCGCACCTTATAAGAAACAATCAACAATTATGCTTCTGCATTTCATGCTTTTCGAACCAATATTGACTTTTGTTGAGTTCTTAACAAGGACTCTCTGAAAAATGGTTAAGTGACACTGTTCTTCACATGAAAAACCAGGAACCATGCTTCTGCATTTTGTGTTTTTTAAACAATATTGAGTTTGTCAGTGTTTTTAACGAGAAAATTCTGAAAAATACTTAAAAGACACCGCATTCCATAAGAAAAGATCAAGAAATATGTTTTTTGCATTTCATGTCTTTTAAACTAATCTTGACTTTATCAGAGTTCTTAATGAAGAACGGTTAATAACCACAAGAATTATAAAATTTATCTCCTTCGGTCATTTCTACAATCCCTTATCAACGTATTTTTCTAATTAAAAAATTAAGCAGAACATTAAAAAAGAGAACATTTAATAAGACAAAGCGAATGTAAGTTATGAGAAGTGTAGCCAAAGATAACCCACTTTTATTCTTTAATTTTTAAATATAGTAACAGACATTTATGAGAATATTAATATTACAATAGAAAATCACCTCAAGAGGCGTCTACTTCTGCTATTATTTTCCTTAAATACAATCAGAATGGTGACTTACTTTGGACGCGTTTATTTGATACCGGAGAAATTGATTGGAGATTTTCTGGTGCTAAAGACAGGGTCGGCAGCATTAGAGTTGGCAGTTATCATGATAATTTAATAATAGAGTGCAGTGCCAAGATACAGTATCTCTACTAAGGACTTAATTTTACCGTAAGTTTATTTAACATTTAATTTATCAGTATCACAAAGCAGATTTCATCGTTTATCGTTGGCAACTACTTTTTAAGAGCCTCAAGAGGTGTCTTGTGGTCAGGTTTAGTATCTTTCAGTGAATTGTTTATCATGATTAGAACTGGTTTTTATACTCGTTAATATGATTAAGGAGATATTTTACAAAATGTCCCATGTTCTTATAATCAACTTTTGCTAATTGGAAAACCTGTTTTCATATAACCATTATGATTAAATTTCATAAATTGTATACTATGGGTTGGACATATTCCAATCAACTGTTGACTTTTTCCGAGTTTTCGATTATAACAGTAATAACAATGAGGAGGCGGATGGGTGCTGGTGTGCCTGCTGGACTTCAAATCCAGGTGTTCTTCGAAAGAAGAACGGTAGGTTCGATTCCTACACGCCTCCGCCACTGTAATTTTCCACATCAAAAATCATAGCACTATGAGTAATATGAATAAAAAACCGGAAAAAGCAAGTTGGTGTACAGAATCTAAAAGATCTTTCTTTCATCAAAAATTTTCCTCAATTCAATAAGGAATATAACACTCGCTTAAAGTATAATCGGGTAAAATATAAAACAGAGGAGTAAAACGAAAAAGTTACTAGAAGCATGTTTAACCGACCTATTGCGAGTTGAGAGAAAGAGTAAAATATAAAACATAGGTATAAAGAGAGAAAGCCGCCAGTCGACAACAAAAAATAATCGCAGATAATTGCTTTAATTGGTTTAAGGTTTTAATTCAATTCAGGTGTTTTGTTGCTTTGATTTTATGTTTGGAGTGGATGATATTTTCGTATAAAAAAATCCCATAGAGAAAAAACAGATATTATTTATTGGGCTTAATCTTATCTTATTGCTTGATTTTGTTCTTGAAAATTTCTTCGTGTCCCGCAGTAATTTTTTAGTTTATGATTTTAATTTGTCAGACTTTGAAATATTTTCTTGGTTTTAATTTTTGATTTTATTGCTTAGAACCCTGATGTCTTCGCGTCGAACCGTAATACCCTGGTTGTCAAAATAAATTAAGAGCGGTAAAACAGTTCGGCGACTGGCATTGAGTAAATCTCGGAATTGGGATACGCGAATAGAACCATTTTTCTTTAAAAAATCAATTAGTTTTTCTTGTGCCTCACTAACATATTTTTGATGTAAGACTAAACCTTCGCCAATGTTAATTATAATCTTTTGTTCAAGAAGATATTGATAGGCTTGTTTTATCTTCGATTCTTTGCCGACAATTTTATTTTTTATTTCCCGGAAATCGAGCGGTTGGAGACCTTGGTCTAAGAGTAATTTTTCAATTTTGGCCACATACTCAGCAATATTTTGTTCAATGGTTACTTGGAATTCAGCAAGTCGGATTTTCTTTTCGGCGGAGATTTGTACGATGCCTTGGTTTTGTAATTGTCCCAGGCACCAATCAAAAAGAACTTTATCTAAACCCACATTTAGCTGCTTTAATAATTCCAATGAGTTTATGCCAATACTAGCTGGGTTTTGTTGGTGATAATCTTTTAGTCGGCTAATAATCTTTTCTTGTAATTTTTTTACATTCTGTTGATGATAATATAGTTCTCGTTTTTCGTCTAAACATAAGACCGTTTTCTGTTCGACTAATTGTTTTAATAATTCTTTAACTTCGTTTACCGGCAGGTTTATATCCTGAGCAATTTCGGTTGGTTTTTTGGGTAATTCAAAATTATTTAATAAATCTTCTTCAATTAAAACAATTGGTTCAGCAATTTCAGTCCGGGCTAAATGGGCTAATAGTTCTTCGTCATATCCTTTTACTTTAGTTGCGTTAGGTTCAAGAACAATTCCACCGCCAATAGTCATTTGTGGTGAATAAGTCCGTATTACATATCGGTCATTGATGCATGCCACTACGGGTTCTTCCAAACGGAATTGTACTAAAGCCTTTTCTCCCGGGAAGATTATCTTTTTAGAAGTTTCGGGAGAAGTTATTTTAGTCGGAATCTTGGATATCGGTGATTGGTCATTTGTTGGTTGAGGAGTTTTATCTGGAGGTTCTTTTTTTTCTAAAATAACGATCCGACCTAAGACTTCTTTGGTGCCTAAATGGATTCTTAGCCGGTCAAAATTTTTTATCCGATACGGATATCGGTCTTTATCCGAAGCGAAAACTGGTTCTGTTAGCGGTTTTTTCAGGCTCGGTAAAAGGTAGAGTGAGGCGTTGATAAAAAGCGAGGGCTCAAAAAAACCGATTTGGGCTAAAACATTACCACGTTCAATTTCATCTTTTTCAATGCCGACTAAATTAAATGCGGCACGAAATCCAGTGCCGACTTCATTTGTGGGCTTATTGTGAACTTCAATTCTTCGAATTTTAACTTTCTTCTTTTGGGGCAAAACTTCTACTTCATCACCAACTTTGATTTTTCCTGAAAGGACTGTGCCCGCGACAACCGTGCCGAAACCTTTTATACTAAAACAGCGGTCAATAGGCATACGAAAAACTCCACGGTCAAATTTGGCTTCAGTCTCAGCAATCAACTTGTCCAGTAATAACTTTAATTCATTGATTCCGTCCATCGTGGTGTTAGAGACCGCAACCGTTGGCGCATTTTCTAGAAAAGTTCCTTTAAGTAAATTTTTAACATCATTCTGAACAATCTCCAATTGTTCGGATGTAACCAAATCTTTTTTCGTGATTACGACAATACCTTTTTTAATGGCTAAAAGTTTTAATATTTCCAGATGCTCAAGCGTCTGGGGCATTATGCCATCATTGGCCGCAACGACAAAAAGCACTAAGTCAATGGTTGAGGCACCTGCTACCATATGTCGGATAAATTTCTCATGGCCGGGAACATCAATAATCGTTGCCAGGTCACCATAAAAGACAAATCCCAAATCTGTTGTCATTCCCCGTTCTTTTTCTTCTTTTAATCGGTCAGGGTCAACGCCGGTTAAGGCTTTGACTAAAGCACTTTTGCCGTGGTCTATATGACCTGCAGTGCCGATGACAATATGATGTCCGATGGTTTTAGACATTATATTCTAAATCTCAATCATATTATATTAAATTATACCTATGATTGAATATTTCCATAATTTGTGGTTTTTAACTACTTGCTCAGATTAATTTTTTTAATATCTTGATTATT
Source organism: uncultured bacterium (assembly GCA_964473505.1). GTDB lineage: Bacteria > Hydrothermota > Tepidihabitantia > Tepidihabitantales > CAIPLT01 > JAOABV01. The sequence continues at coordinate 3,755 of CAYYPG010000059.1, read as the reverse complement.
TCTTCGTGTTAATTTAGATAAACTGTAAAAATTATAGGATACTTCTTTATTTAACGCACAAAAACATCCAGGGTCATAATTGTTTTGATGCTTAATAGTTTCCTTTAAGAGTAGTTTCTTAACTTTCAACATAATATTCGGAATGTTCTTCGTAATAAGAAGCATTAAAATGAGAGTAACTTATATTTTATCTTATCTGTACTGGATGAAATAATTGCGAACTTATCAAATAGTATCCTATTGAGATATGAAGCCGATATTTTAGGTTTGTTTGTCATCATATATTTTTGATTTTCTTATTGGTATTATTACTTTAAGATATCTTTATAAGTCTGCAATATTATTCTATTTGTGCTCACATTCATTATATCAAGATATCTTTAAATGCCTGTAATATTATTCTGTGTTCATTTCTGAAGATTGTTCGAAAATCTAAAAGCAAGGAATCTTCGTGGACTCGGCCAAATATTGGTGGTTGATTCTGTCGTAGTCTTTTGGCCAAATCTTGGGCAGAGATGTGGTGAGGTTTAATTGCCAGAACATAAGTGGGCAATTGTTCAGTGCTTAATGACCCACCGCCGATTTCACTATGCGCGGGTATTACTTTTATGTCTAATTGCGTACCATATTCTTTTTTTAATTTACGGGCAACTTGATTCGCTTGGGCTTTAATTTCTTTTAAGGGTTTTAACATAAGCGATATTACTGTATGTTCTTTGATTAATTTCTCTTCGGGTTGTAAAAACTTTTGTAAGGTTACCTCTAAAACCGCATTGGTTAATTTATCACAACGAAGCGCCCGGGTCAAAGGGTGTTTCTTTATCTTTTCCAGATAGGATTTTTTACCAATAATGATACCACATTGGGGACCGCCAATTAACTTATCACCGCTAAAGCAGACAATATCAGCACCGATGCTAATACTTTCTTGTGCCAGTGGTTCTTGGGGTAAACCGTATTTAGAAAAATCGATTAAAGCACCACTGCCCAAATCGTCAATTACAGGAATCTGATACTTTTTGCCTAAAACTACAAGTTCGGCTAAAGGAGCTTCTTGGGTAAAACCTAAAATTCGGTAATTAGATTGGTGGACTCTTAAAATTGCTGCGGTATTTTCATTAATGGCTTGTTCGTAATCTTTAAGATGCGTGCGATTAGTTGTGCCTACTTCGCGCATAATACAACCGGACTGTGCCATAATTTCGGGCATGCGAAATGACCCGCCAATTTCAATTAACTGGCCACGCGAGACAATGACTTCTTTGCCTCGGGCAATTGCGGATAAGACTAAAAGGGTTGCGCCAGCATTGTTATTAACAATAATCCCAGCCTCACAACCAGTTAAAATCTGCAAAAGTTTACTAATCTTTCTATACCGGTCATCGCGTTTACCCTCATCATCAATTTGAAGGCGAGAATAAGCACGGCTGACATCTTGAAGAGTCGCATTAACTTCTGGGACAAAAGGTGCTCGGCCGAGTCCGGTGTGCAAAATAATACCTAAAGCATTAATCGCATAAGTAAAATAGCGGTCAGTAAGAAACTTTAATTCATCAACTATCATCCTTTTCAAAGCATCAATAGTAAGGATTTCGCCGGCAAGTAGTTTTTGGCGAAATTCATCAGTTTTAGCGCGGACAATCTCGGTTAAATAGGAACTTTTGACTTTTTGCTCAAAAGTTTTAACTTCTTGCCAGTTCAGAATCTTATCCACCGAAGGAATGCTTTTCAATATTTCTTTATTATTGAGATTCGTCATATTTTTCTGCGTAGTCCTAAGATAATTATAAGTTGAAGTAATGCATTGTCAACCACAAACTACAGAGTTATGATTGATAACGCGACATAATCTTTAGAATTTATATCTCGTTGATGTGATTATTATTGTAATATTAGCCGTAGGTTAAATCCTTTTGTAATGGCCTTTTTTTAATAATCCAACAGGTGTTTTTTGCCGTGGCACGGATTCTTGACCTTATTGTTGAGGCTATAAACTATTCATTAATCAGTGTTACTCTTTATGTATCTCAAGCCAATTGTTTTTAAGTACTGGACTCAGTTTGTAATGTCTGATATTTTAGGCAAAATAAGCATTGATATGTTAAAGAAAAAGAGAGAACTTCCTTGTTTAATATTTAAAAATATTTAAAAAGAAAAACACACTTATGAAAGAAAAAGCCAAAGAGATACCCAACTTCAGAAGAAAAAATTAACAATTATGCTCCTGCATTTCATACCTTTTGAACCAATATCGACTTTGTCAGAGTTCTTATAAAAATTACTAGTTATAATTAGAATTTTAGATAAGGCGAATTTTTAGATAAGTTATTGGTTTTTATAGAGATATTGCATTTTGTTCTAAAAAGGGGGTATAGTTCCCCCACCGGTCCTTTGGGTTGTTTAAAAAATAGGTAAGAAAGCCGTTTTGGAAAGTAAGTTCAGGGGAAATTTTGAAGTTGGTTTGAGGGTTAGTTTGAGCAGAAATATAAGTATCAATTTTTGGGCAATTGGTAGAATTAATTTGAGAAGAGTTGAGAAAATCAATCAAGAAATGGTGGCTAAAGTTAAGGTGTCCATAATTCAGAAAATCGTTTACATTTCTCAAGAGATAATAGTTAGTGCTTTTAAGGGGTAATTAAAAAATATGGTTAGAAATTATTTAGATTGCGCTTCAGAAGATCATTTTTCTTTTCTTGAAAGACAATATTTGGAGCTTTGGAAAAGCAGTTAGAAAAGAATTGTTCGCTTTATTGACTCAGCAATTCAGAAGATTATTTGCTTTTATCTTGAGACAATATTTACTTTTTGAGAGGTTGATTTAAAAATGATAGTTAGAATTATTGTGGGCGCGCTTCAGAAGGTCATTTTTCTTTTATCCAGAGATAAATTTAGCACTTTGGAAAGCAATTAGAAAAGAATTGCTTGCGTTGTAGCATGTAGAAGTTAGACTTCGGCTAATTTGACTCATATCTTAAAACAAATAATAGGCGACAATATAAAATAAAGATATAATCCTTGTCGACCAGCGACGACATATAAGATAACGCACTCTTTCGATTTTCTTAAGGATAAGACTCGGCAATCGTCAGGGTTGACCAATCTCCTACCTATGCCTTTAATTTCTTAATATTGTGGTATTTAATCAGATAACGATATTGACGTTACAATATTTAAAGATATAATTAAGCCATGACCGCAAACGGAGCACCAAACCAAAAGAAAAAATGTAGTTATTCCTATGAATATAGAGATTATCGTTGTCCTTTTGATGTTGAAGATGGAAAAGGACTTTGTATCTTTCATTTATCCGTAAAGGAAAAAGATGTTAAAGACTTCTGGAAACATCTTGCTAATTATCTTATTGCCCTTTTAGAAAAAGCAGGGAATGAAAAGACCGATGCGTTTAAGAAAAAAGGAGAGGCGTGGATTTTTAAGGAAAAAGATGAAGATTTGTTTTCTTACTACAAAGATAAGATTGAAGAAGGAGAGGATTGGCAGTTTATTGGGTTTGTATTTCCCAAAATGGACATAGAGCATAATTTTTTTAATTTTCTTTTTGCTCGTGCAGATTTTCAGAACTCGCAATTTTCTGGAGATGCAGATTTTGGGGAGGCGCAATTTTCTAAGGATGCACATTTTGGGAGGGCAAAATTTTCTGGGAATGCAAATTTTCATGAGTCGCGATTTTCTGCAGATGCAGATTTTCATGAGTCGCGATTTTCTGGGAATGCAGATTTTGGGGAGGCGCAATTTTC
>CAYYPG010000058.1:0-13521 GCA_964473505.1 uncultured bacterium | reverse complement strand
ATCCTATTGTCCAATCTGCTCATAACAAATTCATGATATTTATCCTAATGTATGAGTTGGCTATATTGCAATTCAGCATTGACAAAACGTTAATTTGAGGTATAAAATAAGTATGCTTCCTGATATTGACAAAATAATTGTTGTCGATTTTGGTGGACAGTATTGTCATTTAATCTCACGCCGAATTCGAGATTTAGGAGTTTATGCCGAAATAAAACCAGCCTCAACATCAATTGAAGAATTAAAGAAAATTTCCCAACTCAAAGGCATTATTCTCTCTGGTGGAGCAAAATCAGTTTATGAAGAAGATGCTCCTAAATGTGATCAGGCAATTCTAAAAATGGGTATTCCGCTTTTGGGAATTTGTTATGGACACCATCTAATTGCTTATCTTGAAAATGGCGAAGTTGGTTTAGGAAAAGTTGGTGAATATGGGTTAACAGAGTTAACGATCATCAAAAAGAGTCGTTTATTAAAGGGGCTTAGTTCTAAGCAAATCGTCTGGATGAATCATAAGGATATAGTGCAAAAACTACCAAAGAACTATACGGTAATTGCCTGCACAAAAAATTCTGCGATTGCGGTTTTTGCTGATGAGCAAAATCAAATCTATGGCGTTCAGTTCCATCCCGAAGTCACCCACACAATCAATGGTGATAAAATCCTAAAAAACTTTGTAATTGATATCTGTAAGGCAAAAAGAGAATGGGATACTTCACAGATTATAGATAATATCAAAAATGAAATCAAACAAACAATCGGTAGCCGAAAAGCAATTATTGCTTTATCCGGAGGCGTTGATTCATCAACTGCAGCGATTTTAGTCAAAGAAGTCATCGGTAAAAATTTAGTCGCGGTCTATGTTGATACGGGTTTAATGCGATACCAAGAAACTGAATTTATCCCAAAGACCTTCGGTAAATTTGGGCTTAATCTTAAGATTATATCGGCTCAAGATAAATTTTTCCAAAGTTTGAAAGGTATTACTGAGCCAGAAAAGAAGCGGAAGATTATTGGTAAATTGTTTATTGACATATTTAATGAAATTGCATTCCAAGAAAAAGCGTTGGTATTAATCCAGGGTACAATCTATTCTGATAGAATTGAGAGTGGCATTACCCAACATTCATCAATAATTAAATCTCATCACAATGTTGGCGGTTTACCTCAAGAGATTAAATTAGAAATCTATGAGCCATTAAGAAATCTTTATAAGGATGAAGTAAGAAAAATTGCTAAAAAAATTGGTTTACCGGATGAAATTATCAAACGCCATGTATTTCCTGGCCCGGGGTTGGCAATTAGAATTGTTGGCGAAGTCACACCGCAAAAAGCCGAAATTGTACGACATGCCAGTTATATTATTGAGCAGGAACTCAAAAAAAATAGACTGTATGAAAAAGTCTGGATGGCATTCGCGGTTCTATTACCTATCAAAAGTGTTGGCATCCAGGGTGATGCCCGAAGTTATAAATATCCAATCGTGATTAGAATTATCGAATCCAAAGACGCAATGACCGCCAATTTTGTTAAAATTCCTTATGAAGTTTTAGAAGACATCTCAACCCGGATTACTAATGAAATCAGTGAAGTCAATCGTGTCGTCTACGATATCTCCAATAAACCACCAGCAACAATGGAGTGGGAATAAAAGGAATATTAAAAGTAGTAGCCTTGTCTTTTCACTTTTCAATCGAGATTCTTTTTGAATAGTAATTTATAAGGTATCAAGACTTTTTAATAACACGTAAAGATAATATAGAATCCTCCATATCATCCGCAACATAACTCAAATACCGCGAAATGATTGGTGTTATGGTTTTGCATCTTGTATGTTTTATAGTTGTGAGTATTAAAACATAAATAATCTAAACTTCTTCACACACTGCCTTTTTTAATTATTTATTTCAGTATCTCTATTTAATATGGCTTAATAAATAACTTTATCTATTAAAAACTCTATATCTTGAATCTTAATCAGAATTATAAAATAACTCATAACTGTTTACCACACTTTTTGTGTTATCAAGTAATCTAATTTAATGTAATATTTTTATAAGATCTAAATTATTGGAAGAGCAGTTGAGTTGTGAACATTATAGAAAATACCATATCCTAAATCCAAAATTAAGTTTTCTCTTTAAAAAATCCCGCCATAAATTTATTGATGAAACAAAAGTCTGCTGGTCTATATTTATATAGAGTAGAATTTTAGGGTTTTCCTTGACGATATGTAAAATCTGCATATAATTATAATTTTAAATAATTAGTATAAATTAGATAATAAAAAATTAAAAACACATATATGATATTTAGATTTAAAATGAAGGCGATAATTTATAACTATCAAAGATGTTGACTATGGCAACAATATTATGAGTAACTTAAATTGTGCTGGTGGTATTAAACTAAATCGACAATGGTGTAAGGGTTGTGGCCTCTGTGTGGAAATCTGTCCGAAAAATGTTTATGACCGAGATTCCAAAGTCTCGGCTAAAGGATTTAAAGAGATAATCATCAAAAATCCTGAGTTATGCAGTCAATGTATGCTATGTGAACTATTGTGTCCTGATTTAGCAATTATGATTGAGAAGAAAACGAATTCAAAGGTTAATAAAGAAAGTACAAAGTAACGATACTGATAAAACATGAAATCTTTTGTAAAAAGCCTGTTAGCACCTAAAAAATACTTTATGCAGGGCAATATTGCCTGTGCTGAAGGTGCTTTAGCTGCTGGTTGTCGATATTATGCTGGTTATCCGATTACACCGTCATCAGAAATTATGGAGCACCTTTCAGTTCGACTGCGCGAAGTAAATGGTGTTTTTATTCAAATGGAAGATGAAATCGGCTCAGTATGTTCAGTAATTGGTGCCTCTTGGGCTGGTGCCAAAGCAATGACGGCAACTTCCGGCCCAGGCTTTAGTCTAATGCTTGAAGGTATTGGTTATGCATTAATGACTGAAACACCCTGCGTTATTGTTAATGTTCAACGGGCAGGACCAGCAACAGGTCAAGCAACTCGACCGGGCCAAGGTGATATTATGCAAGCACGTTGGGGTGCGCATAGTGATTACCGGATTATTGCACTTGCTCCTTGGTCGGTGCAAGAGATGTATGATTTAACCATAAGGGCATTCAATCTTGCGGAAAAATTTCGCGTACCCGTGATTTTGTTAGCCGATGAAGTAGTTGGTCATTTAAAAGAAAGTTTTATTGTCAAACCGGAAATAGAAATCTTTAATCGTGATACATCTCAAACCTCGCCGCCTTTTGGTAGTGATCAAGAAGATGGCATACCTCCGATGCCGGCATTTGGTCAAGGAGCTAAATTACTGGTAACTGGTTCCACTCATAATGAATATGGAATTCGCAAAGTTGCTGACCCTAACGTTCAAGATAAATTGGTTAAAAGACTTTGTTTAAAAATTGATAATCATAAAGATGAGATTTGCGAGTCAGAAACTTATTCAACAGATGATGCGGAACATCTTTTAGTTTCATTTGGAATATCGGCGCGCAGCGCTTATGCCGCCGTAAAACAACTTCGCAAAGACGGCATAAAAATTGGATTGCTTCGCTATAAAACTATTTGGCCCTTTGATGATAACACCTTAAAAACCGTTGCGGAAAATGTTGAGACTGTCTTCGTACCGGAAATGAATCGAGGTCAACTGGTTTTAGAAATAGAACGAATTTTGTGTAATAAAAAAGTTATTTCTATTTCTAAAACGCAAGGTGAGGCAATTTATCCTTCTGAAATATATGAAGAAGTCCAGAAACATTTATGAAACCATCTAATTATCAACTAAAGGGTCAAAAATTAACTCAGAGGCTAAATGAATGTAAATTTATGACTTGAGTTTTATGGTGTTAGTTAATATTATTTTTATAATATGAGTGAACATTTATACAAATATTTAAGAACCGAAGTATTTCCTACGCCATTTTGTGCTGGTTGCGGGCATGGTATTTTGATGGGCGCAATTTTGCGAGCAATTGATGAATTACAATTAGACTTTACTAAAATGGTCTTTGTTTCTGGTATTGGCTGTGGTGCTTGGATTCCTAGTCCCCATTTTGCTACTGATACCTTACATACTTTACACGGAAGACCCATTGCTTATGCTACTGGGGTGAAATTGGTCAACCCGGAATTGAAAGTTGTAGTCGTTTCCGGTGACGGTGATTTAGCCGCCATCGGTGGTAATCATTTAATACATGCCGCGAGAAGAAATATTGATATCACGGTCATTTGTGCTGATAACAGTATTTATGGAATGACCGGTGGTCAAGTTTCACCAACAACTCCCAAAGATGCTAAAACTCAAACGACAACTTTGGGTAATCCTGAACCAGCATTCGATTTATGTCAATTGGTTAAAGCCTGCAAGGCCCAATATGTTGCTCGATATACGGTTTTCCATATTAAGCCCTTAATAAACTCGATAAAGAAAGCGCTATCGACCGAAGGTTTTACTTTTATTGATGTTGTATCACCATGTCCCACCCAGTTTGGTCGCAGAAATAGGTTACCTACTTTATATGAGATGTTAACTGACATTAAGAATCGTACAGTAAGGTATGACTCAGCCAAAACCATGCAGAAAGAAGAATTGATTGATAAAATAATTATTGGCGAATATGTATAAGAAAGTAAATTTAATGGTTTCCCAATATGACTAAAATCAGAATCGCAGGATTTGGTGGACAAGGAATTATTTTAGCCGGCGAATTGCTCGCCAACGCAGCAGTTTTCGAAGGTAAAGAAGGATGTGCAATTGGTTCTTATGGTTCCGCAGCCCGAGGCGGTTTAACCAGTTCTGAAGTTATCATTAGTAATAAATTCATTGCTGCACCTTTTGTGGAAAGGGCTGATGTTCTACTTGCCATGTCTCAAGAAGCATACGATAAATATTCGCCAACCGTAGTAAATAACGGACTGGTAATTGTTGATTCTGGGATGGTTAAAACCAACAAACAATCGGCGCAATTTGAAATTCCAGCAACTAATATCGCACTTACCGAACTAAAATCTTCAGTTGTAGCGAATATGGTAATGCTTGGTGCGTTATCCGCAATAACCAATGTTGTATCAATGCATTCATTAATCAACGCGGTTAAAAATTCGGTAGCCGACAAATTTGTGGAAATTAATATTAAAGGTCTTGAAATCGGATTTGAAAAAGCTAAACAATTAAAATGACAAGCATCTATTATCAAAAAACATATTTAAAGATATACTAAATAAGAAGAAATACAAGACATAAAAAACATAAAAAATATACCAGAACTAAAACATATGAACAAGAAAAGATGTGATAAGTTATGTGTGATAAATTTTTATTTTGAAAAGGAGTAAACATATGTTAAAAACCAATATTGATAAAATTATTACGATTTCTGTAATTGGCCAAATTTCTTCTCCCACCCGCAGACAAAATTATCGCTTATCTCATCAAGGTGAAGCCACGGTTTTTCCTGGCACCGGTGGTATAACCTATAATGTGAAAGTCGGCGACCCGGTATTTGGTTGGATTGGCGACCATATTGAACCCGGAGTATCAGTAAAAAATAAAGATGAAAATGAAAATCGGGCACTTAATGTCTATACTTGTATTGGTAATACTGCATGGGTTGTTTCCGGCGCGGTCAAAGGCAAAAAAGGGATTGTAACCGGCAAACACGGTGGCATTGAGCATATTTTGGTTTGGTTTCCACAAGAGGTCATTGAAAAATTAGTAATTGGCGACCAAATTCAAATTCGGGCTCGTGGTCAAGGTTTTCAAGTCATGGATTTACCGGATGTAAAGTTCTTTAACCTCGACCCTAATCTATTCTTGAAAATCAATCCCAAAGTAAAAAATGGCTACATTGAATTTCCTGTAACCCATATTTTACCACCAACTATTATGGGTTCGGGTTTAGGTAGTGAAACCGCGGCTTCAGGTGATTATGACATTACTACTCAAGACCCTACAACAATTAAACAACTTGGTCTGGATAAACTCCGTTTTGGCGATATCGTTTATTTAGAAAATACTGATAATTCCTTTGGCCGATGCTATAAAAAAGGTGCTGGTTCAGTTGGAATTGTTGTTCACTCCGATTGTATAATTGCGGGGCACGGCCCAGGCGTGACGACTATTGCAACATCAGTCAAAGGAAAAATCAAACCGATAATAAATAAAAATGCGAATATTGCATATTACTTAAACTTAAAATAAGAATATAAGCAAGTCTTATGCGTTCATCGAACTCTATCCAGTGCTGCTAATGTCTCAATAGTGTTGTTGCTAGCACGGACTGTAAATGGATTATATATTTTTTATTAAAGACTTTTTAACAATGCAAGATTTCATTAATTGACATTTGATTAAGTTCGTGTAGACTAAAATTTATGGATGTTGATTTAATTACTGAAGTTAAAAAAGCAGAAGCTTATGCTGAGGAATTAATTAAAAAGGCTGAGCTTGAGGCGGAAAATCGGCTAAAGCAAACTGAATTAGAAATGGACGTACTCATTGAACAAACAAAAGAAAAATTGAAACAACAAGGTAATGAAACATTAGTAAACTTTCGCAAAGAGATCGAACAAATAGTTGAAAACATCAGAATGCAAACCAGAAAACAAATTGAGCAAATAAAAGACATTGAACAAGCAAAAGTAGAAAAGGCAATAAATTTAATCGTCGAACATATTATCCGAGAATTTCAGAAATAAATACTAAACTAACACCGTTGATTGTGAAAAACAATCAATGAAATACAGAACAAAGAAAAGTGTTGATAATCCTTAATAATTAAATTATTTAATCCACTCTAATGGCAATCGCATCAGTAAAAAAAGTTCTAATCGCAGTTCATAAATCCGAAGAAAGAACTTTCTTAGGGCGTTTACAAGAATTAGGAATTTTACACCTGGTACGTAAAGCCGAAACTTCCGAAAGCGTGTTAAAAACACCGGTTCAAGAAAAATTAATTGAAATCGCTAGCGCAATTGAATATTTAGTGAATTTTCAAGAAAAACCACATCTATTAGCTGGATTAACAACGACCAAAACCGAAATTAATCATACCGAATATCTTACTTTAGCCCAAAAATACGATTTAGATTCAACTTTAGCTAGAATCAAACAAATTCGCCAAGATATTTCTCGCCTATCTAATCAGGCAAAGTTGATTACTGCAGAAATTAACCTTCTTAAACCTTGGACGAATTTAAGATATAATCTTGCGGACATCTATAATTCACGATTAATCGAAATAGTTCTTGGCCAATTTTTAAATCGCCAAATGTACTTTCAGACTCAAGAAGCAATAAAAGATTTACCAGTTTATGTTGAAATCGTCAATCAAATTGGAGAAATTCTTTATGGTATGATTGCTTATTCCAGGGAAATTAAGGATAAAATTAAACCCCTTATTAACAATTTTGAAATAATCGATTTAAGTCGATTCCAAGAAATTCCGAAAGATATTATTGCCGAACTAGAACGACGGTTGACATTATTAGAAAAAGAAATCACAGACAATAAGCAAGAACTATTCAATTTATTATCCGAACTACCAAAATTACAGATTTTATATGATTACTATTTCAATATTAGATATCAAGAAGAAGTCCTGCCTGGTTTAGCACACACTAACCAAGTTATCTTTATTGAAGGATGGGTAAAACAGAAGGACCTAAAAAACTTAGAACGCTTAATTGATAGTTGTAAAACCGTGGTTATGCATCAAATTCCGATTCTCGCCGGGGAAGAAATACCTGTAGCCTTAGAGAATCGCAGTATTTTTAAGCCTTTTGAGATCATTGTTGAACTATATACTATGCCACGAATAACTGAACTTGACCCCACTCCTTTATTGGCACCATTTTTTGCGATTTTCTTTGCATTGTGTTTAACGGATGCGGGTTATGGTATAATACTTTTGATTTTGGCATTGTTGTTACTGAAAAAAATGAAAGCCGCTAGCAAGTTTTTGACGTTATTAGCAATTTGTGGTGGATTTACAATTTTGGCCGGTGCGATTACTGGTGGTTGGTTTGGTGATATTGTTGATAAAATTGGATTGCAATTCTTGGTTAAGTTTCGTAACCAATTACTCCTCTTTGACCCAATTAAAAACCCCATGCCGTTTTTTATTCTCTCAATTGCTATTGGTTATATCCATCTTAATTACGGTATTCTAATAGAAATTTATGATGCTTTTCGACAAAAAAATTGGCAGTCCGCAGTATTTGAGCAATTACCATGGTTTTTGTTTTTAAATGGGCTGGTTATGTATGTTTTTAGCGGAAGATTTTTTCCCATAACATTCAAACCCTATCTGATATTTATTATTCTCATTGCCATGGCAACAATTATTGCTTTTACCCGTCGTAATCAAAAACTAATACTGAATCAATTTCTTTTGGGCATAATCTTTCTTGGCGTACTAATATTTATCTCGGTTAAAATCAATCTTTTCGTTTTACCCGATGCATATTTAAGTTGGACTCTTGGTAAATATCTTTTCTTATTAGGATTAATTACACTTTCAATTTTATCTTTAATCCGACAAATCATTCAAAAGAAAATTTCTTTCATTCCCTTAATCATTTTTATCGGACTACTATTAACCCTAATAGGCTATTGGGCTTTTAATTTATCAGTTGTTCTTTTTCTAATCTGCTCATTAGTCTTCATCATGCTTTCTACGGACAATCGCAAGCTGATAAAAAATATCATTTGGGGATTATATACCCTTTACGGTAGCACCAGCTTTTTAGGTGTAGTGTTATCTTATATTCGTTTAATGGCGCTGGGAATGGTGACGGCTGGAATTGCCATGGCAATTAACACGATTGCTTGGATGGTTATTAAAATTCCGGTTATCGGCATCGTCATTGCAATTATCTTTATGATATTGGGACATGCTTACAATCTTGCGATAAATATTTTAGGTGCATTTGTCCACTCTTTACGATTAAATTATGTGGAATTTTTTCCCCGATTTTTTACTGGTGGCGGTGAAAAATTCACTCCTTTTCAAAGACAAACCAAGTATGTTACAATTAAATAGCACTATACAACTAAATAAAAAAAGTCATAAAGAAAAAATACATTTCAACCCTGAGTTATTTGATGCTCAGAGGTTAATTCCACAGGAGGCGAAATGGTTGACCCGTTAGGTTTAGCAATTGCAATCACTGGTTGTGGACTTGCAGCCTTAATGGCTGGGATTGGTTCCGCAATCGGTATTGGTTTAGCATCCCAGGTTGCAAATGGTGTCTTATCTGAAGACCCGGGAAAATTCGGTAGTTTATTTATTCTCGTGGTCTTACCTGGTACCCAAGGATTTTACGGATTTTTAGCCGCATTCCTGGGCATAATGAAACTTGGACTTTTAGGTAATCCGGTACCAATTACTTTCGGTCAAGGGTTACAAATGTTTGGCGCTTGTCTTCCGATTGCTTTTGCTGGATTGCTCTCAGCAATCTGGCAAGGAAAGGTTTGTGCCGCGGGTTGTGAATTAGTTGCGAAAAGACCAACAGAATCAGTAAAAGCAATCATTTATGGTGCAATGGTTGAAACTTATGCGGTGCTCGGATTACTGGTTACAATTTTCTTACAAATGGGAATAAAATTAGGATAACCGATTATTTATTGGACACAGAACCACCAAGTATAAACCGAATGAATCAGTTGACTCAAAAAACTATTACCAAGGCAATTGAAATTTCGCCTTACCAAAATTTTTAGACAACGCGCATATGTTAGCTACTGGCATACTGGAAAAACAACGACCCTAAATTCGGATTAATCAATACTACTGAAAAACGATATCTAAGATTAAATACTATGAAGAATATTAAATACTCGAAATGATATCAAAGATTGAATATTATGAAAAACAATACCAAAGATTGAGACTATGAAGAACATTGTGTCTCAGTATTTCTGTGGTAGGTAAATTATTATGTCAATCGAGAAATTAACCCAAACAATAATTAATACCGCTCAGCAAAAAGCCAATGAAATCAAAGAAAAATACGAACAGGAAATCGCCAAACTCAAAGAATCGACCAATGCACAAATAGTTAAACTAACTAACGAACATCATAACAAAATTACTCAACAAAAAGCACTCCTAAAAACTCAGGCAATTTCCAATGTCCAAATTGAGGGGCAAAAAGAAATTCTACAGGCGAAGTGGACAATAATTGACCAAATCTTTAATCAGGCGATAGAAAAATTTATCTTTTCGGATAAGTATTATCAAATCCTTACTGATATCATAAAGTTGCAGTATGATAACGATGCGGAAATAATTGTCGCATCTTCTGACTACAATCAAATACAAAAATTAATGCCGAATATGAAATTAATCCCGGATAATAACTTGAACCGAGGAATAATAATAAAGAAGAGTCGGATAGATTTAAATTATTCTCTTGACCGGATAATTAAGTCCCTAAAAAATGAACTAATTGTTGAGTTATCTAAATTACTCTTTACAAAATAATCATTTGTTATATGCTATTTGATATAAGTTAAAATTGGCGCCATCGTCTAGTCCGGCCTAGGACATCTGGTTCTCAGCCAGAAGACCGGGGTTCAAATCCCCGTGGCGCTATTTATTTTTAATTAAATACCAAAACTGAGCGGTAACAAAGAGAAATTATAACAGAAACATATGGAAAGCGATAGAAAACACATATCTTTTTGTTTAGCTCTATTTTTATCAAATTAATTATCTCACCATACGAATCATTACCTTCCAATAATTTTGAATTAATGTTCCCCTAAAAAAGAAGTAGTGTATAATATTTTGTGTAAATTCAGTATTGATATGTTAGAGAAAAGATGTACCTTCGGCCTTGTTTAATATTTAAAAACGAAAGCACATTTATAAAAGAAAAAGCCCATTTAGTTAAAAATCTTGACGCTACCCAAGAAATAAGAAATCTCTAAATTAATAAAAGGTTAATCAATAGCCGATCTATTCTACTGCGTATAAGAGAACTTTTTGAATTCAACAGGATATACCTTAATAAACGGGTTAGGTTCGTACTAAACCTACCATAGTTCTAGTCTCCGCTACATCAACTCCATTGGTATTGGTATTATGAGTGTAGCAGTCTAAATGGAAAATCCGGTTAATCTTTCTTATTATAATCGCTGTAAATCATCTAAGAAAACAGAAAATGCTTATTACTTCACGATGCAAAGAACGATTTCCTAATTTATGGACCCAATATATCTGACATTATTCCATTAATTGTTTTTCCGAGACTATTAAGTGTTGTCTTTGTATAAAAGTAAGTGTAAATGAATTCCTGAATTACTAACACCAACCATTATATTTTAATTGTTTTTTCCTGAAGTGCTAAATGTTATCTCAGCATAAAAGTAAATGATTTCTTGAACTACTAATATAATAACTCTGTCCATTGTGTCTAATATGTTTTCCTTAACTATACTCATATTAATTTTGTTAATCACTTATAAATTGACAATTTTATCTCTGCTAAAACCGATACCCAAACCGACACCCAAACTTTCACTGACCTTATTGCCCCAAACGACTTTCTTGGCTATTTTTCAAGCAACCCATAAGGCTGTGGAGGGGACTGTACCCTCCTTTTTAAATAAATTGCAATATCTCTAAGAAAAACAAGAACTTATCTAAAAATTCGCCTTATCAAAACATTAGTTATAACTAATGTTTTTTATGTTTATCTTTATTTAAGAGATGATAGTTAGTCTTATAAAGTTTCAAAGCACATACGGTCTCTTGCCAAAGAATTTGGCGTAAGAAAATTAATTAAGAGAAGTCAGGCTTAAAGTTTGTTGTTCAATAGAGATTTGTTTTGATTAAAAAGTGTTTGGCAAAAGTCTATATACAAGTAGACAAAATTTCATTGTGAAGTGGTTTTAGAATCTAAGAAAGGAATCTGAAAAAATTAATTTGTTTTAAATGTAGCTCGAGGATTTTTATGTGAATTTTTTTTGCCATAGATGTATCCTCCTTTCTACATTATGTTTAAACATGGTGTAGGATACACATTACTTTAAAACTTTATAAAACTTATATTATCACCCAATTCAAGAATTGCCAATAATTACCATTTCTTCTTGCCAGTAGTATGAAAGTTTTTCTTACTTCAACTTTTACCACCGAGAAACACTGATAATCACCGAAAATTGATTATTACCACAAATGCACGAAGAGAAAGAAAAAAATTAAACCACTAATAAATGACCAATTATGTAATGTGTCATCGGAATTAAGGTAGTTTGATTTGACCGCGGATAACAACTGGTTTTACACCGAGACTCTCCCACAACAATTCTTCAAAATAGATACCTGAGGGGATTGTTGTTCGAATTACCTTACATCCTTTTTCCTTGAGCCAAATAGATAAATTTGAGAATAAGTGAGATTCTACGCCTAATCCTAAATAATTACGATTGACGGCTAAGCACAGAATGTCACCATACGGTGGAAATAATAAGTCATCGCATTCAGTTTCAAGTGATGCGACTCCCAGTCCAACAAGCTGATTATTGCGCCAAGCACCCAATACTAACATCTTATTGTTTTCTAAAAATGATTGGAATGACTCAAGTGTAAAAATTGGGACTTGGTCGGCAGTTAAACCGATTTGACTTAATTTATATTCTTCGATTTTACGATAAAGTTCATAGGCGATTGAGACTTCTTCTGCGTTCACAGGATGAGATGTTACCATCTCTTCAACTAGCTTAGATACTTCCACAACTTTATCTAAAATCGATTCTGTTTCGCTCCATTTCCAATTCCAAGATTTTAACTGATATTCTTGGGTAAAAGCAAGCGGATTCCATTCATCGCCTTCTTGCAGGTGTAGAATTAGTTTTCCGTACCATTGGGTTTCAACGGTCGTTTTGTTTTTTATTTCTACCATGCGATATCCACAGATGTGATAGATACCACTCTCGATTGGAGTAAAAGTTTCTCGGTGAATAGGAATCGTTGCGACATCAAGTGGTCCATTGTACCAACCATTAAACTCACTAAAAGCTTCGGTTGTTTCCGGAAATATCTCTCGGACTTTACCGGTTGTATGTATTTTACCTGATGCACCGCTGATGTAAATTACCGTTTCGTCTAAATCATAATTTCTTCGTGGAAAGAGTTTAAGTTGTGGATTGTTCTTTGGCGGTACACAGGGATGATGTTTACATCGCCATGAACGACATAATAGAGGCATGTAGTTGTTGGGAAATTTTAGAAATACAATTCGTCCTTCTGAAACAGATGTGTCTGTGTCAAATGACCCTTTTCCTTCGCCCGTAAATGAACGTCCGTTGATGTTACCATTAATATGAGTAATATCATAACGCATTTTTTATCACCTCCTTTCTATGTTTACTATAGATTGATATGTTATTATTTAGTTTCATACTGCCTAATATTAATACCCCCCTTCCCGATTTGTCAAGGAAAATGTCGTTCCAACTTAGAAACCGCAACTTTAATTCCAACTTT
>CAYYPG010000057.1:0-13578 GCA_964473505.1 uncultured bacterium | reverse complement strand
AGTCAATGCGACAATTGCTGATAATCAAGGCGTCGGCACAATTCTCAACGATGACTCATATCATGACGTGGAAGTTAAATCAATACTCGTACCAGGAACAACAGTTGTTACTTGTACACCGATTACACCTGAAATTTTAGTTGGCAATAATCGCATACCGTCAGGTCGGGAAACCTGTACCCTCACAGTCAAGATGTGGCGCTATCGTGTGAAATACGACTCAACCTGTCATATCTCAATGAACCCATTAGATTCAGTAATCCTAATTGATACAATGTTCGAAATCAACATTCCTCATGGTGATACAACTATTAAACTTGCTCCATGGCATCCAATTTGGGGTGACATATATTGGATTAGTTCCCCAACCTATCATGTAATATATGCGAATGTGTATAGGGAGTTTGACCATAATCCGGGTAATGATACCAAACAGAAGAACTTTACTGTCCAATCTCGCGACCGAGATTTACAAGTGAATTATGCAGGATTATTGTTCGACAATACTTTAGTTGGTGATACGATTCTAATAGGTACATCTTATAATACGTTCTCAGTTGTCTCTAACTCTCCATTTGGTCCGACTGCCCGTTTCCGTTCTTGGTTTAAAGTTATTAAAGTAAGTACTGGTATGACCGGCTACTCTCGCTACTTAGATAGGACTTTAGCCCCTCAAACTTATGCTTGTCTCTATTATCAAACCGGTTGGGTTCCAACTGAGGAAGGACTTTATAAGATTATTTCTTGGATTGAAACTCGTCCCGGAAATGATTTAGTTGCCGAAAATAACCGTATAGAGCGCTACTATTATGCCAAACAACCAACTGGTGATCATGTTCAAGGTGCCTCAAGTTCATTACCAACTACATTTGCCTTATTACAAAACTATCCGAACCCATTTGCTAACAAAACTCAGATTCGTTGGCAGATACCACGAGAATCTCGTGTAACGATTTCAGTGTATGATGCTTCTGGAAGGATTGTGAAGACCTTAGTTAATGATAAATTCAATACGGGTTATTATAGCACGGTTTGGAATGGTACGGATAATAATAATCGCAAGGTGGCTTCAGGGGTCTACTTCTACGAAATGAAAGCCGACAACTTCGTTGCAAAATATAAGATGGTTGTGACTCATTAAGAAATAAAATTAACGGCTTTGGGGCTTGTGCCGTAGAACAAGCCCCATTTTTTATTAACATCGCCCACCGATAAATACGATTTTATTATAAGGCTTAGATTAAATTTAACCCATTATACGGTTTTTTATTGTTGACATTATACTCTGATTATTTATAATAGTTCCGTATGTTCTTTTTACCTTTTTCGATTGCGGTTTTTATCGTATTAATTCTACTCTTACCAGTTCTTTTCGTGCTTTTTTCTGTTGGCGCGATTGGAGTTGCTTTTCAAAAATTGGGATTATCACCAGGAACCGGTTTGATGTTCTTTTTGTTTTCTCTCATAGGTAGTGCTATCAACATTCCAATTTATCAGAAATGTCTTATTGAACCGTGTGTGGAATCAGATGTTGCTTTTTTATATAATTTCTTTTTCGGAATGAAACCAAAATATTTAGAAAGACAAGTTTTGGCAATTAACCTTGGCGGATGTATTCTTCCTTGCCTTTTGTGTTTGTTCCTTTTGTTTAGGGCACCATTGATGCCGACTTTAGTATGTACGGTTATTATGATTATTGTTTCAAAATTATTAGCGCGACCAACACCCGGCATCGGAATTGCGATACCAGCGTTTATTCCGCCGATTGTCTCCGCAATTTTAGCAATGTTGGTCGCCGGACGCACTAATGCAGCATCTGTTGCCTATATTTCTGGAGTCCTTGGGGTTTTAATCGGTGCGGATTTAATGAATATTCGAACGATTCAAAAATTTGGCAGAGGGGTGATGAGTATTGGCGGTGCAGGAGTTTTTGATGGCATTTATCTGGTCGGAATAATCGCAGTTTTGATTACTTGAGGTTGTGGCTAATATTTTGTGTAAATTCAGTGTTGATTTGTTAAAGAAAAAGACTTATCTTCTTTTCTTGCTTAACCATGATTAATTATATTTGGAAAAAGAACACATCTCATGTAAAAAACAATTGCTACTTCAGAAGAAATATTATTTTGACCATTAATTTTAATGAATTTGGTTGTGCGACAATCCTGAAAGATTCAGAATTTTACAACTAAAATCTAAGTAAAATCTACGAGTTTTATCCCGAGGTAGCTTACTATATTTGTAGGGTCTAAAGGCACAAAAGAAAATTTCATAATCTGCCTTTTGATACTTTAGCGGTGTAACCAACTTAGGCTACTAACAGTTTTCCCAATTAACCCGATACAAATCGCTCCATCTGGTTTGCTGAAAGTGAGTCGTTAAGGTAACTTTTCTTAATTAGTTCTAAAATACTTGTTGACTTGTCCACTCTAACATATGCATTTCTCTTTGTTATTTACAGTAATCTTGATACTATGTGGTAAATGGCTACTATCTGATATTAGTTGTTGCCGGTTAAAATAGGAAAAAGGATTTTCTAAAACAGAATAACAATTATGGTTTTGAAATCAGGAATAGGAAAATAGAGACGATATCGTATCTTAATTACCGTTTTATTGCATCAAAATAAAATATTCTCGCGGTTTAGCTGATTTTTTGGGACACACCCTGATTTAACGGGTGTGTCCCAATTGTTTGTTTATGCGTTACGGTTTTGGTGCGGTTAAAGTCAATTCCTGCATTTATTCTAGGTATTCGTTCAGATAATCGATCGCAACATTATTTATCTCCATAAAATTTTGAGCATAGATGCGAAACGAGTATGGTATTCGATTATTTCAGTCGATATAAGCCAAATGAACAATGTCTAAGGTTGAGGAGATGTGAGCGTAAATACTGTGTTGCGGATGCGTTCGAGAATGTCTTGCTCAAAGCCACGACTTATCCATTTTGTCATTGCAGCATTCACTTCTTTAAGTAATTGATTGCCGTTAAAGCGCTTACACAATCGATAAGCTTCTCGAGCAAAATTGAGATACGGTGGATTTAAGGACGAAGAAATTCCAACTTCACCCAGAATGGTCTTAACTTCATTTTCAACTTCAACCAGTGCGGGAAATTCGGCTTCAACCTGCGATTTCATCATCGGTTTTAAGTTTGCAACTCGTTCACTTAATACATCACCCGCAAGTTTCACATCCCATTTCTCAATGCGTCGTAATGCATTTCTGACCGCCATATTCATCACCTCGCTTTCTTGTTAAAATTTGCCAAGGCAAGATTGCCTTTATACACAGAGACATTCTGACAATTGTGCAAAAACATAGTTGATATATATCTTTTTTGATTTATTGAGAATAAATGTAAAAAGATTCAAATTGCTATTCTTTACATTTATTCCTATATAAATCGAAACAATTCGACCTTCCGACACCCAATTTAGGCTTCGGATACGACAAATATACTCTTTGCACAACTTCATTCTGTCTCTATATATATAAAGACGTTTAACAAGCCAAAATCCAGACAAAAACTTTTAAGAAGATTTTAAGTGTTTGCAATACAAAAGGTAGCAATTGAGATGAAATAATAAGCAGGGCGGGGGGCTAGCCCCTGGGCTAGGGTGGTGTTAGGCTTATGGTAGGTTAGTCCTAATGAAGCCTAATGTCTGGGTTACCTTATGTGCGGATTAGGGAGTCGCTTAGGGGTATGGGGTTGTGCATTTGACGATTATAGCCAGTGAGGACTATAGGAACATTTTATTCCTTTGTTTTTTCGTTGGGCAATTGTAACTTAGGAAGTCTATTCCGGCTGAAAAAATGATATTTTGTAAGCCATATATTTTATCTATTAGTTATTAGTTAACTTTAATTATTAACATTGTCAATAAAATAGGTAATTTACTAATTAACTTTATTATTGACATTGCCATTAAAATAAGTTATTTCTTAATTGACTTCATTATTAACAATATCATTAAGATAAGTTATTTCTTAAACTTACAAATTATTATTGTTAATATGGTAATTATTTTATTTGCGGATTGATTTTTCTTTAATTTCTTGTTTATCTAATTTGGAATTTTACTTGTTTGATATGAGTATACTAGTTGAATCGTAGGGGAGAGATGTTTAGGGATTTTACAATTTCTGATAGATTACCAATTTACGTTGGATTTTGGTTATTGGTAAGGTTATAGTTTTAACTTTATCTAAGATAAATTTATTTTTTTCCGCGATATTAGTTGATTGGAAAATTTCATTTTCCGCATTTTCGGCTTTATAAAAAATAATTTTGCCCTGATTAGATAACAATCTTTCTGCCACAGGTAAGATTTGGGAAATTTTGCCTAATAATCGGGCTATAATGATGTTAAACTTTAATTCCTTAATCGTCTCCGCCCGCTGATTTAATACCAGCGTATTGTTTAGTTGTAATATTTTTATTGTCTCAGAAAGAAAATTTACTTTCTTTTTAATGGATTCAACCAAATATAATGTTATATCATCACGAAGAATTTTTATCGGAATACCTGGTAGCCCAGCACCAGTTCCTAAATCGGCAACTACAGAATTTAAAGGAATTTCATTTAGGGCTGAGATAGAATCGACAAAGTGATATGAAACAATGCGGTCAATGTCTTTACGGGAAATAAGATTTATTTTTTGATTCCAATCAAGTATGAGTTGTTGATAGGATGAAAACTTGTTTAGTTGCTCTTGATTGAGACTAACTCCTAATGCTTTAGACCAATGCGCAAATTCAGACCAATAAAGTCGTTGCAGCACTTTGGCGCATTAATAAATAATATAACAGAAATTCTTATTCGTGTTATTAGGCTTGATAATTGGACTAAGAAAATTGTTGTGTATAACCAATGAATTTACAACGAAACAGAGAATTTAGAAGCATTTCGAAAAATCATCCGATTAAGATTTTCTCTATTGTGTTGATAATCAATAGAGTTAGGGTTTTAAGTGGTAAAAAGACCTATTCAGCTTTTTAGACTACTTAATAATAACTTTTTCCATAATGATTGGTGTAAGCGGTTTATTAGTTCGAGGGTCAGTAGGAAAAGTAGCAATTTTATCCACAACATCCATCCCTTCGACAACTTGGCCAAAGATTGTATAGTTGCCATCGAGATGAGGTGTTGGAGCTAAACAGATATAGAATTGACTGCCACTGGAGGCTTTGGTTGGATTGACATGGTCCGGCAATCTGGCAGTTGCGACTGTGCCTTTAAGATGTTTAAATTTAGGGTTTATTTCCGCGGGTATCGTATAACCAGGTCCGCCAGTGCCATCGCCTTTCGGGTCACCACCTTGAACAACAAATCCAGGAATAACGCGGTGAAATGTGAGCCCATTATAAAAACCTTGCTGAGCAAGTTTTATAAAATTTGCACAGGTTTGAGGTGCATCTTGAGTAAAAAGTTCGATTTTTATTTTCCCTAATGACTTTTCACCGCTTTTAACAGAAATTATGGCATATGTTTCTGTGGAGATAGCTGATTCTGGTTGAGGTGTAGGTGAGGTTATTGCTTTGGGTATTTCGGTCTGGGTATCAGTTTTTGTTGGTGGAGTTGCGGATTTATTCGGTCCGCCACAACTTATTATTAGACAACATATAATAATTAGTGTCGTTTTTATATGCATATCAATTCCTCCAATTAATATGTTTTGCTTGAGATTTTACCGAACAATTTAGTACCAGTTAATACTTCCTTATTGCCAAAGATACTTTCCTTTTTCAGTTTCAGAACAGTATTCCATCAGGTTATGTATTTTTAATTTGTAGTTCAAAATGACATGCCCAGTTAGAATTTGTGCAGTTCTTTTATTTCTTTTTTGTTATCGGTGGATGACGATTTTTTGTGGTATGTTCTCTTTCTTACCATCAAACACACAGAAATAAATTCCGCTGGGAACATATAAGCCGTTTCGGTCTTTGGTATCCCAAATTATTTCATCCAAGAAAGTTAGTTCTCTTATTAAATTTCCGCTTATATTATATATTTTTATCTTCTTTTTATGTGGTTGGGAAGCAACAATCCTTATCCAAGATTTTGCCGGATTAGGAAGTAGATAAAAATCGGGTTTAGGAGATGATATATTTGAAACCGAGTTTTCATAGATGGAAGTTGTCGGTTTTACATAAGCAATCCCATCTAAATCAAATCCTGCATAAGGGTTGGTTGTTGGTGCCCCACTGGCATCAATGATTTTAATATAGCGCGCACTATCTAAACCAGCAATTGTTAAGTCGAAACTGGTTGTGCCATTACCGTTACCACAAAAAAACCAGGCACCGCGCCAGTCATTGGCGACATAAACCTGATAGTTCTCACGAATGGTATCACCTTCAAAAACAGTAAAATCGGCTCGAGGCAGATTTCGGATTGGTGGGTCGGCTTCTAAGACAATTGTGCTGTTAGCGCTTGAACCTATGGAATAATAATCACTGTCAGGTTTACCTAGTCCATCCATTGTCCACGTGGCATCAAGATACGATGAAGAGTTGTCGCGACGCACCCAAACAATTTTTTGTACATAATAGAGATTACTCGTATCGGGTAACAAATTGATATCAAGATATATAGCACCTGTGTTGGGAACATTTACCGTATAAGTTTTTGGTTCATAGCCATTGGCAAAGACGGTAAATGTATAGGTTCCAGCTGAAACCATTTTATAGAAATCACCGAGTGACTTATCAGTATAAACCGGCCAGCGTTTGGGATTGATGAATTTAATCATCGCAAAAAGCGGTTGCTGAGTAATTGAATCTTTGACCGTGCCGGAAATTCCCCAACCCGCACGGGTAATCATTGCTAATAATGCTCGACGATTGGCAAGACAAATGCTATCAATGCGGGCTTGTTGTGATGGTTGTTGCGTTTCAATAGTTGTGCCTATTCCTCCCCAAATGCCAAAAATAGCATCCTGGGCTGAACCCCGAGCAACATACCAATCGAAACCATTAATTTTGGTTAATCGGGTTGTGGCTGAACCGTAAGTAGAATCAGCATATTCTTGAGAGATGCTGATAATATAACTACTATCCGGAGGGTCTTTAGGATGATGATCCCATAAATAATTAACATAAGATGCCGTGGAATGATATTCATATTCTAAAACGATATTATTATTTTGGGAATGTTTTTGAATAGCTCGCGTTTCTGGTTGGGACCAAGGTGAAGGTGTGTTTCCTTGCCACATATAGCCATAATCACGATTCAAATCATAACCGGCACCGTTATAACGACTGTTATTGACATGCCCATCGACATTAAGAATAGGAATAATCCAAATTTCCCGATTGTTAACTAAATCAGTTACTTGGGAATTAATTCCATAATTTTCGAGCAGAAATTTTAGAAAGGATAAAGTAATTTCCGTGGAAATTTTTTCATTACCATGATGAGCACCGACTAATCTGATTTCAGGTTCCGGTTCTTCAATTTGTGGATTGTCCGTAATTTTCATGGCCAAGATGATACGATTAAGAGTCGAAAGACCGAGTGTTTCCAATTTGGTAATGCTAGAGTATTGATTTCTTAATGCGTATAATGAACTACAAACTTGAGCATATGTATGATAACCTTGAAGAGTTTTGGCTAACTCCTTTTGGTAATCGTCAATTAGAACTGCAACTTGATAACCGGCATTAATGATTTGTTTGGTTTGTTCCGTGGTAGCATAAGCATCAACATAAGTTTCTTGGGCATCAATTATAGCCAACCAAGGAAATTTTTCCTGTAAGTTATAAACATCCGGATGACGGCTAATTTGGATACGAATTATACTCTCTTTCGGTGTTTGTATACCATAAAGCAAAGTCAATCCGACCAGACAAAATACGATAAGTATTAATTTTTTCATATTAATGGTTTTAATTCTGAAAGGATTTAAATACTTATAATTTTTTTTCATGCTAAATATTTTAATTCTAAAAAATAATTCTGTCAATCATAAAATGAAAAGAATAGTCGCAACAACTACATAGACAATTAATTCCTGATTGGTTTTCTCACCCCAATCATATCAATTCTACTAATTGTCCTTAAATTAACACTTATATTTCTGTCAAAACTGCAGTTCAAACCAATTCCAAAATTTTCCCTGACCTTCTTTCTCAAAGCGACTTTCTTACTAATTTCCCAAACAATCTCGAAGGCTGAAAGGCTACCGTACCCTCTTTTTAAAGCAAAACGCTGTATCTTAAAAAAAACCAATAAGTTATCTAAAAACACGAAATATGTTCTGCTAGATGTGTTAGGTGGTGTTGAATTTATTACGCTAACATAATTCTAGTAATAACTATGCTATTTATATTAGTGGTGAGTTAAATAATTTTGACGATACTTTGCTATTTGGGTCCCTTTAACAACTCAACCGGTCTTTTTCTACTTCGGTACGGCTTCTTATGCTTATAGTTGAAGTATATACACTTTCATTAACTGATATTACTTTCATAGATGTCAAAACAATCATCCAGTGGTTATCATATATCTTCCCGATAACAATTAGCGATTGACGCTTTTTGATATTAATGGTATGTTAGTTAGGTATGCGGATATTTGGCTTGATAAATTTATTACCGCTTCTATTTTTCCAATGTGAACTGTTTGTTTCCGAACAGATGCGGGTGGTTAAAATTATCAAAAGAGGTGAAAACGCAATTGAACAAGAAAAGCGGTCAGAACTGTTTGCAATTATCTCAAAAGATTATTTAGATGATTGGGGACATAATTATGAAAAGTTAATAGAGTCAATTGATAATTATTTCCAAAGATACGAAGACATCAAAGTGCAGATTACAATTAAGAAAATTCTTATCACAAAAAATATTGCTAAATGTTATTTGCGGGTTTATATTTCGAGTTATAATATCTATTATGATGACTATACCTTGATTAATCAACCATTAATTATAACACTGAAAAAAATTATAAGCGACTATTTAATTATCCAGATAGAGAAATCAGATTACGAAGAAAGTAAATATAATTAAATATAATGGATTCAAAAAGTTGGTAGTCTATAATATCTTGTATAAACTCAGTATTGATATGTTGGAGAAAAAGATGTAACTTCGGCTTGTTTAATATTAAAAAGGAATACTCACCTATGGAAGAAAAAGCCAATTCACACAAAAATCACGGCGCTACCCAAAGTGTTATTTTGACTTATAGAACCATCAGAAATCCGAAGCTCCCAAAACAAAACCTAACATACTAACTATTTTGATTTATCGAGAGGTTTTAATGCCGCTCAGTCAATTTCGGATTACTTTGATTGTGATTGGTTGAGAACCGATTCTACCTTTAATAAAGTAGATTCCGTGTAACTTTTGTCCCCGATTATTATTGCCTTCCCAATGAATTTGATATTTACCTGGAGGTTGTTCTTTGCAAAATAATCTTTTCACCAATTGACCGGTAATAGAATAAACATTAAGTTCGACCTTTGAGTTTTCGGTTAAGACATATGAGATTGTATAAGGATGCGGAGTATTATTAATAGTACTTTGAATACAAGGTTCGGCGGAAAGAATATTGTCACTACTACTTTTTTCATTGCCAACACCCTTATTTTCTGCCCAAAAAGCATAAGCCCAAAATTCATCAGTATTACCGCTCTTAAATGCATAAATTAAATCACTAGGTGTGGCAACTAATGCTGATCCTTTTTTAACTCTTTTACGATTATAGCCTAAAGGAATTGGGGTGAGTGAATCAAAAGAATTATTCCCAATATTAAATGCCCAAAAACTTGATTTAGTTCCGCCAAGAAAGAAATAGATGGCACCAATACTGGTTTGACAAGTAGAAGCCGCACCACTTTTAATTCTAAAATTTGGTATCGTGCAGGGTGTCATCCAATTATATTGGGAAATGTTATAGCGACAAATTTCATTACTACGATTACCTTTAATGATATAGATAATTCCGGCATAATAGGTTATTGAAGCACCATCACGAAATGGTTTGCCATCATAAGTATAAGGGAATTGGAGTTGGGCAACATCATACCAGGTATCTTGATAAGGATTATAAGCGAGCAGTACATAGGAGTTATTACCGATTATTCCATAGACTAATCCGTAATCTTCGCTAAACACTAAACCAGCGCCGTCCTTTGGTTTTTGAAATGTATGATTAGAAGTTACCGGTCTTAAAATTTCCCATCTGCCAGTCATAAGGTCATAAGAATAAAAATCGCCTGTACTACCGCCTTTAAACGCAAAGATTTTTCCGTTGCCATAAGTTAACGCACAACCAGCTTTTGGTTTTTTACCTGAAGGTAATCGGGGCATACGGGGCAAAGATTCCCAAGAATTAGTTGCAATATTATAGCACCAGAATTCATCACAAGCACCACCTTTAAGCGCATAAATTTTATTAAATGGCGGAGGAACATATGCTAAAGCACCATTTTTTATTTTCTTATTAGCCGGACCCGAAGGAATCGGTGCCTTTAACACCCAAGTCAAAACTGAGACTTGCCTACGTAAAACATCATTTTTTCGATTAAAATCATCCTGCATATTAGTAGAACAAGTTACCGTATAAGTACCTAAATTAGCATCCCAATCTGAAAAAACTGCTGAACGTTCTTGTCCAGGATATAATGCAAAAACAAAACAAGAATCATAATAGACTGTAATTAAATCGTTATTTCGTTGAATTTTAAGATAGACCAGAACTGATTCTTCGATTTCTGTGCCATAATTTCTAATAATCGCTATGGGGGTGACTGTACTCGGCACAATTGAATCTTTAGGCGCAAGAATTGTACGTGGTCCGATGTCACGAGATTCTTTATAGAATCTTATTGCCCGGCCTGAGGCCAGTTTGTTTTCCGGCCAATGTAGGATATCGTTTTCTGAACCGAAAAGATAGGTCAGACCTTTTGTGCCATTTTGATTTTCAATCCCAACAGTGGCAGATTTGCCATAATTTGCCCATTGATTACCACAGAAAACATCTTGATATTGACAAATAATTTCGCCATCTTCACTCAAGATTACTTGAAAACTTAATCGGTCCGGACAATCTTTGTGAGCAATATTATACCAAGTAATGATAAATTTCCGATTTGGTGCTTGGCCCGAATAAAGATGATAGAGAATCTTTGCTGTTCTATCCGAAGGTAAAATCAAATCATCCCAAAAAACATAAATGGCACTATTAGGTGGTTGTAATGATGGTACGCGTAAATTTCCCGCTGAAGAACTTTGCTCTGGCAAAAAAGTAATATAACCATTTGTCGAAACATAAACTTCACGATAAGAACTGTCGTAAAATGGAAAAGAAAACGGTATTAAATGAGGAATTTTATATGTCGTATCATCACCAAAATCAGCTAACAAATAGCTGCCATTAGTATCAATCCAACTAAATGTTGGGCCGCTAATCGAATCCGAATCAAACCAAGCATAATTAGTAGGCGTTTCATGACCGGTAAACTTTCCCAAGGTAAGACTAATTAATTTTGTTTTTTTATCATTGCTACGATTTAAATCAATATTAAGATGAGTTGTAACAACCACATAGACTGGGTCATTAAATTGAACTGTACAAGGACGAGAAAATCGAACAAAAGTTCCTTGTCCGGCAGGCAAATAAGGAATAGTTTCGACATCATAATATCGAATATAATTACCAAAATAAGAACGGGTGGTACAACTTACTAAAAAATTGGTCTGGGGATTAATTCCTACATTTTCTATTCTTGCAGTGATTGCATGTTCATAAATAAATGGTCGTCGCACAAATTCGTCTCGGGGCTGACTGATATAGACTGTGCGCACATCATTTACTTCCCGTTGAATAGGACTATATATTAGAGTCGTATGAATTAACCAATCACCTGCAGGAAAATCTGAAACATATGTGCTATCCTGATATTTATAATATTCCACACTTGTTGTTCTTGAACCATCATGATATAAAAAAGATGCAAATGGTAAATCATCTACCTGAATATAAAAGATATAAAACGAACCTTCTTCGATAAATATATTTTCTTCTGATAACAAGACATGGTTCCAGGGTTGAGTATCTCCATCGGCTTTAATGAATGGAGTTTCATAAATTGTTGTGCCTGGTGTGCCATAGAGTCCATCATCATCCACAATTCTGATTTTAAATTTTGCCCTACCTGAAGGGTTTCCTAAATAACATACAACATCATTAATTTGAGCCGGATAGTAATAAGGTGTAAATTTAACTCCCCAACCCTGTTCACCAACAGGAAAACTATCTCGCCCCAGGGGTTCATCTTCGTAATAACGTATTTCTTGAGACCAGCTAACGCTAAAATTTAATGATGCGGTATCATTTAAATAATTTTCATCATCAAGAACCTGAGAATACGCTTTTGCCCAATAGATAGTAGGTATGCTAAAATTATACGGTGGGAAAAGATTAACAGGTAAAGTTTCCCGATAATTCAATGAACTAACAGTTGTTTCCGCTAGATGAAGAAAATTGTGTGACCAATCAATAATCGAACAGCAAACTTTAATCGCATTAAGATTTTCTTTTCCCACATTAGCAATTTGTACCATAAGCGTGCAAAATCCAGGAGGTTGAAAAGTACTGGGACGAAGGATGTTGAGACAGGCAATATCCTTATCATATACATATATTCCGGTCAATGAAACATTATCTATACACCAAAATTGGATATCGATAATGTTCCCCGTAAAAACCCAGGCAATGCGAACACTGTCTTTCTCTTGAGCCCAATCAAGGGTAAAAGATTCTTGTTGGGGCATGTCATGGAATGTAAAATAATAATTTTTTATGACATAAGGATAAGTGACGCCACCATCAATTGAACCGATAATTTTCGCCGAATAGTTTCCCTGATTATGACGGAAATAAGTTGAACAGCGTAAAACCACATTACGATAGCGACTACAATCAATAATTGGTGAAATTAAAGAATCAATTTCATTTTGGCGCCGGCCTTTATCATAAGCTAATTCAGCATAACCTGAATGATTATTTGACCAATGTAAACCCGCAGAATCTCTTTGCCAACCTTGACTGGATGTTGGCTCGTTGATAATTGTCCAGCCAGAAGGCGGAGAACTTGTGGACCAATTTTCATTAAAATTCTGAGTAAAAAAAGTTATCGCCGCATATGATTGACTAATTAATAAACCTCCAATTAAAATTAGTCCTAAATAACTTGTGTAAATAGGGAATTTTTTGTTGGTCATAAAAAATCCTTTCCCTTAGATTATTTAATTATATCACAAACAATAAAAAAGTCAAGACTCGTTTTTTGCAATGTGTCCAAAACATACTATACAGTTTATGAAATTTAATTATAAGGGTTATGGAAAATAGGTTTTTCAATTAGCAAAGGTTAATTTTAAGAATATAGGGCAACATGTAAAATATATCCTTAATCAATATAAACAGTAAAAAAGTTCCGATTATTATAAGATTATTATTAAGATGATCATAAGATTTTATTATGATATTTTTTATTATAACAATCTACAAGAACATTCCAGAAATGACTACGAAACACCGTTTGAGTATCTTAAAAAGCAGAT
>CAYYPG010000056.1:0-13718 GCA_964473505.1 uncultured bacterium | reverse complement strand
GACTTAGCGTTAGAAATTCGAGTAAAATCAAATATGTTGCAAACTGACATTGGGGATCATGATGTGCCCGGGCACGTCACACCAAGACCCATGAGAAAAAACTAACAATTATGCTTCTGCATTTCATGCCTTTTGAACCAATTATTGACTTTGTCAGAGTTCTTTTTATAAATAAATTGACATTTATCTATTTTTATTTATACTTAAATATACTGCGGGGTAGAGCAGCCTGGAAGCTCGTGAGGCTCATAACCTCAAGGTCGCTGGTTCGAATCCAGCCCCCGCTACTTTAAAAATATAAAAAATTTAATATCCGTGTCCTGTTAAATTTATCTTATTATCTTTAACTAATATAGTAAAAAATAATGTTCTTTTGATATTTTTAAATCAGAGTTTTCTTAGATTATGATTAGAGCATCACGAGGAAAAGAACTTTCTTGCAAAGGCTGGCATCAAGAAGCAGCAATGAGAATGTTAATGAATAATCTTGATGCTGAAGTTGCAGAAAAACCAGAAGAACTTATTGTTTATGGTGGTGCTGGAAAAGCGGCTCGAAATTGGGAATGTTACCATGCAATCATCGAATCACTGAAAAGTTTAGAAAATGACGAAACACTTTTAATCCAATCTGGCAAACCAGTTGGTATTTTTAAAACATTTTCTTATGCACCCCGTGTTTTAATTGCTAATTCTTTATTAGTTCCAGCTTGGGCAACGTGGGATTATTTCCGAAAATTAGAAGCAATAGGTTTGATTATGTATGGTCAGATGACCGCAGGTTCTTGGATTTATATCGGAACTCAGGGTATCATCCAAGGTACGTACGAAACTTTTGCCGAATGTGCTCGTAAACATTTTGGAGGCACTCTAAAGGGTCGATGGGTTCTAACTGCTGGTATGGGTGGAATGAGCGGCGCGCAACCTTTAGCCGTAACTATGAATGAGGGTGTAATTTTAGATGTTGAGGTTGACCCCAAGAAAATTGAACGTCGAGTTAAGCAAGGTTTTTGTGATACAATGACCTTTAATTTAGATCAAGCATTAACCTTGGTTAATAATGCAATTAAAGAAAAAAGACCTTTATCAGTAGGATTAGTTGGTAATGCTTCTGATATCCATCCGGAATTAGTGAAACGAGGAACAATTCCCGATGTATTAACTGACCAGACATCAGCTCATGATGAATTGAATGGTTATGTCCCGGGAAAAATGAGTTTAGAACAAGCATTAGAATTGCGGAAAAATAATCCGCAAGAATATATCAAACGGGCATACGAATCGATGGCAAGGCAAATGGAAGCAATGTTAGAAATGCAACGCCAAGGCGCAATTGCCTTTGATTACGGCAATAATATCCGTGCACAAGCCCAAAAGGCAGGTGTCCAAAATGTTTACAACATTCCTGGCTTTGTTTTGGAATATATCCGTCCTTTATTCTGCCAAGGCAAAGGTCCTTTTCGTTGGGTAGCACTGTCTGGAGATAACCAAGATATCTACCTTACTGATAAATTAGTATTAGAACTATTTCCCGAAAATGAATCACTAAGACGTTGGATTAATTTAGCCCAAGGGAAAATTCCATTCCAAGGATTACCCGCTCGAATTTGCTGGCTTGGTTATGGTGAACGTGATAAAATGGGTTTGGCAATAAACCAATTAGTCCGAGAAGGTAAAATCTCAGCCCCTATTGTCATTGGCCGCGACCATCTTGATACCGGTTCAGTCGCATCGCCCAACCGCGAAACCGAAAAGATGCTCGATGGCTCTGATGCAATTGCTGACTGGCCAATCTTAAATGCGATGTTAAATGTAGCATCAGGTGCTTCTTGGGTTTCAGTTCATCATGGCGGCGGCGTTGGCATCGGATACTCAATTCACGCAGGTCAAGTAATTGTCTGCGATGGCAGTAAAGAAATGGACGAAAGGTTAGAGCGCGTTTTAACGAATGACCCAGGTATTGGGGTTTGCCGTCATGCGGATGCTGGCTATGAATTAGCCATTAAAACTGCAGAGCAATACCACATAAAAATTCCGATGAAAAAAAATTAATTCGTTATTAATTATTTTTTCAAATTTCTCGCCATAATCAACACAATTAAACGATAGACAAAAATTTAGATTAGATCAGATTTCAATTACTTTTCATTCGGTAATTGTATTTAATTTCTCAAAAATATTTTGGCTATTTATTTTGCTACAACTACCAATCCTTTTGCAAAAAGTTTAAAAATATCTTTCTCCTATACATCATATAGTGTGGTATAACAACTAAGCTTAAAAAGTAACGCTAACTTGCTACCAATTAGTATTTTTTATCATTTTGATTGATTAATAATTCTTGTGTTTATCAAGATGACCTCAAATAGATCTTTAGTATAATAAGTCCGTAGATTACGATAATTATTGTAATCGTATTGATTTCCATTAACACATTTTGCCAATTAAATCCTTGTGCCGAATTAAATCTCGCACAATTTTGCGTCTGATTTTCTTTACTGAATTTAACCTTCAAATATTTTTCTTCGGCATGAATAAAAAGCAAATATTCTATCAAGAAGAGAAATAAAACAATTACCGAAATTATAAAAGTTGCTGATAATGCGAGCAAAACTCCCATAACCAGAAAAAAATTTCCTAAATATAAAGGATGTTTAATATAACGATACGGACCAGAGGTAATAAGCATCGGTGCATAAATTTCTTTTGTACGAGAATGTTTACCAATATATCCAATTGCCCACACTCTTATTGTTAAGCCTAACAAAACTAAAGGAAGTGATAAAAAAATTGCTTTGTTTTCAGGAGTCGCACAAAGATACACGAACCAGAATGCAATAAGACCAATAATCCCGCGATACCGATAGAGAAAACTGCTCATTATATATGCGACTTAGATAGGAAAAATGATTTGCGGCGTCTTAGATTTTGGATGTTCAATAACATAGGGCGAAATGCCATAAACTTTTTGAATCAGTTCGCTAACCATTACTTTTGATGGTTCATCACAAGCCACAATTTTACCGTGATGGAGAAGTAATATGCGATTACAAACCAGATTTGTAAGATTTATGTCATGAGATAAAAAGATAATTGTCAATCCTTGTTGATTAAGTTTTTTTAGGATTTTGATAATATCAATTTGATGAGTAATATCCAAATAAGATGTGGGTTCATCTAAAAGAAGAATTTTGGGGTCTGAGGCTAATGCCCGAGCCAAAACGACTCGTTGTCGTTCGCCTGATGAAATTTCCATAATATTTCGGTCTTTTAATTCTATTGCATCAGTAAATTTCAGGGCTTCAAATGCCTTTTCAATATCACTCTTTTTTGGTCGCTCCATGGATTTAAGATAAGGATGACGGCCCATTAGGACAATATCTAGTACGGAAAAGTCAAAATAAAAAAAGTTTTCTTGGGGTACATAACTTAATAATGTAGCCCGTTTATTTAATGATAAAGCGTCTAAACGTTCACCAAAAATTTTAATTGTCCCTGAATTTGGCTTTAGTAAACCGGCAATCAATTTTAATAGTGTTGTTTTACCTGCGCCGTTTGGTCCAATAATTCCCAAAATTTCACCGGAATTTATATTTACAGAAATGTTGGTGAGAACTTCATTTTGCTCATAGCGAAATCTGATATTTTCTAGTTCAATTGCAAACATACACTATAATTTCTTTAACAAACAAGGATTATCCGCCAAACAAGCAGCATAACATCAAAAATCAACATCGGCGGTTATAATAAAAACATAGTCTATAATTTCTTTTTTAGAAGATAAATAAAAAATGGCACGCCGAATAATGCCGTAATAACTGATAATGGTAACTCAATGGGTGCAATACTTCGAGCAACTAAATCTGTGAATAATAAAAGGGTTGCACCTAAAAGAAATGACAAAGGTAGGACTTTATAATGGTCTGGTCCATAAATTAATCGAACAATATGGGGCACACAAAGACCAATAAAACTGATTGCGCCCGTAAATGAAACGACAACCGCAATCAGAAACGATGAAGCCAGAAAAATATTTTTAGTCAGTCTTTGCGTATCAATTCCTAAACTTTCTGCAACTTCTTCATTCATTGATAAGATATTTAACGACCGCCATTTACTATAAAGATAAAAAATTACGGGCAATGATATAATGAAGACCACAATAAATAATATTAGCATCTCAGTAGTAAAAACAATACTCAATCGTCCCATTAAAAGATAAATAATTTCTGTTAGCGGTTTTCGGGAAAGCACCATAAATAACATAACCAAACCAGAAAATAAAAAGCTCATAATCACACCCGCCAAAACCAGGCTTATTTTGGTAATTTTGCCTTTAACCTTGGCTAACTCATAGACAACCAAAATTGTTACTACCGAACCAAGAAATGATAAAATCGGCATTGCAAAGACACCGAATCTACCAAGAATCAATCCAATCATTGCTCCAAAACTTGCACCACTGGCAATACCCAAAGTATATGGGTCAACCAATGGATTTTGTAAAAGTCCTTGTAAAGATGCACCAACAAACGCTAAAATTCCGCCGGCAAATATCCCTAAGATAATTCGAGGCAAACGAATCTCTAAAGGTATCCTTAAATCCGATAACGAAAATCCTGTTGCTCCTAAGCCAAAAGAAAGAATCATCGCCACAATAAGTAAAATTATAAACAAAACTAAAGAAAAAGATTTTTTCACTTTTCGACCAGAGAAGAAGTATTCAAGAGTTTGGTTAGATGCATAACATCTAACTTGCTTGGGAATACATCGAGCCAATGAGTGATTTTCTGGTTGTAACTTTTGGGCAAAAATTTATTCCCCATTACATATTTTCATATTTTTATACTTCGAAATATATATTATTTACACACGTTTATTTTTTCTTTTTTGAAGTTGTATAAACAATTTTGGCTAATTCCTCGACCGCCAATATAAATCTTGGTCCAGGACGAAAAAAATAATCCGGATTTAATTCAGTAAAGATACGTCCCTTTTTAACAGCTGTAATTTGTGACCATCCAATTCTCTTTTTGACTTGCGACTTAGATACTGCGGGATGTAATATCAATATAATATCAGGATTTCTTTTGATTAATTCTTCACTATTAGTTACAAAATATTCTCTGGAAACATCCGCAAAAACATTAATCGCGCCGGCATACTGCACTAAATCATTAATATATGAAAGATTACCTACGGTCATTATCGGCGTTCCAGCAATCTCAATATAAATTTTAGGCGAATCGATAATATTATTCTTATTAGCAATTGCAATCAATCGTTCCTTAAGTGCAGAAACTAAAATATTACTTTGAGCCTCCGCATCGATTAATTTACCGATGGCAATTATTTCCTTAAGTAAATTATCAACTGACTTTGGTCGACTACAAAAAACTGCCACATTATATTTTTTTAGTTGTTCAATAATAGTTTTTTGTTCCGGTAAAGTAGCAAATACCAAAGTCGGTTTTCTTTTGAGAATTTTTTCTAAAGAAGGGTTGGAAAAATCTCCAACCTTATAAATCTTTTGGGCAGATTCAGGATAATCACAATAGATAGTATTACCAACCAAAAGACTCTCACGCCCTAACGCATAGATTATTTCCGTAACACTGGGAACTAAGGAAACAACTCGTTTGGATGATGTCACTTGTTGTGGTTTT
The DNA here is from genome assembly GCA_964473505.1 of uncultured bacterium. Taxonomy (GTDB): domain Bacteria; phylum Hydrothermota; class Tepidihabitantia; order Tepidihabitantales; family CAIPLT01; genus JAOABV01. The sequence continues at coordinate 8,055 of CAYYPG010000056.1, read as the reverse complement.
GAACATGAAAAATTAGAAGAAAATATTATCACTATGATAACGAATAGCAAATTATTAAGGTCAAATAAATTTTTAGAATGAAAATTTCGATATTTGAATTTCGCCATCCGTCCTTTTATTAGTAATTTTTGATTAAACATTCTGTTTTTTGTCCTTTCTGAGCAAATACCAGATAAGCGGTATGTGAAATCATTCGTTCGGCTGGTCTTGTGCCGGTTATGCGAACAAGTAATTCTCGTTCTAAAATCTCCACCACTTTGATTCGGACAAAACCTTCTAATTCTAACACTGCTTTTGTCTTTTTAATTTGTTCAGTATTAGGACTTATTGAACAAAACGAATGTCCGCCTTTTAAAGCCTCATACGCGGGTTTAATAGCAATCCATGGTTCAGGCAGGTCAACAAAAACCGCATCAACTTCTTTTTGGTCAAATTTTTGTTGTTCCACATCCCGAACATAAAACTCTACATATCTATCTAAACCTAATCGTTTCAAATTTTCTTTAGCATTATCCGAAAAATCTTTTCGTACTTCATAGGAATAAACCTTACCATTCGGTTGCACATAAGTTGCAAGAATTGCAGTCAAAGCGCCACTACCAGTTCCAGTTTCAATTACTTGTGCACCGGGATAAACAAAACTTTTAAGTATCATCAGACCAGCATCTTTGGGATAGACGATCGTTGTAGTTCTTCTCACTTTCATCGATAAATCGGCTAAAGTAGGTCTTAAGATAAAGAACGGTATGCCTAAATGAGTATAAATTACATCGCCAAAACTCTTTTGCAGAACTTCAGTAAAATCAATATTTCCCTTATGCGTAGAAAAATATCCTCTTTCTTGAACTGAAATCAAATATTTTGCCCGTTCATTATGATAAAACAAAACCAAATCGCCAATTTTTAACATTTTACTATTCTATTATATTGACACTAAAAGTCAAGTACAAGACTTCGGTATCTTAAACGATATTTTTTATAGCATTAAACTGAATCCATACTTTTCTTCCTTAGCATCTTTTTGATAGTATTATCGGCTATCTGATTGATATTCCGAAAAATAAATCATTATACCAAATCCCAGATAATAAAAAGGGCTTCTGACGATGTTAACGGATAGACAAACTCTCCGGTTGTCCACCAGTAAGCCCTTGGCTAGCCCAGAGTCTACTGATAGAACTAACGAAACGACAGAAAAAAGAAAAAGATATGCTTAACTACAATAAATTTTCACAAATATTTTTCAGATTTACCGAGCATAAGCCAAATACATTAGATTTATTAGTGAAGGCACGTCTTCTTCACCCAGAATTATTTTAGTCGAATTTCTCACTTTCTCTAGTTGAGCCTACGTTTAAGCCTGCTGTCCAATAATCACTTGCAATTGCATTATGAATCGTGTCCGGGTCATAATTTGCCTTAAATTTTGTAGTTTTCTCAAAGAAGTTCTTACTGGCGATGTTATCACCGTTTTTTCTCAATAAATCACTAACGATGTTATAATTTAACAAAATTTAGGTAATTTGTTAAACGAAGAATTTTGGGCTGAACGCTTCGGAGGACTAAAATCACACAAATACTATGCTGAATAAATTTCGGCATCTACTCTGTGAGGTTTTAAATCAAGCTCAGAATAACAAAATGCACGTTTGCTGAACTTTTTTTTTGAAAAAATTCTGAAGGGACGGTTATGAAAATGCTGTGGCACATAAAAAAGACATCTGCTTGTGTATTTCATGTCTTTGAGCAAAATATTGACTTTGTCAGGATTCTTTTTTTGTATGAAAAGATTTATTTTGTCTCTGATGATACCAAATCTACAGTAAAAATAAAAAGATAAATATTTTACAACTATTTTCTTTGTTGTCTTTTTGGGTGAATCAAGTCGGGGGTAGACAAACAGATGGCAGATGAAGTCTGAAAATAACCATTTAGTACCTCATAACTATATTAAGGAAGCAAAACTACTCTTTCCTTATGATTTGAGAATCTTTACTGTATTTAAAACTTATATGGATTTTTAAGGACAGATAGCGTAGTATATGTAGTTATGCACTATTTTTCCGTTCATACCTTGTCAGTTTGCTAATTATAAAAGTTATGACGATTGCCAGTAATAATCTAGGCACGGTAATCCAAAACAGGTTTGCGCTAAGCATTAAAAACAATCCTGTGTCTTCAAATATCGCATGGCACATTGAAAGAAAAACGGAAACTAAAAAGACTTGCTTTTTGTTAACACTGCCTTGTTTGATTAAATCATCAATTACGCCCGCGCCATAGATTATGCCTAAAATGATACCGGCTAAAAGTGGTGCAGTTCCTTCAGCGGTAAATCCGAGAAATTTAATTCCTTTTGATACTGTCTGATAACCTTTTCTTAAAATTCCGCTTCTTTGGATAATCTCTAATAAAACGAAAACCAAAAAGAGAATGATGAATGTCTTGAGACCTAAACCGGATAAACCTTTTAAATAATTATAAATAATCATATTAGATGATGACAGACAATCAAATAATAGATAATCATTAACACGCAAAAAGAGATAACAACTATGACGATAATTTTTCTTTGAATTATTTCTAATAAAACGAAAACCAAAAAAATGATGAATGTCTTGAGACCTAAACCGAATAAACCTTTTAAATAATTATAAATAATCATATTAGATGATGACAGACAACCAAATAATCATAGATAATCATTAACTAAGAAAAAGAAGATTACCAACTATGACAATAATTCTCAAATACTATTTTGATTAAACTATTGTAATAACTGCTATTGTTCATAATAATTCGATTGGGCAAAAGAAAGACGGCGATTATCGGAACGATTATTAACTATTAATAATAAACCGTAAAAATAATTCTTATCAATCATAAGCAAGTAAAAAGATATACAAAGATTATTGCAATCATAATCCTGGAAAATAATTGACTGACCAGTCTCTTAAAATAATAGTTCATCGGAATCAAATACAAATATAAAGATACTCTATAATTTCACGATCGAATTCAGAAATAAAAAACTTAATGAACTTTTCAAAATAATTAACAATTCTCATAAGTGTGCAAACAAGTAGCCAACAATTATCGCAATAAAGATTCTTAGAAACAATAGAAAGATAAATCGAGTTTTTAGTTTAATAAAGACGGATGTTTCTAAAATCTGGCTATGTGACGTTAATAGCATTAGTGCTAAAGTTGTTACTTGACGAGAAGAAAGTTGTAAGAGTGGAATGACGCCGATACCAGCATAAAGATTAATAAAGTTTCCCAGAATTAATGCCAAAGCGCTTTCGCCTGGTAATCCAAAATACTTCATCGCCGGTTTAAGGAAATCAGCAAAGATTTTTAGCAACGGTGTTAGGGAAAGAATATAAACAAGGGTATAAACGGAGATAATTATCTTCATTAGGCTTAAGAAGGTATTGACTGTCCGTTTGCCGACTGCGAGTAAGAAATTATAAGCCAATGAAAATATCTTCAAAGGATTACGCTCCAATCATCTCAAACGATTTGCAGAATACCAAAATGGTTCATTTATTTTCGGCGAATTGGTCTTTTTTTAGTTGGCAGGACGTCTTGGTCGATTAATTCTTGTTTGAGTTTTTTAATTTGGTCTCGGATTTTTGCGGCTTTTTCGAATTCTAAGTTTTCTGCCGCTTTGCGCATTGCCTGTTCTAACCGGGTTAAGATGTCAGTCTTATCTCCGATGAAACTAATCTCTTCAATAATATCTTCACTGGCTTTAGCATCCGCAACAATTGTGGTTTTGATTACTTGGGTTATTGATTTTTCAATTGATTTGGGAGTAATATTATGTTTGCGATTATATGCAATCTGTTTTTGGCGTCGTCGTTCAGCTTCGGCTAAAGCATTTTTAATGGACTTTGTAAGATTGTCCGCATAAAGAATGACTACTCCGGATACATTGCGGGCTGCACGTCCGGCAGTTTGAATAATACTCCGTTCATCTCTTAAAAACCCTTCTTTATCTGCATCCAAGATTGCCACTAAAGACACTTCTGGTAAATCTAGTCCTTCTCGTAACAAATTAATTCCCACGAGTACATCAAATTCGCCTAATCGTAACCCCCGAAGGATTTCGATTCTTTCAATTGCATCGATTTCGGAATGGAGATATTTTACTTTCAGTCCCATTTCAGTAAGGTATTCAGCCAAATCTTCGGCCATCCGTTTTGTCAAGGTAGTTACTAAGACCCGTTCTTTTCGTTCTATCCTTAAGCGAATTTCTTTGATTAAATCATCAATTTGATTCTGAGTTGGTCGGACAATCATTTTGGGGTCAACTAAACCAGTGGGTCGCACGATTTGCTCGATGACTTCACCGCCACTCAAACGAATCTCAAATTCAGTTGGGGTGGCAGAAGTAAAGATGCATTGATTGATTAATGATTTAAACTCATCAAATTTTAAGGGTCGATTATCCAAACAAGAAGGTAGACGAAAACCATGTTCAACTAAAACTTCTTTCCGTGCTCGGTCTCCATTATACATTCCAATTATTTGGGGAACAGTTTGATGCGACTCATCGATAATCATTAAATAATCAGAAGGAAAATAGTCTAAAAGGCAATATGGTCGCGAGCCTGGGGGCCGTCCTGAAAGATGACGAGAATAATTTTCAATACCTGGACAATAACCAAATTCTCGTAACATCTCAATATCAAATTTAGTTCGAGTTTTTAATCTCTGCATTTCTAATAATTTATTTTGCGCTTGGAGTTCGGCTAATCTTTGGGATAGTTCGGCTTCAATACTTCTGATTGCGCGTTCCAACTTATTGCCACTGGTAACAAAGTATTTTGCCGGGTAGAGGACAATACGCTCGCGGGTTTCTAATACTGCACGATTCAGAATATCAAAGATTGTAATCCGCTCAATCTTGTGAGTACCAAACTCAAGTCTTACGCCATAATCCCTATGGGAAGGATGAATTTCGACCACATCACCCCGCACGCGAAAACATGACCTCTTGAGTTCAGTATCATTACGCGAATATTGAAGATAGACCAACTTTTCAATAAGTTCGTCGCGGCTGATATTTTGGCCTCGACTGATGGGTAGTAACGATTCTTTATATTCTTCGGGTTCACCTAAATTATAAATACAAGAGACCGAAGCCACAACAATCACATCCCGACGCTCAATCAGACTTGAGGTTGCTCGTAATCGCATCTGCTCAATCTCTTCATTGATTGAAGCATCTTTCTCAATATATAAATCCATTTCCGGTACATAGGCTTCAGGTTGATAGTAGTCATAATAAGAGATAAAGTATTCCACCGCATTGTCCGGAAAAAACTGTTTGAATTCTCCATACAATTGGGCTGCTAGGGTTTTATTGTGGGAAATAACAATCACTGGCCGATTAACTTGAGCAATGACATTAGCAATCGTAAAAGTTTTTCCTGAACCAGTAACACCTAAAAGCGTTTGAAATTTTTTGTTTGCTTTAATTCCTTTAACTAAAGCAGAAATTGCTGATGGTTGGTCACCGGAGGGCGTAAAAGGTGCTTTTAATTTGAACATTATTATTGGCTAATTTTTCTTTTGTCTAATACTCTTTTATTTGAACATTCGTAATTATCTTTTTTTTGTAAATATTAAGCGACACTTTGCTCTGATGAAAATCTTTCACCACTCGAAAAATTTGGCATCTTTTCTGCCAAAGTTATTATCTGAATCTTCAATAAGTTATTTTTAACCGTCAGAGATCAACATTAACTAATAAAGCGGTTAGCAATTAAGACTATTCGCTTATGTTCAGAACCAAATCTTGTTGTTCTCGGTTATCGTAATAAATCGTGCATTGAGAATTCCATTTTCTAAAGCATGTTTAGCGATTTGAGTTTTCGTGTTGGTATTAACCAAAATCACCGTGATATTAAAAAACACTGATTCAAACTCGCTTATCGTGATTTATCGGTTTTGTTCTGATTAAAAGATAATAAATTAAGTCCAGTCTTTGCATCAGCCTTACGAATTAATTTTTTATCTAAAGGCATTACAAATAATTCCACAGTTGCTGCAACTTTTCCAGAAAACAGATGTCCACTATAAGCATTAAAATTACCTGGGCTAATAGTGCAATGGATATGTAATATTGGTTCATCATCAAAATAAGCAATATTACCAACAATTGACGCAAACTCATTATCGTCCGCAAAGAATCTCTTGAGATAATTCTTTTTGACTGGGTCATAATAACCAAGAGTTATCTCTTTTCCCGCACCAAGTCCAAAAAGAAAAGCAGATTTAATCTTTTTCTGTCGAGTAAAATTCTTAAGTTCAGCAATAATATCTTCATTTATCTCTAATTTCAAAATATAGCCCGATTTTACTTTTAAGGTGTCCATATCTAACTTTACCTTTCAGATAAATTGTTTATAAGTTTTATAGTTTAGTTTTCTTAATTAGTTTAGAATTAGTTTAAAATCTGGAGTATAATCAGTCTCATAATCAGTTTTATTAAAAAACTCTGACAAAGTCCATATTGGTTCAAAAGGTATGAACTGCAGAAACATAATTGTTGTTTTTTTCTTATGGATCTTGGTGTCTGTTGAACATTTTTCAAATTTTTCTATTAATCAGATTGACAATCATTGCCACTGTTGGTTTTATAGTTTAGTTTTATTAATTATTTTGCAATCGTTTGTATGATTAGTCGCAGAATCAGTTTTATTAATCTGTGCTATAATCAATTTTATAGTCACTCTTATCAATCAGTTTATACTCGGCTTTACAATCAACTGTATAATTAGTCTCTGAATCAGTTTTATAATTATTTAGTTTTATAATCATAATTGTATCTTCATTTTTATACCTTCAGAACATTTATAAATTCAAGTCAATTTTTACTTTCAGTATCTTTATATTACAATCTACCTTAAATAAAAATAAATGTCAACCATAAATTTGCAATATGTTGGATCATCTCTTATCAGGTTTGCTATTTTGCACTCTAAAAATATCTGTTTAATCTACCAAGTTAAGTTACAGAATGATATTTTCTTACTTTCTTGTATAAATCTTCTTCAGTCAAGATAAAGACTTACTAACATCATAATCTACTTCTTCCCTATTGTATAAGAAGATTTTGAATGAGAGGTATGGGCTAAAACTAATAAGAAACATAAAAATCAAGCCCCAATAATAAATTTCTTCGTTTGTTTTGGGCATCTGCTTTTGAATGAACCAAAACTAATAATGAATATAAAAATTGAGCCCGAGTTTAACCTATCAAAAATCTCCTAAAAAAATATTAAAACAAAAGTAATATATACACCTTGTGGCTTCTCTATTTTTAATCTATATCATCTTATAAAGTAAATAATTCACTGAACTGCAACTTAATAGCCCTGACCATTATTTTTTAATTGTTTTCAAAAGTGCTAAATATTTATGTCTTGATAGAAGTAAATCTGTTCCTGAATTACTGATACCATAGCCTTGACCATTATTTTTTAATTGCTTCCCAAAAGTGCTAAATAAAAGTATACGATTTTCTAAATTATTAATCCAATGATTCTGGTCGTCATTTCCTAAATGATTTTCTCAGCTCCTCTCATGTTAATTCTGTCAATTGCCTACAAATTGATAATTACATCTTCACTAAGATTAACCATCAAAACATTTCAAAAATTTTCTCTGACCTTGTTTTTCTAAAACGACTCTCATGCCGATTTTTCAAGTACCCCAGAAGGCTGTGCAGGGAACTGTACCCTCTTTTTAGGGCAAAATGCAATATTGCTATAAAAAACAATAACTTATCTAAAAATCCGTCCTGTCGAAAACATTAGTTATAACTAATGGAATATGGCAGATATTTTGTGTAAAATCAGTTATGTTAAAGAAAAGGTGTATCCGCTCTCGTATTTTAGGATAATAAAATATGTATGTGAGAAAGGAAAACATACCTTGAGAAGAACAACCAATTTACACAAAAATTTTGACCAATCTCTTTTCAAAAAAAACTGTCGCTCCAACACCAAATCGCAACTGAATCGACAACTATAAAACCGCAAC
>CAYYPG010000055.1:0-14055 GCA_964473505.1 uncultured bacterium | reverse complement strand
AGATAACATAGCTTGATACGGCTTTCGAGGCACTTTGACTTTTTCAGAACGCTCGCATTTCTTACTTGACTTGAGTTTCAATTTAATTATAATTATTTAACAATTATTCTTGTATTCTTAGATTAACTCATATGAAAACTAAATACTTTTCTTCAACCAGCATATTATTAATAACTACAGTTTTGGTCTTCTTCTTTGACCAAATATCAAAAATTCTTGCTTCGTCTTATCTAACAATACATACTCCGGTCAAAGTTTTAGGTGATTTTGGCCGTTTAACCTTAACTCATAATTGGGGTATTATCTTTGGTATTCCAGTGAGAAGTCGTCTTGTTTATTATATTCTGCCTTTTGCGGTGATTTTTATTGTAATCTTTTTTGCTATAAAAAACAAAAGTAAATTCTTAACAGTTGCTTACGGATTAATTTTAGGTGGCGCACTCGGAAATCTTTTAGACCGTATTCGGCTGGGCTATGTCGTTGATTTTATTGATATTGGTATTAAGCATCTGCGCTGGCCTACTTTTAATATTGCGGATGCTACCTTAGTTATTGCGTTGATAATGATAATCGCAAAAGAAATTTTCCGTTCCCAACCACAATCGTCTTCAAATCCAGAATCTATTGTCGTACCGAACAAAAATCAATCTGCAAAGAACTGCTCATAAATGAGCAAAGGGTTTTGTTAAGTTTTAATCTTTGAGTTCTCAGTTCTGAGTATTGGATGGAAGTATATCTCAATAATAACGCCAGCACGAAAGTTGACCCAATCGTTTTGGAAGCCCTACTTCTTTATTTAAAGGAGCATTTTGGTAATCCTTCAAATCTCCATTTCTTTGGTCGGGAAGCCCGAGAAGCAATAGAACAAGCACGGGAAGAAGTGGCAAATTTTATTAATGCCAAGCCCGAAGAAATCTATTTTACCTCAGGTGGAACTGAAGCCAATAATTGGGCAATTAAAGGTGTTTTCCGGGCAATGATTACTAAGGGCAACCATATTATCATTTCAAGTATTGAACACAAATCTGTGCTTCAGCCGGTTGAATATTTAGAAAAGTGGCGTTATATTGAAGCAACTCATTTAAGCGTTGACCAAGATGGTCTGGTTGATCCCAAGGAATTAGAACACGCAATAACGAAAAATACAATCTTGGTATCAGTAATGCATAGCAATAATGAAATTGGTACAATTCAACCCATTAAAGAATTATGTGCGATTGCTCATAAATACGGTGTCTATTTTCATACCGATGCAGTTGCTTCAGCCGGTAAAGTGCCTTTAGATGTCAAAGAATTAGGCGTTGACTTAATGACCCTTTCGGCTCATAAGATTCACGGTCCTAAAGGAGTTGGTGCTTTATACATCAACGAAAACACAAAGATTGAAAAAATCATCTTTGGCGGCGAACAAGAACGAGATATGCGGGCGGGTACGGAAAATGTATCGGGTATTGTCGGTTTTGGAAAAGCAACTGTGGTCGCCAAACAAGAATTGGAAAAGAATACACCTCAAAGAATTGCCTCGCTCCGCGATTATCTTGAACAAGCAATAAAAAGTCGGCTTTCGGATGTAAAGATTAATGGCCATTTAACGCAACGACTATGTGACACCTCCAATATTTCTTTTGCGCACATCAATAATAAAGACCTAATAGACGCCTTAGACCGAGCCGGCATTAAATTATCTTCCGGCTCTGCGTGTGAAACCAGTAAGGATCAAATCTCACATGTATTAAAGGCAATGGCAGTAGAAAGTCAATATCTCAACTCGCAGATTCGGTTTGGCCTAAGTAAATATACAACCCAACAAGAAATAGATTATACGATTGAAACTTTAGTGGATTTAGTAAAGCAACTTCGAGGACAATGAAACGAAGAATATATTTAGATAATAACTCAACAACTCCAGTTGACCCAGAAGTATTAGAAGCAATGTTACCTTATTATTCTGAATATTATGCCAACCCCTCAAGCCATCATTCCTGGGGACGCAAGACGCGAGAAGCAATTGAACAAGCCCGAAGCGAAGTAGCTCAATTGATTAATGCCCAACCCGAAGAGATTATCTTTACTGCCAGTGGCACTGAAGCCAATAATTTAGCAATCTGGGGATGTGCGCATGCTTTATTGAGTAGAGGTAATCACATTATAATTTCCCGTATTGAACATAGTTCCGTGCTAAATTCCCTCCCCATAATTGAGAATTGGCAAATGGGTATCTGTACCCGGTTACCCGTTGACCATTGGGGAGTAGTTGACCCAAGCCAATTAGAAGATGCAATTACCAAACAGACAATTTTAATCTCTATAATGCACAGCAACAATGAAATCGGGACAATTCAACCCATTAAAGAATTATGTGCGATTGCTCATAAATACGGTGTCTATTTTCATACCGATGCAGTTGCTTCAGCCGGTAAAGTGCCTTTAGATGTCAAAGAATTAGGCGTTGACCTACTGACGATCTCGGCCCATAAAATTCACGGTCCCAAAGGAGTTGGTGCCTTATATGTCAAAAAAGGCACTAATATTGAAGGTATAATTGTTGGTGGTACCCAAGAACATTTACTCCGGGCTGGCACAGAAAATCTTCCAGGAATTGTCGGGTTTGGTAAAGCTGCGGTTTTAGCTCGTAAAGAGGTAGAACAAAACCTTCCCCAGAAAATTGAATCCTTAAGAAATCTTTTAGAACTCAATATCCGAAAGCGTATTCCTGAAATTAGAGTGAACGGTCATCCGACCCAAAGACTTTGTAATACGTTAAATGTATCTTTTGCTTATGTTGAAGGCGAAGCCCTAATAATGAATTTAGATTTAGAAGGTATCGCGGTGTCTACTGGTTCTGCCTGCTCCTCAGGAAAATCAGCACCATCCCATGTTTTAAAAGCAATTGGAGTGGAAGACAAATATGTTAACTCACCAATTCGGTTCAGTCTTAATAAGAATACAACTAAAGAAGATATCGATTATACGATCGAAACTTTAGTAAAAATTGTCGAACGGTTAAGATCAATCTCTCCGCTCTGGAAAAAGTGCGAGAAATGAGATTGGCCTTTATGTCGAAATTGATACCGAAATAGTTTCTTATCAGATTTGATGGGTTATTAATACATAAAGATAAACTTGAAAAATTGTTAATTAGTCTGAATATCCTTTTCGTCACAAAAATCTAAAAGTTAACTTTATGTCAAAGCCAAAATTTTTCTTGATAGTTTCCGAGCAGTTTTAACTAAAAGTTTTTCAAAAAGTTTACAAAAGTAACCGGTAGTGTGCCTAAATCTGAAAAGTCTCACTTTGAGTAATTAGTAATCTCAATTACCTTACTCTTTTGTGAGTGCTAACAAGTCAATGGTGTCATGTATCAAAAAAAAAGAAGACAATCTTTTTGCGTGTTGAATAAAGGCGGTAAATACAACTCTTTGTTAGCACAAGTGAATATTTTGAAATTTTGGTAAGTTATGTTTGACTTAATGTTATAAAACATTAAAATGATATTATGCCACAAAAATTATTATTAGTTTTAACCTTAATATTTCTTCTAATTTCTTGTCCGAAAAAATCGACCCAAAAGATAGAGGTAACTTTTTGGCATGCGATGGGTGGAAATATCGAAAAAATCTTGCAAGCAATGGTTGCGGACTTTGAATCTACTCATAAAAATATTGATATTAAATTAGTGGGTATGGCCGATTATAATACCTTGGCACAAAAATTAATGAGTGCGGCAGCGATAAATCAACCACCAGTAATTGCCCAGATGTACGAAAATTGGACCACACAACTTTTAGCCCATAATTATTTAGAACCGTTAGACCATTATGTCAAAGGCAAAAATGGCTTGACTAAGACAGAATTAGAAGATATCTGGCCGGTGCTTTTAGCCAATAATACTTGGAATAACAAAATTATAACTTTACCTTTTAACAAAAGCGTGCCGGTTTATTATTACAATGTAGAAGTTTTTCATAAGGCTGGAATACACGATTTCCCTAAAACTTGGAACGAGTTTTATCAGGTCAGTTATAAAATCAAAGAAAAATTTGGCAAAAAGATTATCCCCACAGCTAATGGAACCGACATATGGGTATTTGCGTCAATGGTCCATCAGCAAGGTGGAAAACTTTACGATGAAGTACAAAATATACCGTTATTCAATAGTCCCGAAGCTGTACAGTGTTTACAGTTTCAAGTAGATTTGATTTATCAGGATAGCCTTCAGAGTTTTCGAACCGGCGCAGACATAATTGACGATTTTTTGGCCGGAAGGATTGCAATGGTGCCATTCAGTTGTGCGCGTCGGGCAGCAATGCAAGGAGTGGAAAGTTTTACCATTGGTATGGCGGCGTTGCCCATATGGAATCAACCGGCAGCAATCATCTACGGTACAAATATCGGAATGTTTAAATCCGCAACCTCCGAACAAAAAGAAGCCGCTTGGCAGTTTATTAAATGGTTTATTAGTAAAGACAATCAAATTCGGTGGTCTTTAGGAACTTATTATGTTCCCATTCAGATGAGTGCCCTTGATGACCCCAGAATGCAAGAACATCTTAATAAAACTCCAGGGTTAAAAACCGCCTATTTGCAAATGCAAAATGCTGTATTCGAGCCAAGAGGCGAGGCTTGGTTTGAGGGGCGAAATATTCTTATTACTGATGGTTTAGAATCAGCAACCTTAGGCAAGATGACACCCAAACAAGCATTAGATTTTGCTGCTCAAAAAATACTCTCCAGAACCAAAAGATAAAAGCAAGCAAATTAACTTTGCTGGATAGATATCAAAATAAACTTTATATTTAGAGATAGATTTAACAATCAGATGCGGTAATTTTGATATAAGGTTTTTACTTGATAATTAATTTAAGAGGTTAAGGTCTTTTCTATTATGCTCTGGGCTTTAAGCGCTGATTTTTCTTTATCTTTTATTTCTAACATAAGGTCGTATTTTATATCTTTTGTTTGCTGGATAAATTTCTTGAAATGTCTGATGTTTATATGTTCAGTATGATTGCCTTTGGCAGCATTGGGTTTTTGACTACTGTAATCAACCATTAAATAACCATCGGTTTTACGCCAAGTCGTACTTGCAATTCTCATCGCTTGAGAAATGGTTTCGTTATTATTAAAACATTCATGATGAAAAGAGTCAAAGACAATTGGAATTCCGATTTGGTTACTGACCCAAAGGCAATCTTGAAGATTATACGCACGATGGTCATTTTCAATCACCAAACGATTTCTAATTAAAGACGGTAACTTCTTATACTCTGAGATAAATCGCTTAATTGCTAAAGATTTATCCTCATAGATTCCGCCGAGATGAATTTGAACCTTAGCGGAATAATCAAGTTCTAATAATTCTAAAATTTCGCAGTGATAAATTAATTCTTTAATACTTCTTTTCACAACATCTTGATTTGGTGAGTTGATTAGAATGAACTGATCTGGATGCATTGAGATCCGCATCTTGTGTTTTTTTATAAAATTGCCAATTTCTTGGAAACGGCTTTGAAAATATTTCTGCCAGTTAAAAATACAAATCGGATGCGAAGCAAATGGTACAATATCTGAACTGATGCGGAAAAATAATAGTTTGTGCGCTACATTATATTTCAAAATCTGCTCAAGACAATTAAGATTATTAGTGACTTTCTCAATCAAATTCTTTTCTGAATAAGAAGCCAAACGAAAAGTACGGTTCGCAGTACAACCAATAGAACGGTTAATACAAGGATAACCAATTCTCATTTAATCTGTTAGATATAGATGCACGAAACTTATTTTTGTCTATAGGTTAGTATTATTATGCTTGATGTTGTATTAAAAATTTATTCCATAATTAGCTGAAATAAACTTTTTTGAGCGCAATTCACAATTGGATAATGTTTTTTATTCAAGACCAGACAATAAGAAGGGTATGTTGTAAAGTTGAATGAATTAAAGTCTGCTTTCATACATGCTTGGCAATTTTTAACCAGGCTTTATTTTATTCAGACATTTACATTCTCTAAGAAAACAATTTGGGTTATTCCATTTGACACCATTTAATATCACATCAACATTCTCAAGGTCTTATCTTAGTTTGTGAATCTTTTATACAATCTGTTTAGCGATTTCTACCTTTGCCCGAATCAGTAATTTCAACTAATTCTTTAGGAAATGGATTTAAGAAAGTTTGGGCTAATAGGTATTGGTCATTAAAACGGACCGCCCAAGCGTAAATGAGTTTGGTTAAAACGCTAAGCGGAATTCGTTCATCACGGTATTCTTCAATTAAGTTAAGAAAAAATTGTCGTTCTTGTTTATTTAAACCATCGCTGATACCACCAAAGGCATGGGTTAAGACATTTATCCAGGACTTAAAAGTTGGAGGTTGGGCTAATAATTGCGCCAAAGTCTTTTCATATCGCTCCAGTATGGTATCTATTTTTTCATGAGTTGGATTAGCAACAATTTTACCCAGTTCGCGTAATTTTGTCTGACTATGTGCCATAAATAACAATTTATGGATTGTATGAAATTGAACCAATTGGTTCATTTTTCGAGATTTTTTAGTCAGACGAAAACGAGCCAGGGTAAATAATTTGGTAAAAAAATATTCCCGGAGCGTGAAATTTTTCAGTCGACCTTCGTCTTCTATTGCCAAGCCTCTAAATCTTTTAAGGACTTCGGCTCCCAAAAAACCTTGACCGCTAACTGAACGGGCATCAGGATTAAAACTATGATAGACTTTTACGCTATTAATACCGCAGGATGGTGAACGATACTTTAGGATAAAGCCATCAATCTCGGAAAGAGAATTTAAATACTTATCAACAAATGATCCCATCTCTTGCGTGATATCTCTTTGAGTTGCGGGCTGATAAAGATGTAATTTTCCTTTATAAGCAACAACTCGTATTGGGTCGCGAGGCACTCCCAGACCAATTTCAACTTCGGGACAAACGGGAATAAAATTTACATACGGTTTTAACTTTTCAACAACATAATCGAGCACAACCTCACCATTGTAGCGACATTGGGCAAAACCTAAGCATTTGCTTACCACTACATTCGGTTTAGGGAAATTATTCATTACAATAAATATAACTAAATAATTTGTCTACAGTCAATAGTAAAATTGACGGAATTTCTTAAACCGTCATATTGAAAATATTGTGAATGGCTCGTGGTTAGTGTTGCTAATTGTTGGTCATCCAAAATGTTATAGTAATATAAAGTAATATTATTTTATTTATAGTACTATCTAATATCCTGTATCCCGCAAATATTATTGCTTGGTGGTTGCTGTACATGTTCATCAGTCAGACTTTTAACGGAGTTTTTTCCTTGATTTTCCGTGCTGGGTGAAATATAATCAGAAAATGTCTCAATTTAAAATTGGACTATATATTTTTGTCGGCTTAATTACGCTTTCCTTTGCTTCGATTTTGATTAAGCTCATCAATGCGCCGAGCATTGTGATTGCTTCAGGACGACTTGTGATTGCAGCCCTAATTTTACAACCACTATTTTGGGTTCGATTTCCGTTGCTTAAAGATGAGATAAAGAAGACCCAGTGGCAATTAATAGTTTTAGCCGGATTTTTTTTGGCGGTGCACTTTGCCATGTGGATTGAATCGTTAAATCACACTTCAGTGCCCAGTTCGGTCGTCCTGGTACCGACAGACCCAATCTTTGTTGCAATTTTATCATCGTTCTTACTTAAGGAAAAAGTTTCCTTAACGCTTATCGTGGCGATTGTCTTAGGTTTGGCCGGTACAATTATTATTGCCAGTCAAGGTATGAGTTCTTTGACGATAACTAAAGGCAATTTATTAGCCTTAGCTGGTGCAGTTTGTACTGATAGTTATCTCTTAGTTGGTAGAAAAGTTCGGCCCAATATCTCCTTACTTCCTTATATCTATATAATGTATACTACTGCCGGCATAATATTAACTGCACTTGTTTTTATTACCGGTCATAAGTTCAGCGGATATAGTTTTCAATCTTATCTATTTATCGTCTTGTTGGGTATTGGCCCACAATTAATTGGTCATAGCAGTTTCAATTGGGCGTTAAGATACTTATCAGCCTCAGTTGTCGCTATGGTGATATTAGGCGAACCAATCGGCGCATCGATATTATCCTGGTTAATTTTAAAACAACCACCAACGGTTAAAGAAATCATTGGAGGAATAATAATTGGTATTGGTATTTATCTCGCAATCGCGAGTTTGGGTAAAAGGATCGGTGAAAATTAATTGTTGGATAATTTTGTTTTTAATAATGTTGTAACTCTTCTTATCTTTGAAAAATTTTGAAGTTTGCTTTAGAAAACTAACAATCAGTATCTGATAGGTAGTGTATAATATTTTGTGTAAGTTCAGTATAGTTGTATCAAATATATTGAAGAAAAGAAAAAAGGTAGCATCTCTTCACGTTTATATAAAAAATAAAATATAAAATAAATTAAGAAGTAAGGAGAGCATACAATGAAGGAAAAACCAATTTACACAAAAATCTTGACGCTACCTATCTGATAAGAAAACCCTGAAAATGCTCAAAAGCCGACGAGGCTGTAAAAAAACAAAAATTTATGTTTCTGCAATTTATACCTTTTAAATCAATATTGACTTTGTAGGGATTTTGATAAAGGAAATTTTAAAAAAGTATTATTGTTTACCAATGACTTATACAAAACCAATTTAAAAGTTTTGACAAAAGATATAACTTTTCATTGCAATGAATTGGAAGATAATGAATACCGAGAATCTTGTCTGGTGCCATATTATCGGAGGGCAGAAAAAGTTTATATCCCGACAAGAAGGAATGGTAGTGATGATAAACTTTGAGGATATAAAATAACATGGATTGATTTACTTCGTGGCACATTGACTTTTTCACAACACTTGATAATTAACATTGACAAGGTGATTTTTTTTAGTAAAATTACCCTGAATGGTAAAGAAGAAAAATCGCCTCGACATAACCTTTGTCGGGATGTTCTTTTTTAACCGCATCAAGTTCAGTTTGCCAATAACTATCAATAATTAACATTTTATTTGTCTTTTCGGAGGAAGGCCATGAAAATTTTTATTGATTCTGCAGATGTTAAAGAAATCAGCGAAGTTGCCAGTTGGGGCATCTTAGATGGTGTTACCACCAACCCAACTTTAGTTGCCAAAACAGGTCGAGAGATTAGAGAATGCGTAACGGAAATCTGTCAGATTGTTGATGGTCCGATCTCGGTTGAAGTCGTCAGTACCGATGCAGCGGGAATGGTAAAAGAAGCCGAAGACTGGGCAAAGATTAATCCCAAGAACATTACGATTAAGATACCGATGGGCATCGAAGGGCTAAAAGCAGTAAAAATCCTTAAGTCGAAAAATATTAAGACCAATGTCACATTGGTTTTTAGTCCGAATCAAGCCATTTTAGCGGCAAAAGCCGGAGCGACTTTTATCAGTCCGTTTGTGGGTAGATTAGATGATATTTCTCATTTCGGAATGGAAATTGTTGGTGATATTGTACAGATTTATAATAATTATGGATTCGAGACCGAAATTATTGTTGCCAGCATAAGAAATCCCTTGCATGTTGTGGAAGCCAGCCGAATGGGAGCTCATATTGCGACTGTGCCTTTTGCGGTTTTAAAACAGATGGTGGGACATCCGCTTACGGATATCGGCATTAAAAAGTTCTTTGAAGATTATCAGAAGATTCCTAAAAAATGAAAACTTAATTTTCAGGAGGATTAATGCCATTGGTTGATTCCCAAACAGGTAAAATTATAAAAGATTATTCAATTGAAGAATTAAAGGAAAAAGCCCATTTAATGCGCGGTTATAACATGGTAGCATTGGCTGCAGCTGGTTCTGGCCATGCTGGAGGTACAATGTCAATTATGGATATAACCGCAGCCTTATATCTAAAAGTTGCTCGACATGACCCGAAAAATCCCTTTTGGGAAGACCGAGACCGCATTATTTGGTCAACGGGTCATAAAGCACCCAGTCTCTATTTGGGATTAGGTGCTGCCGGGTATTTTGATATTGAGGATGTTGTGCGGTTGCGGAAACTTTATTCGCCGTATCAAGGGCATCCGCACTGGTTAAAACTACCCGGCGTCGAGGCCTCAACTGGTTCTTTAGGACAAGGTCTTTCAATCGGTGTCGGTATTGCAATGGCAGCCAAATTAGATAATAAAGATTATCGGGTTTATGTGCTCAACGGTGATGGTGAATTGCAAGAAGGTCAAATCTGGGAAGCGATAATGGAAGCCGGTAACTGGAAGTTAGATAATCTTTGTGCTATCGTCGACAAAAACCGTTTACAAATCGATGGCTGGGTAAAAGATGTGCAAGATATTGATCCGCTAAGAGAAAAATACGAAGCCTTCAAATGGCATGTAATTGAAATTGATGGGCATAATATGGAACAGATTGTTTCCGCATTTGAGGAGGCTAAGACGATAAAAGGCAAACCGACGGTGATTATTGCCCATACCATCAAAGGTAAAGGCGTCAGTTTTATGGAGAATGTTGCGGGCTGGCATGGTAAGGCACCAAGTATTGAAGAGATGAAAAAAGCAATTATCGAATTAGGACTTTATGAGAAATTGAATGTTTCTGCTTTGCTAAAGCGTGCGGAAGATTATCAAAAAGAAGTTGATGCTAAGTTATCTCAGAAAATTCCTAAGTTTAGTCGAGATTATTTTTGGAATCGTCAACCGATAATGAAAGTTCAAATGGAACCTACCCGGTTTGGGTTTGGTAAAGCCTTAGAAGCTTGTGGCGATGATCCAAGAGTTGTTTGTATTGGTGCTGATATTTCGAGTTCGATTACTATTAGTTATTTCTACGAAAAACACCCAGAACGCAAAAACCGCTGGATATCTGCAGGCATTGCCGAACAATCTGCAACCGCTTTAGCCGCAGGTTTGGCTAAAGAAGGCAAATTACCCGTTTTTGGAACTTATGGTGTATTTGCTGCGGGTAGAAATCTTGACCAATTACGAACCACAGTCTGTTATGGAAATTTCAATGTGTTTATTGCCGGTGCTCACGGCGGAGTTTCAGTTGGACCGGATGGTGCTACTCATCAAACTTTAGAAGATTTGTTCCAAATCTGTGGCTTACCTAATATGCATGTATCTGTGCCCTGTGATGTTTTAGAAACAAAACGGGCAACCGAATATATGCTTTTCAACATTAAAGGACCCAAATATATTCGTTTTGCGCGCGAAGCCACTCCAATTGTAACTACGGAAAAGACACCATATGTTTGGGGTGTTGCCAATATCTATCGTTTTCGTAAAGAAAAAGAGAACTTTATCGATGCTTTTGATGTCTATTTAGCCACTGACTATAAATCCGAAAATGAAGACCTAACAATCATTGCCTGTGGTCCAATGGTGCCAGAAGCAATGCGGGCAGCATGGATTTTGAAAAACGATTTTGGCCTTGAAACCCGAGTTGTTAATATGCATACCCTAAAACCGTTAGATGAAAAAACCATCATTAAATGTGCATTAGATACGGATGTGATTATTACTGCGGAAGAACATCAAATTGGTGGTTTGGGCAATCGGATTGCGGCAATAATCACTCAGGCAAAAGAACTTTATGGTAAAAAGATTCTCATGGGAATGGTCGGCGTCAAAGACCGATTCGGCGAATCCGGACAACCATGGGAACTTATGTGGGAATTTGAAGTCTCAGGTGAACATATCGCTCAAAAAGCTAAAGAAGTTTATGATTTTGTTAAGAAAAACAAATAACGAATTCATCAAAGTCAATGTTTGCTCAAGGTACCCCGATTACACAAGCGAATTTCGCGCTTTTTAGTCCACTGAGCATTTTTCAGACTTCGTTGACTAATCAAATCAGTGGATGTGAGAGACAAAATCGAATTCCAATTAACAAAAAGGCGATTTTTGTTTAACTCTTTAAAAAAACGAGGATTTAGGGAAATTCTTCGGTCTGCAGACATCTTTCAAGCATGCGATAGTAAATTGTCTTGACGCCCAATAAAACGAGGACTGTGGAAATTTTTGTCTTAGCAACACAAAGAATACCGCGTGTCATTAGTGGTTTGCTTGGTGCACATGATTACCGTGATGCTACTATGAAAAATAAAAAGCAAAAAACTTAATATAAAAACCCAAGACGAATAATTTTATTGCGAAAAACATAAAAGACCAACATCAACGAAAAAGATAAAAATATATCTTCAAGATGAGACAAGACTTTTAATGTTTCATCTTTTTGTGTCTTCAAAATTAATATTAATTGATTTTATAATTTAATTATTAAGTTAAAAGGAGATTAAATGCCAGTAAAAAAAGCAAAAAGAATCAAAAAAATTAAAGCCTGTTCTTTAGCCTGTGGTCTACCTGAATCTTATCGGATGACCCAAATGGGAACCGAGACCGCATTTGATGTCTTGGTTCGAGCCCGACAACTTGAAGCCCAAGGTAAACATATTATCCATTTAGAAATCGGCGAGCCGGATTTTGATACACCTCAGAATATCAAAGAAGCCGCGAAAAAAGCGATTGATGAAGGTTATACCCATTACGGACCGTCGCAAGGACTACCTGAATTAAGAAAAGTTATTGCGGAAAAAGCAGGAGAATTACGGGGAATGACTTTTACTCCGGATGAAGTAGTTGTAACTCCGGGAGCAAAACCGATAATGTCATTTGCGATAATGGCATTAGTAGACGATGGCGACGAAGTTATCTATGTCAACCCAGGATTTCCTATCTATGAATCAATGATAAAATTTATGGGAGGCAAACCCATACCACTACCTTTATTAGAGAAGAACGATTTTTTACCGGATTTGAAATATCTCAAAAAAATTCTTAATAAGAAGACACGCTTACTAATAATTAATTCACCCCATAATCCTTGTGGTAGTGTGATGAATGGTGAATATCTTAAAGAAATGGCAAAAATCCTTGAACCCTATGAGAACCTCTGGATTCTTTCGGATGAAGTCTACTCGCGTATAATTTACGAAGAAAAATTTGAGACCATTGCAAAATATCCGGGTATGAAAGACCGTACAATTATTCTTGATGGTTTTTCTAAAACTTATGCGATGACCGGTTGGCGTATTGGGTATGGTATTATGCATCCGGATTTAGCCAAAGAACTCGCGCGGGTTGAGACAAATATCAACTCTTGCACCACGACTTTTATTCAACGGGCTTGTATTACCGCTTTAACCGATTCTCAAATTGAACCGGAAAAGATGCGACAACAGTTTCACCAGCGCCGCGATGTTATTGTCGAAGGGCTAAACTCAATCAAAGGAATTTCCTGTAAAACACCTAAAGGTGCCTTTTATGTTTTTGCTAATGTGAAAAAAACTGGTTACAATCAAAAAGAATTGGCGGATAAATTATTAACCGAAGCTGGAGTTGCTTGTTTGGCCGGAACCTGTTTTGGGGAATACGGTAAAGGATATATCCGTTTCTCGTATGCCAATTCGATAGAAAATATTCAAGAAGCCATTGCCCGGATTAAAAAATTTATTGAAAAGTAAATTGAAATTAGCAACGGGAAAATAAGTTTAAAGTCTGGTTGCTCGCTACTAAAAGACAAAACTGCAAGGCAAAACAAAAATTTTCTCATTAATTTATCTCATCTGAAATCAAAACAATATCGATCATCGCACTTGAAAAATTAAGCATTTGAATCGATTTGTAGAGTTCAATGTGGAACATATTAGGATTTGAATTTACTTTTTTATAAGTATTTGAAGATTTTGAGTAAAGATAAATATCTACCTTTTGGCTAAAAGATAAAAAACAATCATCGCTTTTATATTATTTGGGCAGATTCTTAGAGATATAATCAAATGCTTAGAAAAATCGAAGACCTGCTGGCTTATCAGTAAAATAAAAGCACTAACATTAGATAAAATATTAAGTATCAGCAAAAATGCTAAATTAATCTGTATGCGAGATATTCTCAATGTTTGTAGAAATTTGTTATAGTTAAGCATACCTTTTTTCTTTGTGTAAGGTTCCATCAAGTTGTTTTTATTGATACACGATTGATG
>CAYYPG010000054.1:0-14143 GCA_964473505.1 uncultured bacterium | reverse complement strand
AAAGGCTTTTAAGACAAGAAAAGAGTGTTTTAATTTGATTTATGCACATCCACACAATGTCTTGGCACAGCACCAAATTTATGGAGATATGTTTGATATTTTTGTGTAAATTCAGTATTAATAGTTGAAGAAAAAGATGTATTCTTACCGCAGGTAAACAAATATAATAACTAAGAAGAAAGCAAAACTCACTTATGAAAAAAAGAATTTACACAGAATTTTGAAGTTTCCTTCGAGCAAAGGAAGTAATTGACCGATAGACTTGATTGACTATAATATATATGAATAAAAACCGTTAGAATCAAGATTGTACAGGTAAAATAAAATGAGAACTGGTTTTGCCGAACTGCCACTTCATTGGGGAAATGTGCCTCGATGGCTTTTTGAGCGAATGAAGAAATTATCTCGCGCAATCTGCGAGATAATCATTGCCGAATACGGTACCGATGAATTTCTACGACGAATCTCAGACCCAATTTGGTTTCAAAGTTTGGGCTGCGTTATTGGATTTGATTGGCATTCTTCAGGTTTAACCACGACTCTATGTGGTGCATTAAAAGAAGGTTTAAAAGACTTATCTGGAGATTTGGAAATATTTATTGCGGGCGGAAAAGGTAAAACTTCTCGAAAAACTCCTGAGGAAATCAAAGTTTATGCAGAAAAATTCTCCTTTGACCCTAATAATTTTATCTTTGCTAGTAAGATGAGTGCTAAAATTGATACTTGTGCACTCCAAGACGGTTATCAGATTTACCACCATACTTTTATTGGAACTAAAAATGGTAAATGGGCGGTTGTGCAACAAGGAATGAATATCCGAACAGGTTGGACAAGACGCTATCATTGGCTTTCTTTAGAACTTAATGATTTTGTTAACGAACCCCATAAAGCAATTATCTGTAATCACAAAGGAAATGTATTAAACCTGGTTGCAAACGAAAGTGCCTCCGCAAGGAAAGTCACGACGCTCATCGCCTCAGAGAATCCAGAAAAGACAGTAAAAGAATTTTCCCAAATAAAGACCTTAAATTTAGCATCCCATCATCCTGTGCTCGCTTCTGATATCAATCCTGATTATTTTAAAAAAATACTATTACGAACCTATGAAAAACAACCGCAAAACTTTTTGCAATTGCTAGATATCCAAGGACTTGGTCCTAAAACCATTCGTGCTCTGGCATTGATTTCTGATGTTGTCTATGGTGCTAAACCCAGTTTTACTGACCCAGTAAATTATTCTTTTGCTCATGGTGGTAAAGATGGTCATCCTTATCCAATCAATCAGCAAGATTATGACAAATCAATCATGATTTTAGAAAAAGCAATTAAAGAAGCAAAAATTGGTCGCAATGATAAGTTAAATGCATTAAAACGACTTTCTTTTAATGTCTCCTAAATCACCGCAAAAATTTCTTCACCGGTATGCATCAATCATTCCCGATTTTGATGAATTTCTTAAATATTCAATCCGACCCTTAAAACAAACATTTCGCATAAACACCTTAAAAGCCCAAAAAGAGGAAGTACTTGAATTTTACTCGGATATAAAATTAGAACCAATTCCTTGGTATAATTTAGCGTTTCGGATTCACGAAAAAGTAAACTTTGGACAAAGAATTGAATATTTTTTAGGTTTAATTTACGTACAAGAACTGGCTTCAATGTTGCCAGCATTAGTTTTAGACCCAAAGCCCGACGAGATTATATTAGATATGAGTGCTGCTCCTGGCTCCAAAACTACTCAAATTGCGGCAATAATGGCAAATACCGGTCTTATTGTTGCCAACGATGTTTCTACAAAAAGGATTAATAAACTTATTTTCAATATTGAGCATCAGGGCGTATTAAATACTCTTATTATCAGACAATTGGGTCAAAAATTAGGTCATCTATTACCAGAATATTTTGACCGTGTTCTTCTTGATGCACCTTGTTCTTTAGAAGGTATGGTTCGAAAATCTTTTTCGGCAATATCTTATTGGAGCGAAACTAATATTCTCAGACATTCGAAGATTCAAAAAGGCTTAATAAATTCCGCATTTCAATGTCTCAAACCCAACGGGATATTAGTTTATTCTACTTGCACCTATGCACCCGAAGAAAATGAAATGGTTGTGGATTATTTATTAAAAAAATATCCCAATGCTCATTGTGAACCGATAATCATTAATAGTTTGAAATCCCGGCCAGGAATTACTGAATGGCAAGGATATATATTTGATGAAAATATTAAAAATACAATCCGTCTCTTTCCCCAAGATAATGATACTGAGGGATTCTTCATTGCTAAAATTAGAAAGTCATGATAAACAGAATATTACAGTATTTGGAAATCAATTTTGGTATTCCCCAATCCGTCTTTCGAAAATATAACTTCGTTGTTCAACAAGACAAAATTTTTCTAACGACGAAAACCGTTAACACTTTTAATAAATTAAGACCCTATCGGAAAGGAATTTTATTTGCTCAACAATTAGGAAAAACCATCAAAATATCAAATTCTGCAATTCAGATTTTTGGTAAGTATGCAAAAATAAATACTATCGAATTAAGTTCAGAGCAGATGCAGGAATTTATGAAAACCAAAAAATTATCAGTCAATAAAATATCTAATATTTTTTCTCAAAGACCTCTTATTTTTATATACAAAAATTTTCCTGTAGCGATCTATTAAAAATTAACGCTCTTTTAAAAATCGATGCGAGTTTAAGTCATCCCGGACCTTATAGGGTTACTTTGTAATAGTTAGTTCTATTAGCCCAGAACGAATTTGATTTATTTTTTTACCAACTCTTTTCCTTCGCTATCAGGCAACTTATTGGATGCAATTAAAATCAAATCTATTAACCACCAAATACCAAATCCACCAAGAGTAATCAATTTAAGAACGCCCAAACCGATATATCCTAAATAAAATCGATCAACCCCTAATCCACCTAATAAAACTGAAAGCAGAAGTGCGACTAACCAGTCTTTACCTTCTTTTCCTCTTGCTAAGCGTACACCACATTTAACACAAATTTCTGCATTGGGGTTAACTTCTCCGCCGCAGTTCTGACAATATTTATTACCACTTAATGGTTTAGCACCACAATGAATACAAATTTCCGCTCTGTCGGCAATTTCCTTACTGCAATTACGACAAAACATATTTTCCTCCTATTTTAAAATAATTAATCCACTCATAACTATATAGGTTTCTTCAAAACCAAACAATCAGCAATCATATCATGTAATGCCTGTTTTTTTTCAGTAAAACCAGCCATTATATATCCAATTGACAGAGTTAAACCTGAAATAATCTTGGCAAAATGCCGCCCGGTTGCTCGGCCAAAAGTAATTCGATTACCACTAATATCCGTAACCATAATATTTAATAACTGTTTACCTAATGTTGCTTGTCTTTCTGAACTTTCCATTAACGCATAATATAACCAACTTGCAACTGTTCCCAAAAGCCAACCCGCATAAGTGAACATCAAATTAATCAATAATATGGGAATAAATAAGATGATGCCATCAATAAATGATGCGGCAAATCTCCGCCAGAAACCGG
Organism: uncultured bacterium; assembly: GCA_964473505.1. GTDB lineage: Bacteria > Hydrothermota > Tepidihabitantia > Tepidihabitantales > CAIPLT01 > JAOABV01. Next base: position 10,587 of record CAYYPG010000054.1, on the reverse strand, counting down.
CATATGTCACTGTATTACTAACAAACGATTTTATTCCGGCTAATCGTACACCACATTTAACACAAATTTCTGCATTAGGATTAACTTCTGCTCCACAATTTTGACAGTAGTTGACACCACTTAATGACTTTACTCCGCAATGAAGACAAATTTCTGCCTTTTCGGCCACTTCTTTACCACAATTGCGACAATACATAATACCCCCGTTTCTAAAATCAAATATCATAAATTGAATATTGATTTTTCATTTTGATATTTGATATTATCATATTTTTTTTCTATTATCTAAATAATTTGAATTTTCCTGCTCTCATGTTTTGCATCAGTTGTTTCGCTTGGTGAAATTCTTTTAGTAATCGGTTAACTTCTTCGACTGATGTTCCACTGCCCATTGCAATCCGTTTTCGTCTTGAACCATCAATAATATCTGGATTTTCTCGTTCTTCTTTGGTCATTGATTGAATTATTGCTTCAACCCGGACAAAATCTTTATCATCAATATTTTCCAGGCCTTTTAAGTTCGCAGCACCCGGCATCATCGTTAACAATTTAGAAATACTACCCATTTTTCTGATGGTTTTCAATTGGTTCAAAAAATCATTAAAATCGAACCTACCTTTAAGAAATTTTTCCGCCATTGCCTCTTGTTCTTGGGATGAAATTGCTGAAGCAACTTTTTCTTGAAGCGTTCGGATATCACCGAGACCTAAAATGCGCGTGCTGATACGGTCCGGATAGAACTCCTCTAAATCTTCTATTTTTTCACCCGTGCCAAGAAAATATATTGGTACTGATGTTACTTTCCGGATTGACACTATCGCACCGCCCTTGGCATCACCATCGAGTTTTGTTACAATGGCACCGTTAATTTTCAAAGCATTATGAAACTCTTGTGCTTGGGCTACAGCATCTTGTCCGACCATCCCATCTGCTACTAATAAAGTATAATCAGGATTAGTCTTTTCTTTAATCAACCTTAGTTCTTGCATCAAATCTTCGTCAATATGAAGGCGACCAGCAGTATCCAAAATGATCAACTGATTACCTTTATCTTTTGCTTGTGCTAATGCCGAAAGACAAGTTTTGAGTGCTTCGTCTGCTACTGGAAAGAAATCACAACCGACTCTTTGCGAAATAAGTCTCAATTGTTCTGATGCCGCTGGTCGTTTGACATCGCAGGCAACCAAAAGCGGTTTTTTACTTTTATATTTTGCGGCTAATTTTCCCGCTGTGGTCGTTTTTCCTGTTCCTTGTAAACCCACTAAGTTTATTATTGTCGGGATACGAGTAAATTGTAATTTTGCCGGTTTTTCGCCTAATAATTTAACTAATTCTTCATACAAAGTAACATTGATCAATTCTCCGGGTTTTAAGCTCTCAACAATTTTTTTCTCTTCAATTTTCTCTTGCAGTCCGCGAATAAATTCTCCGACAACTTTATAATTAACATCAGCCGCTAGTAAAGTAATCCTTATTTCTCTTAATGCCTCTGATATTTCTTTAGAACTGAGTCTACCATAACCTAACAGTTTCCGTTGTAACTTTACGAATTTATCAGTAATTATTTCAAACATTGTGTATAACCCTCATTGTCTAATTTAACATTAAAATTATTATCAAACTTCAATAATTTTTCTATCAATATTTTACAATTGTAGACTTCGAAAATGTCGTATTGTCTCGGCATAATTGGGCGAATGAAATATTGCGGTTCCAGCAATGAGAATATCCGCGCCGGCTTTTATCAGTTCTTGACCATTATTAAGATTAACTCCGCCATCAACCGCAATCATTATTTGATTTCTTTGGTTCTTAACCATCGCTTTGGTCTTCATAATTTTTGTGATTGTTTCCGCAATAAATTTTTGACCACCAAATCCCGGGTACACGCTCATAATCAGAATTTCCTTAATAAAATCAAGATATGGTGCAACATGTTCTATAGGCGTATCAGGATTTAAGGCAATACCCGATATCTTATTACTTTCATTGATTAATTTCAAACATTGAGTTGGGTTATTCGTTGCTTCAATATGAAAAATGATACCATCAGAATCTGAAAGAAAATATTCAATCATCTTTTCTGGTTCTGCAACCATCAGATGGCTTATGATTGGTACTTTTAGTATTGGTTTTATCGCTTTCAGCAAAGGAATACCAAAACTAAGATTGGGCACAAAATGACCGTCCATCACATCTAAATGGATAGCATCAATGCCTGCTTGTTGAACTTTTTTAATTTCTTCACCCAAATTTAAAAAATTACAATTCAAAACTGAGGCTGCAATTTTCATGGCTACCTTCTTCCAATAATAAATTTTACTGTATCACCGGTTTTTACCCGCATACCATCTTCAGGATATTGAACTAATACCATACCAGATTGATCTTCTGACTCAACCTCTTGTATCGCACCAACAATCAGCCCCCAATTGACAACAGAATCAATTGCACTATTTATTGACATTCCCACTAAATTGGGCATAAGAAATGTTCCAATTGGCCCACCAGAAACCAATATCTTTATTGGTGTTCCGATTGAAATCTCCGAACCTGGCTGGGGTTCAATACCAAGCACTTTACCCAAACCAGTAGTAAATGACCTGACAGTTTCGATTGAAGTTGGTTGAAGTCCCAGATTGGATAAAATTACCATTGCTCGGTCTAACGGCATTTGTAAGAGAAACGGTACTTTTACTTTTTTGGTTCCTTTACTAAGATAAAGAATTATTGCCCTCCCTGGTTTAACAATACTCCCCGGTTTAGGTTTTTGTTGAACAACATAACCAGTAGGAAAAATTGTATCAAATATTTCCTCCGTCTTGCCTAGCATAAGGTTTTGGTTAGCCAAAAGTTTTTGCGCTTCGGTTAAGGGTTTTCCAATTAAATTCGGCACCACTACTTCTTTGCCACGACCAATAATCCAAGGCATAATTAAAAAATTAAAAATTAATATACCTAATCCAAAAGCACCAATAACAAGTAAAAACCAATAGACCAATCTCATATCGATCCAAAAAATTCACCAGGTTGAACTCGCTGACCGTTAATAAAGTCAATTCCACTAATTATCTTACCACCTTCTATTTTCAATGACAATATTTTGAGAAAACCATCTTGGGTGGCTACTAGCAAATTCTTTTTGTTTGGAATGATTTCACCGGGCTTATATTTATTGGGTTCGAATATCATATCAGTTATCAGTTCTGTTCTTAATATCTTGGTTATTCGGCTACGAAAACAAGTCCAGGCTCCTGGTTCTGATGACAGACCACGAATTAAATTGTGAAGCGCTCTGGCACTTGAATTCCAATTTATCCGACACTCTTCTTTTTTTATCTTCGGCGCAAAGGTAACTTGATTTTCATCTTGAGGTTTTGCTTGACATCTATTTTCTTTAATTAGATTGAGCGTCTGTATTAAAATTTCAGCACCTAAGTGAGCCAGTCGTTCCCTCAGTTCATCATAGGTCTCATTATTGCCAATTTCAGTTTCCGTTTGTAAAATAATCGGTCCGGCATCCATTTTTTCATTCATAAAAAAGCTAGTAACCCCGGTTATCCGTTCACCAGTAATTATTGCCCGTTGAATTGGTGCGGCACCACGATATTTCGGTAAAAGTGACGGATGAAGATTAACAAAACCCTTAGTTGGTAATTGTAAAAGCAATGGTTTGATAATATAGCCGTATCCGACCAATACACAAAGATCAATGCTTTCTTTACGCAAAGTTTCATAGAATTCGTTAGAGTTAGGGTTATTCGGTTCAAAAACTTTTAGATTCAATAATTCGGCCGCAGTTTTCACTGGACTCGGTTGTAAGCGTAATCCACGGCCTGCAGGTTTTTCTGGAGATGTAACAACACCAATTATCTCATAATCACTCTGAACTAACAATTCGAGACTACGAATTCCAAATTTAGATGTTCCCCAGTATAAAATTCTCATTTCTAATTTTTATTGATCTTAATCACTAACCGGATATGATCAATGGATATTTTTAGAACTTCTCTTTTTGGAAGCCGCGAAATATGTCTCTTATGGGGCTCGGGAATTAGAAATTCGTGGTTGCACATTTTATACCGATTTTAGTATAATTCGTAGAGATCTCATTTCTGGAGATAATTACTTCAACTGTTGGAAAAACATATCGGAAAAATTATCAAAATTCGACTAAATGCAACACATAAAGCTCTTTGTGTTATCTGTATCTGTTAGTAAAATCCATTGAATTTATCTGATGGCCAATTTAGTGAGTTTCCACAATCTGTTTTAATCATTTTCATATCGGATACGACATTGTGATATTTTCTAATTTCTCTCATTTCACTACATTAGGCAAATCGACTTGCTTAACTGACTAATTGCATCCAGTTGCTTTTTTAGCATCTGCCGTCGGAGTTGAGACAAGTGGTCAATGAATAAAATTCCATTGAGATGGTCAATTTCATGTTGGAAGACCCGTGCAAGGAGATTTTTCCCTTTTATCTCAATCGGCTTCCCATTTTCATTGAGTCCTTTTATTATAACTTCTTTTGCACGCAGAACAACCTCGACAACATTAGGTATTGATAAACAAGCTTCTTCTCGTTCTTCTTCACCTTCATGCTTGACAATTTGGGGATTGATAATAACAATTGGTTCAATTTCTTCAGATGATGCGCATTCTTTTTTAGAGTTCGCTGGTTTCGGATTAAAACAGAAAATTGCGACTAACTCACCGATTTGATTTGCTGCCAATCCTAAACCATCTTGGGTTACCATTGTTACTTTCAAATCTGCAATAATTTTTTTTATTGAATCATCAATCTTTTTTACTGGTTGCGCTTTCTGTCTTAAAATGGGATCACCATATAAACGGATTTTACGATTTTCACCTTTCATTCTCGTATGGATTATTAGTTTAGAAAATATTTATCTATAATTTATAAGCAATAGATGTTTTTTCAATTTCAATTTCTGTATTCTCAGCAATTTTGACCATAAAAGTTCTTTCCTTGACATTAGTAATTATTCCGTAAATGCCACCAGAAAGAACCACCCGGTCACCCTTTTTTAATTCTGCTAACATTTGCATATGTTTCTTTTGCCGGCGTTGTTGGGGTAGAATCATCAAAAAATACAGAATGACGATAATTAATATTATCGGTAAAAATCCAATTATTGGATTTCCTGTGGATGGTGTTGGGGATTGACCAAATGCATAATTAATCATTTATGCCTCCAAATTTGATTATTTGTAAAGTTTATTTCTCTTAATATAACTATAGACTTCGTCACTGATTTTATACCGCACACTTTTTCCCAATTTTATTGCATGTCTAATTTCGCTACTGGATATATCTATTTGTGTTACTTTGATAATTTTGGTATTGGGCCATATATGGTTTTTGTCGATTTTTTGTTGAGGTCTTAGCATTACCACCAAAGTTGCATACCGGATTATTTTTTCCGGTTCATGCCAGGTATCTAATAATAAATACTCATCCGCACCAATAATTAGATAGAATTTTGTTTTCGGATATTTTTGAGATAAAAGTTTTAAGGTCTCAAGGGTGTATGATTTTCCTCTAATATTTCTTTCGATATCGGACACTTCAAAATTAGGGTTATGCTTAATCGCTAAATTAACCATTTTGTAGCGATGATAATAATTGATAAGATTTCTTTTATGGGGCGCAAGGTATGTAGGAATAAATAACACTTTATCCAATTTCAATTTCTCTCTAATCTCTTCGACGGTAATAAGATGTCCTATATGAATAGGATTAAAAGCACCGCCAAAAATACCTATTTTTTTTTGAACTACGCCGGGCATAAAATTTTAAGGATTTACACCTAATTGTCGGAGTCGTTCTTGGGCCAATTTTTTGATTGTTGTATCGGTTTCAGGTGAGTTTAATAAAGTTTGATAAAAATTTATTGCCTTATCCAACGAATCCTGTTTTTCGTAAATCTGCCCTAATAGCAAAGTACTTTTTTTTGCCCATTTTGTGCCCGGAAAATTATCTTGTACATACTGAAAGTATACTTGGGCCGAATTGAATTCACCGGCTTTGTAATATAATTCACCAATCATAAACTCTTTATGTGCCCATCTTTCCGCAATTGCTCGCCTGATTTTAAGTATCTCATCCGCGTATTTCGTTTCCGGAAATCGCTCTTCAAGTTCCTCTAAAATTTCTAAAGTCTTATATAAAAATGATTGGTCGCGAATGACGGTCGGCGCTAAATGAAAATAACATAGGGCTAATTTATAATATGCCTCCTCTAAATATTGATTGCCATAAAAACTATTAATAAAAAACTCAAATTCCGGAATCGCATCACGATAATTCTTTTTCATAAAATAAGCATTGGCAATATAAAACTGGGCATCAGCAGCATAACCTGTTCCCGGGTAATTGAATAAAACATTTTGAAACATCTCAATTGCTTTATTATAATTCTTTGTTTCAAGAGCACTTAGAGCACGATTAAAATCAATTTCAGGATTATACTCAGACCTAACGATTTTTTTTCTGGCGCAGGAAAATACGCACAACAATATTATCAGGATTAAAAACAGACTATTCTTAGAGATGATTTTCACTTAATTTAACCTAAAAATAAAGGTATTTGTTAATATTATCAGTGCCGTCTATAAACGAAGATAAAAAGTGGTTCAGTGATATTGTCATTAAATTACGAAAGAATTTTTCGGTTAATTGATTTTACAACCTCACGCATCAAACGGGTTAAATTCGGTTCAGCTTTATTGGCAGCGGCTAAAACGTGGACAAATTCTACCGGCTGCATGGCATCTGGTAGTCCCATATCGGTAATTACTGAAAAGCCTAAAACTTTCAGACCAACTTGGCGGGCAACAATTACTTCCGGCACAGTTGACATTCCGACCGCATCGCCACCGATGATTCTTAAAAATCGATATTCGGCTGCAGTTTCTAAATTCGGTCCGTGGACGGCCACATAAACTCCTTTTTGAATTTTTATTTTCGCTTCCAGGGCTACGGTTTCAACTAATTTGATTAGTTCTTTATCATAGCAATTATACATATCGGGAAATCTTGGACCCAATCTACTATCTGTCAAGCCCCGCAACGGATTATTACCCATTAGATTAATATGGTCAGTGATCACCATAATATCACTAACCGCAAATTGAGGATTTAATCCGCCACTAGCATTAGAAACAATTAATATTTTGACGCCTAATTCTTTCATCACCCGAACCGGATGCGTAATATCCGCCATATCATATCCTTCATAATAATGAAATCTTCCTTGCATTGCGACAATTCGTTTACCGCCTAATCTGCCGAATATTAATCGTCCGGAATGGCTTTCTACGGTGGGTTTCAAAAAATGGGGAATTTCCTCATAATTTATCGTGCATTTTATCTTTATATCGGAAACTAATTTCCCTAATCCGGTACCTAAAATAATTCCAATGTTAGGTTCATAATCAATTTTACCTCGAATATAATTTACGCTTTCTTGAATTTTCTGAAAAATATTGGATTGAGACGCGGGTATATTTCTTTGTTTCATAATTTGTTCTCTTTAGATTCCATTTGCTCAATTAACATTGAAAAATTTGTTATCATCGACTTAGTTTGACTAATCAGATTAATCTTTTGCATCTGTAAGTCCGCAATTATTTTCTCTGTCCGTCGGATTTGTTCTTGAAGATTATGCTTTATATTCTCTGCTTCGGCTTTTGCTTTACTAATTATCAACTCGGCTTCTTTTTTAGCATTATCTTTTATTTCTGTGATCGCTTTTTGGGCAGTCATCAATGTCTCTTTTAACAGGGCTTCAGTCTTCTCGATACCAGCAATCCGCATTGAGAGTTCATCAACTTTTTGGGCTAAACTGGCTCGTTCGTTGCGTAAATCCTCTATCTCTTTACTCACCATTGATAAAAAGGCTTTTACTTCCTTCTTATTAAATCCGCTAATGGCTGTAGAAAAACTTTTGTTTTTTATTTCAATTGGTGTTAACGGCATATTTGCCTTCTCTTCCTACAAACTATAAACTTAGATATAAGCATTAAGATTTTTGTGTAAATTAGGTTCTTCTGCCATCAGTGTGTTCACACTGCTAAATATTATTTTAAAGTATGTTAATACATTAGAGAATACACCTTTTCTTTAACATGTCAATACTAAAATTACACAAAAAATATTATACACTACCTATATATTTTTACTTGTCATATTCCAAATTTCATCTCATATATTCTAACAATAGTATCTGTTATGTCAATGAGTTATTTAGAAGAACTCTGACAAAGTCAATATTGGTTCAAAAGGCATGAAATGCCGAAGCATAATTGATGGTTTTTTTCGTATGAACCTTGGCGTGCCTTGAGCATTTTTCAGACTTCGTATTTGGCGACCGTTAAACTATTTGTAAGTAGCATTTGGTATTCAGTTTTCTGATTAATTATATCTAAAATAACAATTTAGCCAATTCTTCAGACACCGCTTTAAGGATTACCCAACGCGAAATCCTTTTGCCGATTTCAATCAATAAGGAAGTAGCATAATCTTTAAGATATTCACGAAAACTTGTTTGATTTACATTAATCCCTATTCCCAAATAATAAATATTCATCGGATTTCTAATTTGGCAATTTGTGCCCCCTAAAGATTCTGTTTCAACGAGTATTCCCGCAAGTTTCTTTTTATTTAACAAAATGTCATTTATACCTTTTATTTCTAATTCAACTGGACATATTGGCAGTACAATTTTTTCAATTGCTCGTTTAACACCAACCGCTATAGTTTTTGTTAAATTTGGTAATTGGTCAACCACTAAAGTTGATTGGTAAATGATAGAAAAATAGAGTCCGCCATCCTCAGAAATCCAAATATTATCACCTCTTCCCTTTCCATATGTTTGCGTACGAGATACAACAACTGTCCCATTTGCAACCGTATTTTTCTTAACTAATTCCTTGGCTTTTTCTTGTGTTGAGATTAATTGCAAATACGCAAAGACTGTATGTCCAATGCGAGCATTTGGTAATTTAAGAATCTTGAATTTATTCTCCAAATTAACCTAACTCAATTTATTCCCCGCGAATGATTAAAGTCAAATCTTGACTCGATTTTTTATTTCTTGCTGTATCTTCCTTTATCTGATCTTTTTATTTCTATCTTGTATCCTTCTATATTTTTTCTTTTTTAGTCTTTTATACTCTCTAAGTTTTTTGGTTTTAGAAATTTTAGTAGGTATAAAACCCTTTCTTAGTCTTTCTACCTAAATATCCAGCTGCAACCATGCGTTTAAGTAATGGACAGGGACGATATTTGGGGTCGCCTAAATCGCGATACAAGACATTCAAAATATCAAGACAGATATCAAGACCAATTAAATCGGCTAATGCCAAAGGCCCCATTGGATGATTCATACCTAACTTCATTACCGTATCAATTGCTTCTTTATCCGCAATGCCTTCTTGTAATGCATAAATCGCCTCATTAATCATCGGCAATAAAATGCGATTAGAAACAAAACCTGGAGAATCATTTATCACAACCGGCGTTTTACCAATTTTTTTTGACAACTCGACAATTATATTGGTCGTTTCATCACTTGTAGCTAATCCTTTGACTACTTCTACTAATTGCATTAAAGGCACTGGGTTCATAAAATGCATACCAATAACTTTATCTGGTCGATGAGTGGCCGATGCAATTTCAGTAATTGATATTGTCGAAGTATTGGAAGCAAGAATCGTTTCCGGTGGACTCTGCATGCATAACTTCTTAAAAACATCTTTTTTTACATCAATCTTCTCCACCACCGCTTCCACTACCAATTGACAATCTCGGACTAACCCCAAATCAGTACCGGTTTTGATTCGCTGTATTGTTGCCTCAGCATCCGCTTGAGTCATTTTTGCCTTCTCAACCATTTTAGCAAGACTTTTTTTGATCGTCGACATTCCGTTATCCAAAAATTTCTGGTCAATATCAATCATTAGTACTTCATAGCCGTAGCTGGCAAAAGTTTGAGCAATACCATTTCCCATAGTACCAGCACCAATCACACCAATTTTCTTTATTTCCATAATGTCCTCCATTCACTCAGTTTTATCCATTACATTGAAAGTAATATAATTACTTACTGCTTTTGATATGATAACTGAAAATCGCAACAGGTCAAGTAATTTATGCAATCGGTCCAACACATACTATACAGTTTATGAAATTTAATTATAATGGTTACGTGAAACAGGTTTTTCAATTAGCAAAAGTTAATTTTAATCAATTATTCAAAGATATGAGGCAATATGCAAAATATTCCCCTTATCAATTATAAAGAATTAAGAAAAATTAGTCTCAAAACCGCCAGACAATCCGTAATCGAATATCTTAAATCTACCGGTCATAATATCTCTGCGACCGCAAAAGTATTTGGTATCAACCGTTCCGTAGTTTACGATATTATTGATAAATTCCAACAAGGCAACTTACAAGACCGGCCTAAAATACCACGCCACCAAGTTAAGAAAAATACCACCAGAAATTGAAGCAAAAGTAGTGGAAGTTAAAATTAAAACCCGACTCGGACCAA
>CAYYPG010000053.1:0-14282 GCA_964473505.1 uncultured bacterium | reverse complement strand
AGTTATCTTAAGGTATCGTCAAAAAAAAGATATAGAGAGCATTAACATTCTAATGAACAATAAAGAATTGGTTACCTCGGTCGGATATCAATAAAAACATCAGGATAAAGCCTTACAAAAAGAAAAAGGTGGCAGTGTCTAACATTTTGTGTAAATTCAGTACCAATATGTTAAAGAAAAAGGTGTATCCGTTCCCTTGTTTACCCATATAAATTAAATGGATAAAAAGCATGCCTATGGAAAAAACGATTTACACAAAAAGATTGACGCTCCCATTAATTTAAATATAATTTCTATTAAGATATTTAAATTATATCTTGATTAATATACCTTTTGTTATTATGAAAACTTCCGAAATAAAAAGTCCACAAGACTTGCTAAGAGTTTATTTTTCTTTTATCAAATTAAAAATTAAGTTGTCCTGTAGAATTCAATTAAAGGAGAAGATATGTTGGATAAATTAAAAACAATTTTAGCCAAGATAGATGCTGATTATGCTGATGTGCGATATGAGATAAAAAAGGAGACCGTGATTGTTTTCCACGGTAAAGAACTATCACAGGTTAGTTCTAATGCTACAGACGGTTATGTGATACGAGCATTGAAAGACGGTGGTTTCGCAACTGCAGTGTTTACGAAATTTGAAGATGCAGACCGAATTGCGAAGACAGTTGTAGAAAATGCAAAATTAATTGGCCAACAGAGAGCAAAACCCGTGGTCTTAACTCAAACTGAAGTTGTAAAAGATAGTTTTATGCCAGATCTAAAAGAGGACCCACGCCAGATATCGCTGGAGGAAAAACTTGATATTACCCGTAAGGCTAACAATGTGCCTTTAAGTCATAAAGAGATTGCGACGACAAATATTGCTTACCGTGAGACAATTCGCGAGAAAACATTTGTTTCATCTGAAGGTTCAGAAATTCGAGAAGATTTGGTAACTTTATCTTTAGCCGGTGAAATTATTGCTAAAGATGGAAATTTAGTACAAAATGTCCGGGTGGCAACTGGTGGTAGTGATGGATTTCATTCGATTCGTAATCCCGAATCGCTTTTTGAAGAACGGACACAGATTGCCATTGATTTACTAAAAGCCGAACCAGTTAAAGCAGGCGTCTATAATTGTATATTGAATCCCAGTATGGCAGGCGTTTTTACTCATGAAGCATTTGGCCATTTTTCTGAAGCTGATATTATTGAAAATTTACCCGCAATGCGCGAAAAGATGAAATTAGGTAGTAAACTGGGCAGTGATGTCTTAAATATTGTCGATGATGCGACTTTACCTAATCAATTAGGATTTTATAAATATGACGACGAAGGCGTAAGCGTGCGTAGAACCCAACTAATGAAAAACGGTGTTTTAGTCGGACGACTCCATTCCCGACGCACCGCCGCTGAATTCAACGAACCGCTTTCGGGGCATTGCGTTGCGGAGGATTATCGCTTTGCTCCGATTATCCGCATGGGCACAATCTTTATTGAGCCAGCCGATAAGACCTTAGAAGAACTTTTTGAATTATTAGGAAATGGTTTATATATTCTTGATGCCAAAGGCGGTCAAACTGCCGGTGAAAATTTTACTTTTGGCGCCCAGTATGGATATATAATTAAAAACGGTAAGAAGACAACAATGCTTCGCGATATTAATATCTCGGGTAATCTGTATAAAACCTTATTAAATATCACCGCAATCGGTAATGATTTGGTTTTAAGCAAAAGAGGCGGTTGTGGTAAAGGACAATTAAATATTCGTTCTTGTCATGGTGCGCCTCATATCATTGTTCAAGGTTTAGTCTTAGGAGGTGTCTAATGGAAAAGCTCTTAGCGATGGCGAAAAAAGTCTGTGACCAAGTTGAGATTTACAGTTTAGATAATAAACAGAATGTCGTCTCGTTTGAAGATGCCAAACTTCACGAAATTGATACAAAATTCCAATCCGGAGTCAGTATCCGCATTATTAAAGACGGCAAACTGGGGTTTGCATATACCCGCAATTTAATTAATCACGAAGAGCTATTACAAAACGCACTCAATTCACTACAAGGCGGGGTCAGCGCCGAGTACGAATTTCCGTTAACCAAAGACTTGCCCCAATTAAACACCTATGATGCTGATATCGAAAACATTAGCAGTAAGCAAATGGTGGAAGAATGTAATCGGGTCTGCGAGATTTTAAAGAGTAAAACGCAGGGCGAAGTCTCGGCAACCGCTTATACTTATACCGAAACGATTCGAATTTTGAACCATAAAGGAACGGATGTCGTTAATCAGTCAAGTTATTTTGGAATTTATGCTTCAGTTTCATATCCGGGCACGGCTGCAGGTATTGGAAGAGTTTTTGCCGATAAAAAGTTCCATAAGATGCCGGATAATCTGCTCAATGAAATAATTGACTTCTATAATCTTTCATCTCAAGAAACAACTGCTTCCAGCGGAAAGATGAAAGTGTTATTTATGCCCAATGTAATATATGCGATAAATTGGCGAGTAAATAGCGGCACCAGCGGTAAAAGTGTCTATGAAAAAATCTCACCGATTGCGAATAAAATTGGTGAAAAGATATTTTCCGAAAAGATAACAATTTATGATGACCCGTTGGATGATAAATATCCGGGAGCACGAGCCTTTGATGATGAAGGAGTGGCGGTTAAAAAGACGACCATCGTAGAAAAAGGTATCCTTAAATCGTTCTATTGTGATTTAGAATATGCGAAAAAATTGAATCTGCCACCCACCGGTCATGGTTATCGGGCTGCTCAATGGGAAAGCGATACCATAACATTAAAACCAACACCGACTTTGGCTTATTTAAGATATCAAAACGGCAATAAATCGCTTAACGAATTAATTAAATTAATTGACCGAGGAATTATTATTGAAGGAGCTTTAGGCTCGCATAGCGGAAATATTCCCAATGGCGATTTGTCAATTGGCGCTAACCCAGCATTATATGTGGAAAATGGCAATATTTTAGGACAACTGAAAGATGTCATGGTCGCAGCAAATATTTATGAACTTCTCAAAAATGTAATTGAAGTGAGTGATACTTTATATTTTAGTTATGGTGGTCTAATGCCGGCAATTCTTTTTGATAATGTGAGCGTGGCAACAAAACATTAATAATCCGCCAAATAATTATAAAGGGTAGCGATAAGTTTTTTATGTAAATTGGTTGTTCTTCCTTAGGGGTGTCATTCTTTTTAGCATATTATATATAATTATGTTACAACATGAAAGAGAATACACCTTTTTCTTTAAATCAATATTGAATTTACACAAATATTATTCTCTACCTCGTAGAGCGATAGAATAGAAATTATTCTTGTCTTTTTATTTGGCAATGATAAATCGTGCTGAATTAGTTGTATTGTTATTATTTATTCAACATATATAAATACCGACGATGGCCTTATGACCACGATTACTCTTACCATCTTACTCAATAATATATCGTGAAAAGTATAACTAAAGCAAAGATAACTATTGGCATGTATTTCATAACAAAAAAGTCTACATCCAATTGAATAAAATACAGAATTAAAAATTCTATTGATTTTTTTACTTTTCTCAGTTATTATTGCATTATGAGAATATGTGTTTTAGGAGCCGGACTTCAAGGAAGAGTGGTTATTCAGGATTTAATGAAAGACAATCACCAAGTTACGGTTCTGGACAATAACAAAAACAATTTAAGAAAAATTATAAAATTACCTCAGGTTACAACTAAACTGTTTGATGTTACCAAGAAAAATGATTTGATAAAGTTTATTAAAGATTTTGAAGTTGTCGTTAGTGCCTTGCCCGCAGATTTAGGTTTTTATGCTATGCGGTGTGCAATTGAAGCCAAAGTTGATATGGTGGATATGTCGTATTCCGAACAAAATCCGTTTTTACTCGATAAACAAGCAAAGAAGAATAAAATAAAAATCGTGCCGGATGCGGGATTTGCACCGGGACTTTCTAATATCCTTATTGGTGAGGCGTATCGCCATTTTCTTGAAAATTCGAAGTTTGCCAACGGTTCTGCCACAAATAAAATTGAAAACATAAGAATCTTAGTTGGTGGAATTCCCCAAAATCCCATTCCACCCTTTAATTATAAGTATACTTGGTCACCGAGCGATTTATCTGCTGAATATACCAGACCAGCAAGGATAGTTAACAATTATCAAATTATTGAAGTCGAAGCCTTAACTGGTATTGAACAATTCTCAATTCCTCAAATTGGTCAGTTAGAATGTTTTTATACTGATGGATTGCGGAGTTTATTACATACTTTTAAAGATATTAAAAATATGGAAGAAAAAACAATTCGGTATGCAGGTCATGCAGAACTTATGAAAGAATTACTTAAATTTGGATTTAGGCCATCAAAACCTAATTCTTATAACAACACCTACATCACTCCTCAAGATTATGTTCTAAAATTTCTGCAGTCGGAACTGAATAAAGGAGATGATTGGGACTTAACAATTCTGTTAATTGATATTAAAAGTAAAAATAAATTCAGAAGATATAGTTGTATTGATTATTATGATAAGCAGAACGAGATAACATCCATGGCACGAATGACTGCTTATACTTGTGCAATTATTACTCGGTGTATTAAAAACTATCCGGGTTTTGGAATAATCGCACCAGAATATTTAGGAATGCATAAAACAATTAGTAATTATATTAAAGTCGAATTAAAAAAGAGAAAAATTATTTTAACCCAAAAGGATTTCTCAAAAGAAAAGTTTGCATAACCTTGTAACTTCTTTGAAGGACTAAAATTTCTCAGAGATAACAAAAGGAAATGTTTCTGGGCGAAATGAAACAACTCTAAAGAGTATTAACTATTACAGAAATGTTTGCGGTATCGTTAAAGCACATCTAATTTTAGGATACAAACACATCTTTGCTAAGCTGAAATTTCTATTGACAATTGAGTAAATTATTCTATACTAACTAAACATGTTTGGGAAAAAGAACATTCTTGGTGAAGCGAACTCAAAACATCTTGACCGTTTAGATTCTTTTATTGGTAAAGGCACTAATTTAAAAGGTAACTTGGCAGTCACGGGTTCAGCCAAAATTGACGGACAGCTCGAGGGCGAGGTGAAAGTTTCTGAAATGGTTATAACTGGACCTGAGTCTTTTATCAAAGGCACAATCAATTGTAAAGATGCAATCATCGCTGGTAGAGTTGAAGGTAATATCAATGCTCAAGCCAGCGTGGAATTGCAGACCGGTGCGACGGTGTTTGGAGACATTGTCTGCTCAAATTTAATTATTGCTAAAGATAGTTTTTTTGAAGGCAAATGCCAAATGAGTAATAGAGAAATACGAAAGGATTAATTATGATAACTGGACTTAAAGGTAAAAGAGTGATAATTACCGGCGCCGGGTCAGGTATTGGTAAAGCTATTGCCCGGAAATTTGCCGAAGCCGGTTCTCTGATTGCGGTCTGCGATATTAATAGCGAAGCCGCACAATTAACCACAAAAGAAATTGAAATCATCGGTGCGAAAGCAGTTGCTTATCAAGTGGATGTGGGAAATTTTGAAGAAGTTGAACAGACCGTGGAAAAGATTGCCCAAGCACTCGGTGCCATTGAAATTCTTATTAATAATGCCGGGATTACTAAAGATACGCTCTTATTACGTATGAAAGAAATCGACTTTGATAGTGTTATCCGGGTAAACCTTAAAGGTACCTTTAATTTTACTCGTGCTTGTGCAAAATATCTCTTAAAGGCAAAATGGGGAAGGATTATTAATATCTCTTCAGTGATTGGCGAGATGGGGAATATTGGCCAATCTAATTATGCCGCAGCTAAAGCCGGAATCATCGGATTTACGAAATCGATTGCTAAAGAATTGGCCGGTCGCAACATTACGGTTAATGCCGTTGCTCCAGGATTTATCAAAACTCCCTTGACGGAGAAATTACCCGAAAATGTAATTCAGGAATATATAAAACAGATTCCACTGGGACGGGAAGGCACGCCTGAAGACGTTGCCAATCTCTGTCTGTTTCTGGCTTCAGAAAATGCTTCATATATTACTGGCCAAGTGATTCGGGTTGACGGCGGAATGCTCACTGCCTAAAAAGAAGGAAATACTGAAAAACTGCATCAAGTTAATACTACGCATGCCTGACTGACATTTAGTGCGCTTTTAGACTTATTCAAGATTCTAAAACTCGATATTAGTGCCAAGAGTTAAGGATGATAGATATTTGTATAAAGGGCAGATTAGAAAAATGGAAGGCAAAAGGATACTTTTTGCTAAGGGAACAATGCTTGATCCTGATTGAAGTTAATTTCGGCTATCCCAAAAATATCATAGTATCCCTAAACGGATTTCGTAAACGGTCATCCTTCAAGCGTAAACTTCTTGGATAACATTACTAAATGGTTTTTGTGTATCTTATAATAGTTCGGTTGCGGATTTTGAAAGGAGAAGTCTGAAAATTACTCAAGATACACCGCGACCCACAAAAAAACCATCGATTATGCTTTTGCATTTCATGCCTTTTGAACCAATATTGACTTTGTCAGAGTTCTTGAAAGTTATGCTTGACAAAAGGGATTTTTGGGATATACTGACTAAAACAATTTATAAGAAATTTAATTGGATACGATTAATTTGATCGAAATAAGGTAATATACAAGTGATCACAAGTGATAAGTCATTTCAAATATTATGAACTTAATTAATATAATTTTATTCTACAAAAAGCGGGCGAAGTTCTTTAATGTTTCGATTCCGGTAGTTGTCTTTTATTTGATCGCTGGATTATTAATTTTATTCATTCCACTTACAATCTATTTTGTAATCGTAACAACCCATTACACCTACACAAGTCGTAAGGTTCGGGTTTTAAATCAAGAAAATCAGTTGCTTAAAACCGAAATTGCGACCGTTCGTACTCAATTAGAGACTCTTAGTCTCAAATTACACGCTTTAGCCGAACTGGATGCCCAGATACGAATCGCCGCAAATCTCGATTTGCTTCCCCGCGATGTTCGCCTGATGGGTTATGGTGCTAGCAATGAAGATGATATTGTGGCAGAGGTTGATAACTTAATTGAGCGGGCAAGACAACAAGAAAAAAGTTTTCAACAATTAAAATCCTATCTCCAACAGCAAAGAGCGTTATTACAGCATACACCGTCAATTTGGCCAGTAGCCGGTTGGTTGTCTAGTGGTTTTGGTTATCGTAAATCACCATGGTCTGGCAAATCAGAATATCATGAAGGCATTGATATTGTTGCGCCTGCAGGTACACCTATTGTCGCTACTGCTGATGGACGAGTCCGAAGTGCCGGTTATAAACCAGGTTGGGGACGTTATATAGAAATAGACCACGGCTTTGGCTATATAACATTTTATGCTCATTGCCAATCAATCAAAGTTAAAACTGGTCAAAAGGTGAATCGAGGCGAAGTCATTGCTACAGTGGGAAGAACTGGTTCGGCCACAGGCAATCATCTTCATTATGGTATAAAAATAACCGGAAATTGGGTCAATCCGTTAAATTATATTTTAACTGAATCGGTAAGTCGCTAAACTATTCACACCCCAAATTCTTATCCTCCGCAAAAAATATTTTTACAATATTTCTCAATCGATAAGCACATATTACCAAAATCGATGTAGGCATAAAGATAAATTGATTTTTGTGTTTTCTTAACACAGTATTTTTAATGAAAATATTCAATAAACTCAGTCTGAAACAAAACCCAAATTGTTGTTAAATCAAAGGCTGAAACTTTAAAAGAAACGATGAAACTTTTATCAATTAATTCAAAAGTTCTCAGTATATAAATCTTTACAATGCCATATAAGACATTATTTTTATTGGGGTTAGTTAATAAAGTTGGTTTGCAACGAAAACTTAAAATATTGGTAAATTACAGAAGTAGGAGAAGTTGACGACACATTTATCATTTTATTAGAAGTTCTATGTGGGTAAATTTTTACAATGTCATATAACCCACATTATGCTCAACGGCCATAGTAAATATAAAGTTAGTTTGCAACAAAACTTAAAATATTGTTAAATTATAGTCTGAGATATTGAAACACAAGATGACACTTTTGTTGTTTTGTGCACAAATGCTTAAGGGTTAAATTCTTATAATGCTATATTATAATTGAGGAGGCAAAATGAAAGATATTAGATTAGAACGTTGGGCAGATGTCTTGGTAAATTATTCGTTAAAAATCAAAAAGGGTGATTTGTTTCAAATCGTTTCCACCCATCTGGCTAATCCTTTAATTCATGAAGTCTACAGAACTGCGCTTAGAAAGGGTGCGCATCCTTATGTAAAATATATCGGCGAAGGATTAAATGAAATTTTCTTAAAAGAGGCGAGCGAGGAACAACTGGTGTATATTTCAGAAGTAGAAAAATTTGAAATTGAAAAGATACAGGCCTATTTATATATTATTACGGAATTTAATCGCAAGGCGTTGTCAAATTATGACCCCAAACGGTTAAGTCTGAGAAGAAAAGCCACGGGCTATTTATTAGAACGAAGATTGGAACGTACCCATCAGGGGTTAATGCGATGGTCACTTACTGCTTATCCAGATAATGCCCAAGCCCAAGATGCCGAGATGTCATTGGATGAGTTTAGCGAATTTATATTCGCCGCGGGATTTCTTAATGACCCCAACCCAATCCAAAAGTGGCAGGAATTAGCCAAAGAACAAAGAAGGATTATCAAAGCACTCAGCAAAGTCAAAAAAATCAATATCAAAAGCGAAGATACCGACTTATCGTTTTCTGTGCAAAGCCGTAAATGGATTAGTTGCGAAGGAAAAGAAAACTTTCCTGATGGTGAAATTTTTACGACCCCCCTGGAAGATTCAGTTGAAGGGGTTATAAAATTCTCGTTTCCTTGTGTCTATTTAGGCCGAGAAGTAAATGATGTTTATTTACGATTCAAAAACGGTGAAGTAGTAGAAATCAAAGCCTCAAAAGGTGAAGATTACTTAAAATCAATGATAAAAATGGATGCAGGTGCAAAAAGAGTCGGTGAATTTGCTTTCGGGACTAATTATGGAATAACTAAATTTATTAAGAACACTCTGTTTGATGAAAAAATCGGTGGCACAATTCATCTTGCCTTAGGTTCATCTTATCCTGAAACTGGAGGAAAAAATAAATCCAGTTTGCATTGGGATATGGTTTGTGATTTAAGAAAATTCGGAGAAGTCTATGCGGATAAGAGTTTAATCTATAAGAATGGTAAATTCGTTATCTAAGACGAACCTTAATTAAAATTAAGCAACTTCAACTACAAATCATAAAAAGAACAAAAATCATATAGATTTGGTTTGATATCTTTGTAGAATCTCTCAATTTAGAATATATAATAATATAAAAATATAAATAATATAAAATAGAATCTCTTAATATATAACAAGTTATTTATAGAATCTATCAATAAAATACCCAAATAACAGAATATAAAACTATATAAAACAAAATCTCTTAATATAAGAATACTGTGTTTTTAAGTGTTAACGATTTTAAAAGTTTTTCCATATCTGTTAGGATTTAGCAGCAAAATTGTGTAAACTTTTTACAAGAGCACTTGTTAAGACTCTACCTATGAGTTAAAAGCGCCAAATTAATATAGAAACATTCATCATCGAGAGCTTTGTCTTTATTATTGCATATTGACGCATATTTAATTAGAATTTATAATAACGATAGTAAATTTTATTCAGCATTGTATTGCCAGGATTAGCAATGAATCTTAGAATGAGTTCTGATCTTAATTTTGATATGATAAATAAAAAATGTGATAAAAGAGAATTATAGAGAATAAATGCTGCACCATGGACTCAGTCCGCTCTGAGTTCTTTAAGACTTGATGTCAGAAAGGTAGAATCTATGAATAAACAAACATTGGTTGTTTTTATTACATTAATACATATCCTCATTGGTTTGGCTTATCCAAAACAATGGGAGTTATTTAATAGATTAAAAAACAATTATTCTCAGATTAAAACCATGCAGGGTAAATTTATCCAAACAGTCTGTTCCGAAGTCGAAGGAATTTGTCGACAATTTGAAGGCAAATTCTTTATTGCCCGACCCTGTTTTAGTCGCTTGGAAGTAGTAACTCCGGAACCGCAAGTGATTGTTTTAGATAGTATTAATCTCTATATCTATCTTCCGAAACAAAAGACTGCTTACATTCAGCCGCAAAATTTATCGGTCAATTTTTTTAAGATTTTTGATGCGCTGTTTGAAGATTCTATAAAGTTTAAATTATCGGAGAAGTCGGATTATTGGGTCTGGGAATTATCTCAAGATACATCCCAGCAAATATCGCTTTTTTCGGACTTAAAATTTTATGTCTCCAAAAAGACGAATCTAATTGAACGATTTTTGTTTACCGACGCGTCGAAAAATGAACTCGAGTTTCAGCTATCCCATATAACAATTAATAAGAAAATTTCTCCACAACTTCTCAAATTCTCGGTTCCTAAAGGTGTTAAAGTTATCAAATGATTGTAAAAAATAGCGACGGATGTTTTGCTTGTGGTAAAGACAATCCAATTGGATTAAAATTAAAATTTACGCCGGTTCCTAATGGAGTTCAGACCACATATACTCCGACCAAAGAATTTGAAGGTTATCAAGATATTATTCATGGCGGAATTGTTGCTACTTTATTAGATGAAGCAATTGCTTGGGCGTGTCGCACTTGCGGGGTTGAGGCGGTAACAGGTGAGATCACAGTCCGTTACAAAAGACCTTTACTTACCAATCAACCAGTTACAATTGTCGGCATAATTGAGAAAAATCGCGGAAAACTTCTTTGCGGTTCGGCTTTTATCAAAGATCGAGAAGGAATTTTGATTGCGACCGCAACCGCAAAAATGGTCAGAGTCGACAAATAAAAATCACAATCAAATTCTCTATGCAACAATCTTTTAGTTCCTTAGTGGGTCATTGTAAAAAAATCTGGTCGGATAAAGGTTGTGAAAGTTTGCAAGTTGGAGTTCATACCGTCATTGATGGGCAACAGACAATAGCTCAAAGATCTGGGGATAGTGTTAGTTCTACCTGTTGTGTTCTTATTGAATATTTAATAAAGGAGTTTTTAATTTCTGCATTCTTTGACAATATTAGGTTATTTCCCGAAATAAACCGATTAGAAAATGAAATTGAATTTCATATTCATGCTCTATATCAAGAAATAACAAAAAGCCACACAAGACTATTCTATTTTATTCAACCTGATGCTCAGCATTTAATTAATCAGGGATTTAAACCTGTAACCTCTATGACAGGTCATTGGATTAATACTATTCTATCATTTGAACCTCTCGGTTTCAAAGTTGATAATTCGGTTTATAATCTCAAATTATTAAAAGCCCAATTTAGTGTTAACCGCTCTTGTTCGTTGTGTAAAAATTTATAACCTCATCATCTGGCTTATGATGATATTTGTAAAAACGGCAAGTGTAAAATTATCGCATTGCCGCTATCGGAAAGCATTTTGGGTTCATTGGAGAAATCTATCTGAATTTATTGCCAATAACCGACCGCATCATTCAACGCCATCAGGAATTGGAGAATATTGATATCTTCCCAATATTATGTCAGCCTTTTAAAATTATGCTTCTTAACGATGCAACCAACAGTGAACTCATAAAGGAAAATCAAACTCCATTAAAAATAAAATTGGGATAAACAATCAGAGACTTGACCAGGCAAGAGGTTTTTCTGATTAGATTAAGACAAGATGCTAATGTAAAAATTATCTCAGCAGTCAGAACTGGCGAAGTATTTGTGAAAAACGAGTAGTGGTCAAAGTGAAAATTGCATTAGTCACGCTGGGCTGTCCGAAAAATCTTGTCGATTCTGAAATCATTTTAGGTTATTTAGCCCGGAACAACTACATTTTGACCTTAGACTGGCAAAATTCCGATGTCTGTGTCATTAACACTTGTGCTTTTCTTAAATCTGCAGTTAAAGAAGCCGAACATTGGATTCAAAAAGTAATCGCTTATAAGAAAAAAGGGAAGATAAAAAAAATTATCGTCGCGGGTTGCTTGGTTCAAAGATACTATGATGCCTTACTGGATAAATTTCCAGAGATTGACGGTATTATGGGTATTGATAATTTGACCGAAATTGTAAAAGTAATTACCCAAGAAGAGCGCATGATCCGAGTCTCAAATAAACCAACCTATTTAAGTAATTATAAGACACCACGATTGATTAGTACGAATCATTATGCTTACCTAAAAATTGCTGATGGCTGTGATAATTTTTGTGCTTATTGTCTGATTCCTTCGATTCGAGGACGGTTTCGTAGTCGTAAAATAAAAGATATTGTCCAAGAAGCAAAACATCTTAGTCAAAATGGGATTAAAGAAATAATTTTAGTTGCTCAGGACACAACATTATACGGCAAAGATATTTATGCGGAATTATCACTGGCAAGATTATTAAGAAATATTGTTAAGATAAAAGATATCATCTGGATAAGAGTGCTTTATACTCATCCGGCTCATTGGACCGATGAGTTAATTCAAGTATATAAAGACAGTCCCCAAATTTGTCGCTATGTTGATTTGCCATTACAACACATATCAGATAAAATCTTAAAGACAATGAATCGTCCTTATACCCGCAAACAAGTAAAGCAACTGCTTGATAAATTAAAGACAATGCCGGATATTGCTATTCGTACTAGTGTGATGGTTGGTTTTCCTGATGAAACGGAAAAAGAATTTAATGAACTAATAGAATTCGTTGAGGAATATAAATTTGCTCATTTGGGATGTTTTATGTATTCCCGGGAGCCGGGCACACTCGCTTATAACTTACCGAATCAAATTCCGGAAAAAATAAAAAAAGAACGATTGGATTTAATAATGAGAACTCAGCAAAAGATTTCTTTAAACCGCATGCAAAGTTTTATTGGCAAAACGCTAAAAGTAATCATTGATCAGATTGCACATCAAAAAATCTTAAGTCGAACTGAATTTGATGCACCTGAGATTGATGGTGTTGTCGAGTTAAAAGGAATGAACTTCAAACCCGGTGATTGGATTGAAGTCAAAATTAAAGATGCCCAGGCGTATAAATTATTGGCTGTTATAAAATAAATGTTAGCATCTGTGTTCATAGTTCATAACCAAAACGATATCACCTCGTTTTTCGAAAAACAATTTGATCTTCCTGGACGGAGGTTAGCTTGAACCTGTTAAATTTCCAAGACGTTTCAAGGATAAATTTGTCAGATTGCATATTTAGGCTTTAATGTTAGTTTTAGAAAATATTATACATAAAAACGGACAAAAACAGTTAAGTATTTAACTATACTAAGTAAGGTCCATCTTACTTTAGAAAAGCCATTTTGCACCATAAAAATATCTGTTTGGTTTACCAGATTTACAACTCGAATAATATTTTCTGAGCTTTCAATTTCTTCAATCAAGACCAAGAAATTAGTAACATTATTATCTATCTCTTTTCTTGTGGTAGATGGTTGGGCAGGAATTAAACCTAATAAACAACATAAAGATTAAGCCTAAGATTAACATATCAAACTTTCTTTTATAGTCGTTATTACAAAAAGAATAATAGATTTTTATATCTTTTCTTTATTGATTTTATAAGGTATCGGAACGTTTTAGCTTATTCCGGCGCTTATGTATCGGTTAACACCAGCACTTAAATAATTATAACCTATAAACAACTTTCTGAATAAGCGCTCCATTCGACATTGAATAATCAACACTGCATAATAAGACCTTCTGAGTTTTGAACATTTCATCTCTATTTGCTTACCAAAACAAACAAAGTATTCTGTCTTGATAGAAGTAAATGATTTTCTGAATTATAAACCGAATAAACCAAACCATTATGTTTTAATTGTTTTTCCCAAAGTACTAAATATTATCTCTTAAGAAAAGTAAGTGATTTTCTAAATTACTGACACAATAACTCAATACATTATTTTCTGATCGATTTTCTCAACTCCATTCATATCGATTCTATCAATTGCGCATAAATTGATACTCAGATCTCGGCCAAAACCGACCCTCAAACTAACTCCAAAATTTTCTCTGACCTCGCTTTCTAAAATAACCTTTTCACCTATTTTTCAAGCACTCCAGAGGGCTGTGGCGGGGACTGTACCCTCTTTTTAGGGCAAAATGCAGTATCTTTAAGAAAAACAATAAGTTATCTAAAAATCCACCTTGTCTAAAACATTAGTTATAACTAATGTTTTTTGTGTTTGTTTTTACATA
>CAYYPG010000052.1:0-14292 GCA_964473505.1 uncultured bacterium | reverse complement strand
AAGATAACATAGCTTGATACGGCTTTCGAGGCACCTTGACTTTTTCAGAACGCTCAAGAGAACATAGCTTGATAGGTTTTGAGGCACTTTGATTTTTGCAGACGCTCATTATACCTGATTGACAAATAAAATAAATTATTTATGATTAATTATGGCGTTAATTAAACTTGGTGTCTTGGTCTCGGGTTCAGGTACGAACTTACAAGCGATTATTGATGCAATAGAACGAAGAGAGATTCCAGCAGAAATTAGGGTTGTAATAAGTAATAAAAAAGACGCATATGCTTTAGAACGGGCAAAAAAACATAATATCGCCGCAATCTTTATTGATCACAAAGCGTATCCTTCACGCGAACTTTTTGAAAGGGCATTGATTAAAGAATTAGAAAATCGAGAAGTTGATTTAGTTTGTTTGGCAGGGTTCATGCGAGTTTTAACGCCATTTTTTGTTAATCATTATAAGATGAGAATAATGAATATTCATCCAGCACTATTACCCACGGCAAAAGGCTTATACGGCGAGCATGTTCATAAAGCAGTGTTAGATTCCGGTGCTAAATTTTCTGGATGCACGGTCCATTTTGTGACCGAAGATGTTGATGGTGGACCAATAATTGTGCAAAAAGTTGTACCAGTGGAAGATGATGATACTGTACATACTTTAGCCGAACGAGTCTTGCAACAAGAACATATTGCATATCCTGAAGCCATTAAACTTTTTGCCGAAAATCGATTAGCGATCGTTGGCAATCGAGTAAAGATAAAAAAATGACTCAACTGAGTTGGTTTATACAAAAGAGTCATAAAAAAATACAGCTTTACATAATAAGGAAGGGATATGAAAGATAAAATTGGCATCGGTATTGTCGGTTGTGGAGCACAAACCCAATTAGTATATTTGCCGACACTTAAAAAGAATAAATTTGCTGAGGTCGTTGCAATTTGCGACAATGATGTCAGAAAGTTAAATTATTTGGCGGAAAGATATAATATTAAACATCATTATCAGGTTTATAATGACTTTATTGTCAATCCGGAAATTGATGCGGTTATTATTGCGACACCCAATTATCTACATGCACCGATGACCATAGGCGCATTAGAATATGATAAAGATGTTTTAGTCGAGATTCCAATGGCATTAAATGCAAATGAAGCCAAAACAATGGTGCGAATGGCACAGAAAAAAAAGCGTATTCTGATGCCTGCATTACCTCACCGTTTACGCGCTGATGTCCAGTTAATCAAAAATTTCCTTGATGGTGGCGAACTTGGTTCGATATATTATAGTAAAGCCGGCTGGCTTAGAGGACGAACAGAATGGTCGTTTTCTGGGTGGTGGGGTGAACGGTTACGCGCTGGCGGTGGCGCTTTTCTCTCTTTGGGAAGCCAAATTTTAGATATCGCACTGTATTTACTTGCTCAAGACAAACCAATCTCAATTGTCGGTACAGGGTATAAGCGAAGTCAAACCAATCAAGTTGAAGATAGCGCTTTCGCTCTATTACGGTTTGAAAAACAAATTCTGACCATTGAAGTTGGATTTAGTATGCTTCAAGATAAAGATTTTACATATTTCAATCTATTTGGCAATAAAGGCGCCGCGTTACTTAATCCAGTACAAATTCACCGTGAAATGCATGGTCATTTAGTTAATGTCACTCCAACTAATATTTCGGGACAAAAAGATTATGTTAAAATTGCTTATCAATTACTGGTTGATCTATTTATCGATAGTGTCTTAAAGAAAACAAAACCAACAATTACGGGTAACGATGGCTTAATAATAAATCAAATTACCGATGCGTTTTACAAATCATATGCCACACAGAAAGAAATTATAATTAAATTAGATAATAAAAAATAATCGCTCATTACTAAATTCCATAACTTAGGATTGTAACAGACAGCTAAAATGGTCGTCGCCTTAATCATTGCGTCGTTTGTATTGAGTTTTGCTTTTGCACCTTTTGGAGTTAGATTTCTTTCCTACTTTACTTTGATTCCGTTGCTGCTGTTAATATATCGCTATCCTTATAAAAAAGTATTCTGGTATGGACTTATTTTTGGATTTACCTTGGCACTTTTTCATCTCTGGTGGTTATATTTTCTAATTGTACCAGTTGAACCGATGACTAAAATTCTACTCTATTTGGGAGTAACAATACTTTTTATTTATTTAGGTTTATATACCGCGGTCTTTTCAATAATAACCAAATTTTTAGGTTTGGCGTTGGCACCATTAGTCTGGGCGATATTAGAATTTATTCGGACGAAATCAGAAATTGGCTTTCCATGGGGATTTTTAGGATATACCCAAACATCATATCTCCCTATAGTCCAAATGACATCGGTCATTGGCATTTATGGTCTTTCGGCTTGGGTTGTCTGGATTAATCTCGTAATTTTCTGGATACTTCAAAAAAAACATAAACTAACTTATCTTGTGCTTTTACTAATATCGTTCATTTTACCAATAAGTTATGGATTGATTCGAGTTAATACCACTAAACTAAAATCTGATCTCAGAGTTGCTATCGTTCAACCGAATGTTGCACCCAATGAAAAAGGCGATAATGAAAGTCGTCAGCGGTTAATAAATGAAATGGTCAATTTAATCAGACAAGCATCAATGCAAAAACCGGATTTAATCATCTTGCCAGAAACCGCAACCTTAGTTGATATTACTCGTGACGAACAATTAAGAAATAAACTTCAGGCAATTGTTGACACGAATCAGGTTTATCTCTTTACCGGTACGCCATTGTACGAGCCGACAAGTCCGGTTTATTATAATGGAGCAGTACTTTTTGATTTTCAAAAAGCCGATAGCACTATATTTATTGTTCCCGGCGATTCGTTGCTTAAAATTCCAGCACCATTCTTTTCCCAAATCTATCGTAAAATTCATTTAGTACCCTTTTCAGAAAGAATTCCGTATGTAGATAAAATAAAATGGCTACGAAAAATTGAGACCGGTGATATGGGAGATTGTACGCCGGGAAAAGAATACACAATATTTCAAATCTCAACCACCCAACTTAAAATTCGAAACTTTGCATGTCTTATCTGCTTTGAATCAATCTTTCCGGATTTAACTCGAGAATTCACGAGACGCAATGCTAATATGTTGATAAATATCACTAACGATGGCTGGTTTGGCAAGACCCCAGGACCTTATCAACATTGTGAATTAGCTATCTTACGTTCAGTAGAAAATGGTGTACCATTAGTACGATGTGCTAATAATGGTATTTCATTAGTAACAGACCCTTTTGCCAGGATTACTCATAAATCAAAATTGTTTGTTCAAGATATAATTTTTGCCGATGTTAAGAATGCACTTAAATCAACCTTTTACCGAAGGCATGGAGATATTTTTATCTATTTTGCTTTAATTGTATTATCATTGGCAATAATTATAAAACCATTTAAGAAGAGCCGAAGATGAGTTAATCACTTCTATAATTGAGATTGGCCCAAATACCTTTTACTTTTCAGAATCATATTTTAAAAGCCAATTATTCTATATTGTGAGAAGCCTTAATGAAATTATATTAAAAATTGATTGAATCGTATAATCTCCTTGAGTTTAGCAGATACGAGGAATTTGATGACCTTCTAATTGTATGACCGGTCTTTGACTGCCAATTTTCGTTTTTAACCAAACCCCTATGCCATATTTTCGGTCAACAACTTCACCAATAATAGCACTATTTTTACCCAGGTGATGTTTCTTCATTATTTTTAGAATTTTTTGACCATCTTGAGCATCTGCAACGATAACTACTTTCCCCTCATTGGCTAAATATAATGGGTCAAAACCAAGCAAATCGCATATACCTCGGACTGATGGCTGTATCGGAATTGATTCTTCATCAATAATAATACCTAATTGGCCGGTATCAGCAATTTCATTTAAGGTTGTGGCTAAACCACCACGCGTTGGGTCACGCATCATTTTGATTTTACATTTATTATCGGCTAAAGTCTCAATCAATGAATACAGAGGAGCACAATCACTTTCGACCTTAGCTTTAAAGTCGTAATCGCCCCGGGCTAAAATAATTGATGCTTCATGGACACCGATGGGACCATTGATAAGAATTTTATCACCTTTTTTTATGTTTTTAGCACTTAAAGTTGGTTGCTGAAAATGTTTCAAGATTCTACCAACACCACAAGTGGTGATGATAATTTCTTCGTGTGGATTTCTCTTTTCAATTACTTTGGTATCGCCGGTAACTATTGGAACATTAACAGCTTTAGCAGTTTTAGCAATTGAAAGACAAATTTTTTCTAATGTTTTTATGCTTATTCCTTCTTGGAGGACAAATGAGATTGCAATATAGAGCGGTTTAGCGCCTTTAACTGCTAAATCATTTACAGTACCACAAATCGATAACTTGCCAATATCACCACCAGGGAAAAACAACGGTTGAACAACATAGGAATCAATAGTGAGACAAAAATCGGGTTGATTATTATGAAGATTAAGTTCTGCCGAGTCTTCAAATTTAGCGAGAATAGGATTTTGGAAATAGGTATAGAATAACTCTTTGATTAAACGATGCATCTTGCGACCACCAGAACCATAATCAAGTGTAAGATGAGAGTCAAATTTTGGTTTTTGACTTTTGACTTTTGAATTACCTTCCATATTTATAATACGCTGAACATGCTCCTTCTGAGGAGACCATGCAAGGGCCAAAAGGATTTTCAGGACGACAAGATTTCGCAAACAAAGGGCATTGTGTCGGAGTAATTAGTCCCATAAGTATCTCACCACACCGACAATCAGATAATTTTGGTTTGGCAACTTTAATATTAAAGTAATTACGAACATCAAATTCACTATATTTAGGCTTAAATTTTAAGCCGGAATCTTTAATTTTACCGATACCTCGCCAACTCGCATCAGTTTTTTCAAAGACCTGATTTATTATTGATTGGGCAGTTAAGTTACCCGATTTTTTTACACTTCTTTTGTATTGAATTGCAACTTCTGGCTGCTGTAACTCAATTTGTTTGAGCAGGAGATGGATACCCTCCAAAATATCTAAAGGTTCAAAACCAGTTATGGCACAAGGTATGCGAAAATCTTTGACTAAAAATTCATATGGCTTTTGACCAATAATCGTAGAAACATGCCCAGGTAATATAAAACCGTCAATATTAACTTTAGGATGTTGTGCAATTATTCTTAATGCTGGTGGAATTAGTTTAAAAAGTGGAAGGACATAGAAATTTCTAATATTTTCTTTTTGAGCCTTTAGGATTGTGGCCGCAATAGTTGGTGCGGTGGTTTCGAATCCAACACCAATAAAAACCACTGGTTTATCTGAATTGGATGTAAATTTTAGTGCATCTAAAGCAGAATATACAATGCGAATGTCAGCACCTTTACTTTTTTCCTGGGCTAAAGAACTTTTCGTTCCTGGTACACGCAGTAAGTCACCAAAGGTGGCAATAATCACTTGATGGGTACGCGATAATTCAATTACCCAGTCAATATCTTTCTGGTCAGTTACACAAACGGGACAACCTGGTCCTGACAATAATTTTAAATGTGGTGGAACACTGTGTCGAATTCCGGAAGCTGAAATAGCATGGGTGTGAGTACCACAAACTTCCATTAAAGTAATTGGTGCTTTTAGTAGTTTTTTTATTTGTTTGAGATATCTTTCTGCTCGACTTGTCAAGTTCATTTAGTTATTATACCTTTTGGCCAATATCGAGTTTCATATAAATTCTGCTTTGGTGAACATCGTATATGATTAATTAATGAATTTTATTGGATTTTGGTCATCCGCTCAGTGAAATACAAAAATCGTGGTCTGCATTTAACTATCGAATTTTGTTGCCTTTTTTCTCATTTGCGTCAATGATAGCTAATTTGGCACGAGCAAAATAACTTTGCATAGATGATGGAAAGTCGTTAATTAGTTCCTCTAATAAGGTACGAGCAGTGATTGTATCTTTAAGCGATTCTAAATAAATTATTGCCATTTCATAACGGGCTTTAGGATTAAGAACACTTTGTGGAAATTTTTGGACAAATTCGTTCAAAGTTGCAATTGATTGATTAACTTCGACTTTAGCTTGATAAATCTTATTCAAAAGTAAATAGGCATATTCCGAGACTTTATTCGATTTGACAATTAATTGTTTACATTCTTTAATTGCGTTATCAAAGTCACCGATTTCATAATCAAAATAAGCATGGGCATAGGCTTTTAATTCGTTTTGAGTATTTTTGGTTTCAGCAACTAATATTCCTAATTCCAGGGCATCATTAAGATATGGACTTTTGGGAAATTTTATCGCTAGTTCGGAAATAAATCGAGGAAGAGTATCAAATTGCTGGGCAAAAAAGAGAACCTTAATATGCCCCCAAAACAATCGGTCAGTTAAATCATATTTTGAGAGTTTCTGGGCGGTTTTCAAATCACCATTTTGAATTAAAGTCTTTTGTAATCCCAACCAAGCTTGCTCATTATTAGGCGTCTTTTTTATCAGCGATTGATAATAATCAATCGAGTCTGAAAGATTTTTAGATTGGGCTAAAAGTAAAGTACATACGAACAATAATCCGAAAGTACGAAGGCACAAAAGTCGGAAAGAGAAATTTGTTTCTTTTTTAAGGTTTACTCGCAATTTAAAGATTAATAACAGTTGCTGTATAACCTCGGGCAATTTGCGACTTGTGATTTGTCTAATTTGTCTCATTATTATTAATCTATTCTTGAATAATGGCCTCAAAATAATTTTTTATCATTGCTTCGTATTCTTGAGGATATCCTTCTCGTAATGCACGTAACAGTTCTTCGCGCAATTGTTTTTTGGTTTCACCAAAATTTTTATCTAACACCGGACTTAATGGTACCGGATAATCTTTTCCGATTTCTCGTTCTCGTTTTTCTGAATATTCTTTTTGTCGGATACTTCTTTGCGCATCTAACATTCGGTTGATAACTTTTTCTTGGCGTTCAATAGTTTGTCGAGTAATATTAAGTTCAGAAAGGTCTTTTTCTATATTTGTCATCTCTTCAAGCGCACCTTCAACACTACCAGTTAACCCGGGCATTTCGCCATATTTACCCGCATTAATATCTTGTAATAATTGCTCAAGTGCTGACCGCAATTGACTTTGCATAGATGCCAGTCTTTGTAATTGGGAAAGTTGTTCTTGCGATAAGCCCCCTGGCATTGGTAAAGGAAGTATTCCTCCCATTTGTTGTCCCAACATCATTTGTTCGGCAGTGAGTTGGGATAAGGCTTGTAAGAGACTTTCCAAACCGCCACCAAAACCACCCTGCATTTGTCCTCTTGCCAAAAATTGGAGAATTTGTAAAGTAAGTTTATCCATCTGCCCAATGGCATCTTTTTGCAGATTTTGGGCTTGGGTTATGCGCGCATTATTATGCAAGGCATCTTCAATCAATGTGGCCGCTTGTTCCATTAAGGTAAATGTTTTTACCAAATCCTTAGTCCAGTGAAGAGGTATTAAAATAGATTTTTCGGCAAGACTGGCAACACTTTCGGCTAAAACACGAGTTGCTTCTACTAAACGCATTTGGGTTAAAACCAGATTGGGAGTTAAAGACTGATTTGACTGATTAATCAATTGTTCTTGCTCGTGCGAAAGGAGATTTAAAGCCATAGCGTTTTTCAATAAACTTTCCATAATTGCGAATTGCTGATTTTGTTTATATTTATCTGCCAATTCTTGAAGACGGTCTTTCAATCGTTTTAGGTCTTCTAATAGTTCTTGAGAACTTTTCTTGGCTTGACCTTTCCGATTTTGCGCAAGATTTTCCGTAATCGCCTTGACTTGAGACGATAACTGCATTTTATTGAGTTCTTGGCTGATTTCAGCAAGTTGGGTCTGAATGAGACTATCATCAAATTTATTGCTGAGTTCATTAATTTGGTTTTGTAAATCATTAATTTCTTCACCGATTTGTGTTTGGGGTTGCAGAAGATTCGTTGGTTTTTCGGTATCTATGCGATTGTGGAGTTGAGTCTGTTGTTTAAATATTTCTTCGGCTTTACGGGATAATGATTTTAAGAGGGCTTCTTTTTGCAGATTTTTTAATAACTCCAAGGCGCGAGATATCGCTTTTTCCATTTCTTCAGAAGAAAGTTGAAGTTGTTCTAAGGATTTTGCCAAATCAGGATTTTTTTGTAAGGTCAGTTCGGCTAAATTTTGTAATTTTTCTTTTAGGTCTTGAGGAATAATTTCTGAAAGGATCTTACTAATCTCCTGAAGTTTATCTAATGTCTCCTTATCAATCATTAAGCCACGATACAGGTCAGAAATAGCATTATTAATTTCGTCATGTAAGGACTTAATTTCAGAAATTAATTTTTGCTTTTCCGCTAATATTTCAGACAGAGAAGACTTTTCTTCCCAATCTAAAGACCGATACTCTTTTAATTTATCAGTTATTTTTTCCAATTGTTGGGAGATTCGCTGCTCGGTTTTAGCTAAGGGTGTCAGCTTTTCAATCGTCGATTGCGTCTTTTCAGTAACCTGAGAGTAGATTTCATTGAGTGTTGGAAATCTTATAGTATAAATTTCACTTCGGCTGGACTTATTTCCGGAAACGGCGTCATTGTCATAAATCAAGGCATAATAAGCAATTTCTTCTCCAGGTAAAAAGATAATCTTATTTAAGTCCCATAGATAGTAAACTGTATCTTCTTTCTTACCAAAACTTGATTTTACTGAAATGCGAAACGTATCCTCGCTGGTTGATTTGTGATAAGATAAAACAAAACGACTGATACCAAAATCATCAATACCATACATACCAATTAATACCTGCATATTTGCCGGAACATCAATATCACGACCAGGGGCAAAGATTCGGACATATGGTGATTCATCTAATCGTGGCCGAATTGAAAACCAAGCTGATTTGCCTTGAGTTTCTTGGACGCCTTTAAGTATAATATGAAATGAATCAGGTTTGGTTACGATAAAACTGCCCTTAAATTCTTTACCCTTGATACTTAAAGTTTCGATTGAACCGATTGAGTTAATACGATATACGGCTACTAAAGAATCCGATGCAGTTCCTTGAAAATCGACTGTAGTACCGAGTAAAGTATTTATCTCCTGAGTGCGATGTTTAGAGAACGGAAGTTTGGTATAACCTGGATAATGATACGAAAAAACGATATCGGTGATCTCAATAGGTTGAAAAAGTTTAACCTGATAAACTGAACTTCTTTTAATGGGAACACCTATTTTAGACCTAACTATAGTATAATAGGAAAACTCTTTATCGGCTTTGATCTTAACAGATAAAGATTCTTTACCGGCAAATCTTAAGCCTTTAGCATATATAGTGGCAGACAAATTTTTAATGGGTGCAACGATGCTTAGATTTATATGAATAATACTATCTTTATTAACAATGATGTTTCCTGGTTGAATCTTTAAGGTAATAGGATCCCGGGACGGAGAAAATGCTAAAGTCCAACCGAATCGAAAATGAATTGGCTGAAGGAGTGCAAATCCCAAAATTAGTAAAAACAGTAAAATTGTCGCGATTAGTGCATAACGAGTTTTCTTATAATTAATGAGTACGTTCAAGGGTAAATTTTTGATTATATCGTCAACTTGCTTGATTGCCGCAGTAATAAGTTCCGAAGAATATTGTTCTTTTCGCGTATCTTGCTTTTGTTGATATCGATATAGTTGTAATGCGGGAATCAATTTATTCTTAATCGAAGAGAATCTATCTTCGATTTTCTGGGCTAATTTGAGAAAGGTATGCTGCGAAATATTATATCCAAAATAAAATGGAATAACTACCAGGACCAATAAAATTAATCTGGGGAAATAAAGACCAGTAATCAGTATTAATAAAAATATGGAAACAGCAATGAAGATTAGACTTGTAAAAACTATTTGATTGCCAAGATATCGCTGACGAAAATATTTAAACCGTTGATATAAATCCATATATTATTATAATGCCGCTTTTTCTCCTTTGCAAGTTAATAAATGTATTTAGTGTTCTGGGTTTTAACCTATTAAATTATTAGAAGTGATTTTTGAACAGTTATTTCTTTTATTTATTTCAGAACTTATTTTGTTGGGTGGTGTATAAACTTAGTACCTATCTTTACTACACATTTATTCCTTAATTAGTTTCAGGACTTTTTTACCTTTCAGTTCTTGGTCGACGCCGATGTAATCAATAGTAACAAAATAAACACCTGCGGGAATGTTTTTTAATTGCAAAGGTATTTGATGGTTTCCAGACATCGGAGAAGATTCCTTAAGTGTTTTCAGATATGAGCCGACTCGGTCGTAAAGTTTAATTGAAATTTGGCTTGGTTGTGGAAGGTTACAATGAATATAGGTAGCAATTTTACAAGGGTTCGGTTTAATCTCAAATTGAAATTGTGAGAAACCGGTTGTAGTTTTTTCTTGAATTGCGGGTTCGGTATTTATTAGATTTGGGTTATCAGCGATGATATCTTTAACCGGGTAGGGAACGTAGTTCCAGAATTCGCGGGTATTGTTACCCTTTTGTAGATAGATTTTATTTGTGCTGGCGGTTAATCCGGCACCGGCTTTGGGAACACTCTTTTTATCAATGCGTCTTATTGTATCTAATAAAGTCCAAGTTCCTTGATATTCTCCTGGAGTGTATTTCCAGAATTCGTTTACTCCGCCGCCTTTGATCGCATAAATTTCATTATTAAGCACGGTTAATGCACCACCAGCCTTTACTTTCGTTTTCTTATTTATGTTTGCAAAGGCCCTTTGCGGAATAGTATCACGCAAGTTGTCACCCGGACGATAAGCCCAAGTATCTCCTATAAGGTCATAATAATAAAACTCGTTAACCACAGAAGAACCTTTGAGCGCGTATATTCGAGAATTACCATCAAAAACAATCCCAGAACCATTTTTAAATGGTTTATTGAACGGACCGGCAGGCGCACTCGGTTTAATAATCCAGGTATCGTAATTCACAAGATAAGCATAAAATTCATAAATGTTACTTGAGCCTTTCAGTAAATAAACATAAGAAGTATCTTCTGATTGTTTAGTGGTTTGTGAAATTTTAGCCTCTGATAATCGGAATGAATTTTTAAACAGGCTGGGCACATAAGTTAAACTTGTACCGTCTTTTCCACAGCCACCAGGTATTGACTTCTTTTGAGTCCAAATATTAGTTTTGGGATTATACACCCAAAATTCATCCACATTGTTACCTTTGATGGCATAAATGAGAGTGTCGCCAAAGCACATTGCCGCACCTTTTTTAACTTTTCGTGCTGGTGGTGCAACACCTAAATAGGCAAAAGGTATTTCGGGTTTATTTGTCCACGAGGTATCTTTAATCTTAAAGGCAAAAAATTCGTTAGTATTATTGCCTTTTAGTACATAGACATTAGAATCCAATGGACAATAAACTAAGCAACCACCGTCTTTGACATTTTTGCCACTAATGCCTAATGGAATGTCCTTTAATTTATACCAGCCGTAAATTGGTTGTGGTGGAGGTATCACAGTCAATTTTCGGGATTCAGATGTGGGACCATAAGGTAAACCAGCTCGGACACGCCAATAATAGATTCCACCAGGCATTGGAAGATTATATATAGTATCAACAGTCGTGATAACAGAATAAGCAATTTGGAATAAAGAATCACGGGCTATCTGTATTTCATAGATACTGGCACCAGGAACTGAACGCCAACGGAAAGGAATAACTGTTGCTAATGTCTCCAATCTATTAGTCGGATAAATCAGTGTCGGTCCCAAGGGATACCACGTTACGGAAAAATCGTCAATGTACCACCAGTATTCATCAAAAGCACCATAAAGAAAACAGATTCTGACATCAGATTTGCCTGACGCATAAGCAGAGATATTATGAACTTTTCGACCAGAGTCAGTAACATTAGTATATTGAGCAATTTTGGTCCAGGTTAATCCGCCATTATTACTTATCAAGATTGCTCCGGAATCTCGCCGTTGTGAATTATAGTCACGGTACCAATGCCAATAAGAGAGATTATAAATTCCTGGAATTGAACAATTCAATCGAGGTGAAATTAAACGGTCGTCATGGTTTTCTCTTGGACTGAAAAAGATTTTGGCAATGGTTCGGATATTAGTACCATAACGACAAGTATCACGATACCAGTCATTAGTGTTCCAGCTTGCAGGATATTCTGTGCCTCCAGCAATAATTTGCCAACCACCCCACGGCGGATTATCGCCATAAGGACCCCATTTTTCATTGAAGTTCGCGGTATAGGGAATTGTTTGAAATTTTGGTGCGATGACCGCGGTTCGTGTCAAGGTATCATTTGAGCGGTTTTGGTCATTCGGATTTATCGTCCAAGTTTTTAGTGTAATGGTATCGAATTCTGTGGGATTAAATAGGTTAAAAGTAATAGTACAAAGTTCACCTTCTTCTAAAGAGAGGACTTCAGCCGAATCAATATAATTTATTGTGTGACCGGTAATTTGATAAAAGACCCAAACATCTGAGGCACGAGTATTAATGCTATTATTACGGAAAGATGCCTTGGGAGAATAAACTGAATCGATAATGATTGGTAAATTCGGTGCATCAAATCTTTCAGCAAAAAAATCATAGTGAGGAATTGGTTCGGGTAATATGATATCATCTAAACCAATCCAAAATTTATCAAAACATCGATAATGGAATGCAATGTATAAATTAGTACTGTCTATTAGATTTAATTGAATGACTTTTCGTTGCCATTCAGTATTATTAGTAATGATTCTATCTAATAAAACAAAATTTGCCGTATCAAGCGTATTGGCTGAAGAGATACGAATTAGCAAGGTTTCGGTATAGCTAGTGGATGCAGCTCGGTACCAAAAGATTATTGAATCATTAGGAGCGCAGGCGACTCGAGGGCTTATTAACCAGTCATTATTAGGCCAATATGGATATTGGTCGTAAAGGATACGCACACAACCAGGTCTTGTATAATATCTGAAAGTATCTATGAGCCATTGATTGCCACCATTAAAATTATATATTGTCCAGCCTGCAGGTGGAAAATCGATTGATGCAAAAGTTTGTCGGTAGCCATGAGTATAGACAAACATTGTATGGCGAGCTGTATCATTACTGGGAATCGGGTCTCCACTCAATTCGGTCCAAACTTTTATTTGCCAATCGCCAGTTTGATTAGGGATATACCACGCCGGTTCAAATGTAATTATTTCCGTTGCATTACGAATAAGTGAAGTTTGAGTATAAGCAGTATCCATATAGGTCTCGCTACCTGTGATTTGCAGAATCACTGGAATACCAGGAGCTAAAGTGTTCCGACCATAATTCTTTACTTTGGCTTTGATTAATATTGTCGTATCACTCTTTTGCACTTTATCAACATCTATAATTTGCTCTGTGCCGATGTTATTATCTAAAGGTGTATAACTTACTACGGCTTCTTGCAGAAAATCATAATTATAATATCTCCAAGCTTGTCCAGGAATTTTTCGGGCATTTCTGGTGGTATCAGCATTGACTGTACCGTCAATGA
Organism: uncultured bacterium; assembly: GCA_964473505.1. Classification (GTDB taxonomy): domain Bacteria; phylum Hydrothermota; class Tepidihabitantia; order Tepidihabitantales; family CAIPLT01; genus JAOABV01. Next base: position 732 of record CAYYPG010000052.1, on the reverse strand, counting down.
GTTGATAAACATCTGATGTTAGGAAAAAGATACCGACCCAGAAATGTTCACCAGGATTGAATGTAATATTAGAAGTAGTAAAAATTAAACTAAACCAGAGATAGAAACCGGCTTGCCAACTACTGATAGTATGCATATATTTAAATACGGGTTGGCCTGGTTGATGAATATTGTTTACAATCGTGTCTCGGTAAATTATCAAACTGCAAGGAGCAGGAGCAGTACTCGTCGAACGATATAAAGCATAACGAATTGCTTTTACAGTACATTGTGATGCGGATAAAGTCGGCATGGTTAATCGGGTGACAAAGTATACAGAATCGGTCGTGAAATAACTGTCTGGCGTATTGTCGTGGTTACGAAGAGTGTCTAACCCTGAGCCGCTTAGCAGAAGTGCTGAAGGCTGGGTGATTAGAGAAAGACCCTGAGATGAAGGTAAGGATAGATTGTTATCGTATTCAATTATTTCTGGTTTCCAAGAAAGAGATTTGGCAACAAAAATTGTTCTCTCCGGAGCAATAAGGGATATAGGGGATAGGATTGATTTAGGTGATGTAACTGAATTACTGAATATGACGATAAAAAATCCTGAAAATAATATTAAAACATAAGAAATAAATATTTTTTTAGTATTCATAGTATACTAATTATAATTATAAAACAGAAGGTTGTCAAGTTTTTTGTCGTTCCAACTTAGAAACCGCAACTTTAATTCCAACTTTGAAATCGCAA
>CAYYPG010000051.1:0-14456 GCA_964473505.1 uncultured bacterium | reverse complement strand
AAGACGAAGTCTTTATCACTTCCACCATGACCCCTGATTTATCCTCTTGCCAACCTAAGGAGATTTGAATATAATCTTTTGGCATCTTTTAGATCCTTTTTCTTAAGAATATCCATATTATATGGATCTAACGGATGCCTTTCAACTATTTTACCACACTTTCTGGTCATGAGCCTCTTTTTTATATTGTCGCTATTATTTGTTTTAAGATATGAGTCAAATTAGCCGAAGTCTAACTTCTACATGCTACAACGCAAGCAATTCTTTTCTAATTGCTTTCCAAAGTGCTAAATTTATCTCTGGATAAAAGAAAAATGACCTTCTGAAGCGCGCCCACAATAATTCTAACTATCATTTTTAAATCAACCTCTCAAAAAGTAAATATGAATTGCTGAGTCAATAAAGCGAACAATTATTTTCTAATTGCATTCTCAAAAAGCTAAATATTATATTGTCCTTGATAAATGAAAAATGATTCCTTGAAGCGCAACCCAAATAATTCTAACCATATTTTTTAATTGCTCCTTAAAAACACTAACTATTATCTCTCGAGCAATGTAAGTGATTTTCTGAATTATAGCCTCCTTAACTTTAACCACCATTTCTTGAGTGATTTTCTCAACTCCACTCAAATTAATTCTGCCAATTGCCCCAAAATTGATACTTATATTTCTGCCCAAACTAACACTCAAACCAACTCCAAAATTTCTCTTGACCCTACTTTCCAAAACGACTTTCTTACCTATTTTTTAAGCAACCAAGAGGACCGTAGAGGGAACTATACCCCCTTTTTAGAACAAAATGCAATATCTCTATAAAAAACAATAACTTATCTAAAAATTCGCCTTATCAAAAATTCTAATTATAACTAGTAATTTTTATAAGAACTCTGACAAAGTCAATATTGGTTCAAAAGGTATGAAATGCAGAAGCATAATTATTGTTTTTTTCATGAGGGGTTCAGTGTCTCATGAGCATTTTTCAGATTTCTCTTTATGTTTATCTTACTCAAAAAATTATAGAAGTAGTATTGGAATGATAAAGAACAAGTGCGCTCTATTACGAAAAGAATTTGGTATAAGAATGGAAATTAATAAGTGTAAGCATCAAGATTTTTGTGAAAATTGCTTTTTCTTCTATATGTGTGCTTTTCTTTTTAAACATTAAACAACGACGAGGTTGCATCTTTTTCTTTAATATACCAATATTGATTTTACACAAAATATCAAATACTACCTAACTAATGTTTTAGTGTTTATTTTTACTCAAAAGAGGACAGAAAAATCTTGAACTATGGATTATATTTACCAGTATAAGATCATTAATGTGGGCATTATTAGAGAGCAGTTGTTTGATTAGCAATACGATATGTTTCGTTTCGTAGAATTTATGGAAAATAAATATTTAGCATAGACGGAAAAATTACTTTATACAAGTTTCTTAATAATATTGGGAAAACTTATTTTGTATTAAACCAAACAGATAAACCGTCGGTTTAACGGGATTTCAGGTAAAGATTTATAGATATAAAAGTTTGGATAACGGTAGTGTTTAAAGCAGAAAAAGATATTTTTCAAACTCACGCCTAACTTGTTGGGTAGTTTCCTTAAGGGTTGTGTAGGTAATCCATTTTACTTCTTTGATTTTCTTAAACCAAGTTATCTGACGTTTTGCATATTGACGGGAACGACTTTTAGCAGTTTCAATGGCTTCGGCTAAAGAGATTTCACCATTAAGAAATCGGATAATCTCTTGATAGCCAATGCCGTTAAGCGCATTACACTCTTGAGTATATCCTAAACTTAATAATTTTTTTACTTCATCAATCAATCCATTCTCAATCATTTGTTCAAATCGCTGATTAATCTTTTCGTAGAGTTTTTTTCGGAGCATATTAATTCCAACATAATAAGGAGTGAATTGGGAGTCTTTTTTGTCAGTCTTTATTAGCATTGACCAGGGTTTGCGGGTTTGCTCATAAATCTCTAATGCCCGAATAATTCTTTGTCGGTCTTGGCAATGGATGCGTTGGGCTGATATTGGGTCAACCATTTTTAGCCTTTCATACAAATCTTCTAACGGTTCGCGGGCTAATAGGCTTCTTAATTTTAAGTTTCTCGCCGGTGCGGAAAAGAAGGGTTCAAATAATGCCTTTAAGTATAATCCTGAACCACCGACTAAAATGAAACGTTTGTTTTCCGTAATTAATTTTTTTATAACTTCGGTCGCATCGCGGGCAAAATCTACCGCGGAATACAAAATGTCCGGGGTCACGATATCCACCATATGAAATTTTATCGTTCTCCCATCCACGATTAGCCATTCACTGTCTGTTAACTTTGGTTTTGCAGTTCCGATATCCATATATTTATAAATTTGACGTGAATCCGCGGAAATAATCTCCAGATTGTATTGTCGGGCTAATTCAATAGCAATTTCAGTTTTACCAACACCAGTTGGACCAACTAAAGTAAATATTTTCATCTTAGAATTTTACGTTGGGTCCTAAAATAAAAATCATAAAGGATATAAGTTAACCCGACTTTTTGGGACGGTTAAATATTAACGGCCAAACTTCTTATCTAACTCATCCCGGGAAATTTTAATTATCGTTGGCCGGCCATGCGGACAAAAATACGGGTCTTTAGAGGCAAAGAGTTTATTGATTAAGGCTTCCATTTCCGGTTGCGATAAACGCTGGTTGGCTTTAATCGCACCTTTACAGGCAATCAATTTAGCAATCTCTTCTTTAAAGGCAAGTTGCTTTTTGTCCAATCGGGTTAACTCGAAAAAAAACTCTTGAATATCATTTTTGGTCAAATTCGCACTACTTGGCACCGCTTCTACTACTATACTCCGACCACTAAAAAGTTTAGTTTCAATTCCTAATGAGGCTAAGGTCTCTTTAATCTCTTCATAAATACTTAACCCCTCAGGCGGCAGTTCAATAATAATCGGAAAAAGTAATCCTTGAGTATCAGGTTTTTCATCCTGTCTTAAAACATCTTCAAAAATTATCCGTTCAGCCGCAGCATGTTGGTCAATAATACAATAACCGGTTTGGACTTGAGCAAAAATATAAGAATTATGTAACTGCCAAAATCCTTGGGGTGCACCTTCAGTTTCAAAAAATCGACTTTGGCATAAACTGGTTTCCTCGGATAATTCTTCCCGACGTTTTAAGCCTAAAGTTTTTCGGATGGCTTCAGCAATAAAATCATACAAAAAGCGCTCATCGGCAAATTTCACTTCCAGTTTAGTCGGATGAATATTGACATCAAGATTTTCTGGACTGGTTTCTAAAAAGACAGCAAAATTCGGATTATTTCCCCGTAAAGAACCAGCGTAACCATCATAAATTGCTTTAATTACGGTTCGATTCTTAACTGGTCTTTGATTAAATACCACTTGTTGAATCTCATAAAAGGTCTTCGCGGTTTCAGGTGCCGAAATATAGCCCCAAAAAGAAACAATCGGGTTATCAAATCGAAATTCAAACAGACTGGAAAAAACTGACTTTTCTAAAAAGAGTTTTAGTCTTTCTTTAATTGAGGCGCCTTTAGGTAAGACCAAAATTTCTTTTCCATCATTAAAAAGAGAAAAAGTAATTTCCGGATAGATTAAAGCATATGACCTTATGGTTTCAATAATCAGTTTTAATTCATAACTGTCGGATTTGAGAAATCCCCGACGAACTGGTAAATTGTAAAATAGCGACTGAACAGTAATCGTCGTGCCTTTCGCTCGAGCAATCTCTTTGATTTCTACGATATTACCACTTTCAGCAAATAAAAATGTGCCGGTGGATTTTTCATCTGTATTGGTTTCAATTTTAAGTCGGGAAACCGCAGCAATACTGGCTAAGGCTTCACCTCGAAAACCATAACTCCTTAAAGTCTTTAGGTCATCAATTGAGGAAAGTTTACTGGTTGCGTGGCGCTGGATGGCTAATCTCACATCTTCCCGAGACATTCCGGTACCATCGTCAATAACTTTAATAATATTCTTACCGCCTTCCTTTAATTCAATTATAATTTTTTGACTTTGAGCATCAATTGAGTTTTCAATTAATTCTTTGACCACCGATGCCGGGCGATTAATAACCTCACCAGCCGCAATTTTACGAATGGTTTCTTCAGGTAAAATTTTAATTCGACTCATTGTGTGCCTTTTTCATAAACGAATCGATAGATTGGGTACAAGCGAATTTATCACCTTAAGTTTTGTGGAATCATATTACATTTTATCATCAGTTCGCAACTTTGCTAAGAGTTGATTTAGGCAAATTCGACTTCTATCATAAGGCTTGAGCCTGTTTGAATGCATTTAAAATTATCTATTTTCCACATTAGCAAGTTCATACTTCATTCCATCATGAGCTGCGATGACTCTAATCCCAGTTTTTTGAGTTAATTCTTCAGCAAGTATCCAGGGCTTAGCTTTAAGCATCGTCATCCCAAAGTGAGTAATAATGGCAGATTTTGGTCTTGCCCTTTCAATAATCATTCTAACATCTTCCAAAGACAGATGTTCGATTTCACTAGGCTTAAGACGAATTACATTAAAGATCATTAGATCCGCTTGATAAATCTCGGCCAGTTCCGGAAAATATTTTGTATCGACAACATAAGATATCTTAAGTTTACCGTTATCAAAAACCAGACCAAACACATCACCGGGATGATGCTGTCTTTTGGGCGTAGCAATACTTATATCATTGATTCTATATTTGCCTTGTTCGTGTAATATTATAATCTCATCTAAGAAATCACGCAAGTAATTTAGAACCACTTTATCGTTGCCTTCAATTGCATCTTGAGGACAGAAAAGTTTGCCCCGTTTCACGGTTCCGCCAGTAGTTATGGCTTCAATCATAATATTAACATCATTAGAATGGTCAATGTGTTTATGGGAAAGAATAATCGCATCCAGTTTTGTTGGGTCGAGATGATGTTTGGAAGAAACAATCTTTACTAATGAACCCGGTCCGGGGTCAACAATAATGTTGGTGTGGTTTAAAGAAAACCACATACCACCAGTTGCGCGTAATTGTTGGGCAACAACAATCCGTGCACCACCCGTGCCTAAAAAAACAATAAAATCAGTTTCTGGTTTTGAGGGCACATTGGTTATTCTTGATTTGTTAGTTTTCATCCGATTTTATATAGTCTTTATCTATTAGAATAATGACCACCAGAGCCATCTAATACTAATTTTTAGTCAAAATGATGACCATTACGGCCATTAAATAAAGATATTGTAAAAAGAACAAATGTCAACCCACCATTCGAATAATTGATTAAAGTCAACTACGGTAACACAAATAAAGCCCTACACTTTGGTAAAAATATGAATTATCAACCCAATTAATCTTATGATTTAGTTTTTTTCTGCGCAAGCCGGCGTGATGCTTATAAACCAATGTTGTTTTTATTTGCTGGCAGATGGCAACAATTTGTCTATTAAACTTTTTATCAGATTTCTTGTCTAATAATATGTATGAAAAAAATAAAAAGTACAATTTTTAATAAAACGGAGGTTCCAATGGACAAAATCAAAAGAAAAATAATTTCAATAATTATCATAATATTAGGCTTATTGATTGCAACTCCAACAGTCTTGGCTGATAATCCCAAACCAAATTACCCTGTTCGCACCAGATGCCAGCATTGTCATTTTCAAAGACTGAGATTGAAGATTCGTTCATCCTTGAGAAGGCAGAAGATTCGTAGATTGCATCGACAACAAAAACATCGTTTCATGCGACGATATGCTTATCGTGAAGTCCAACGGGAACGATATCTGAGAAGACATTGCTATTTATATCCGACAACAATCAAGCCTTAGTGATAAACGAATTCACAAACCGAGATTTTATTGGCTAATTGTTTTCGAAGCGATAGATACTAATCATAAAGTAAGTTATTAAGTCAAGATTTTTGTGAAAATTGTTTTTTTATAAGTGTACTTTTCTTTACTATACTATCTATATTAATATGTTTAAACAAGGGCAGGATACACCTTTTTCTTAAACTATCGATACTCAATTTACATAAATAAGACACTACCCGTAATTTAATGTATTTTTATTGACATAAGATATTATTGGCTTAAAATAGAATTGATTGTGAAAATAGAGATTATCAAGTCACTAATTGTGATTAAGATTTTGGGATTGTATTCTGATTATGAATGAGGAAAGGAATAATGAAATATAAATATTATTTGTTTTACATGATTCTTAATATAATAAGTTATAGTCTTGGCGCACAAGTATTGACTTTAGATGATTGTATTCAAATGGCTAAACAAAATAATCTTTCTTTGCAACAGTCATTGTTGGAAATTGAGCGATGCCGACAAAATCTTCGCGACGCCAATTCATTGTTCTGGCCAGAGATAGGATTTTCTTCTAATTATCGCAAAAGTGGCAGTATCCAGGAAAATGCCCAAGGAAATTTTTCTACTGGCCTCAATGCACAGTACACTATTTACAAAGGTGGTTCGATTCGTGCCGGTTCAAAAATTGCTCAAAATCGCATTAAAATTGCTGAACTTAATCATCGCCAAAAAGAAAATGAAATTGTTTTAGCGGTCAAACAAGCGTTTTTCAAGATCTTACATGCCCAAGAACAAATTGCTTTGATTAATACCATCTTAAGACGCCGACAGGAAAATCTTACTTTGATAAAATTGAATTATACCGCGGGAAGAGAAAGTCAGGCTAATTTGCTTTTAGCCGAAGCCAATTTAGAACAGACTAAATATGAATTAACCCGCACAGAATTGAACCAAAAATTAGCTCAACAGGCGCTGGCGCAATTGCTTAATTATCATACTGATGAGTTTAGCATTGTTTACCAAGAGACATTAATAGATTTTCCCGAAGTTGAAAGTCTACTTGAGATTGCGAAAAATCAGCGACCAGAGAGTATTAGTCAAATTATTAATCAAGAGATTAACCATTTACAAAAAATCCAAGCCATCAGTAATTATTTGCCCCATGTCGCAATTTCATCATCGTATGGTGTGTCAGGAGAAAATTTTTTAAAGCAAAATGATAATTGGAGTGTGGGCATCGGATTATCATTAACGATATTTAACGGGTTATCAACTCCAAGTAAAGTTAAACAAGCCGATATTGGTATTAAGCAAAATGCTCTGCGCTTGCAAGAAATAATTAATAGTATTGAAGCCGAAGTTCAACAAACATATGCTGACTGGTTGATGGCAAAACAGAACTTAGAAGTGAGTCGCAAAAGTTTGACCGCAACAGAAAATGCCTATCAGTTAACCAAACTTCAATATGAACAAGGCAGAACTTCTTATTTTTTCTTACAGCAAAAAGAGAATGAATTAGCGCAAGCGGAAAACGCTCATCTTAATGCCTTATATAATTTATATAATACAACGGCTAAATTATCATATGCCCTTGGAAGCAATAAGTAATAAATGATAACGATCCTTAGATGAAAACTGAAAATGGGACAAGATAAATGTTCAATCAATTCAAAACTAATTCATAATTGCCAGATAGGGTTGTTTGATTTTTTTGAAATTAGTAAGAAAGGATGAATCAAATGAAGAAAATTTTAATTAGCATAATCGTAGTTATCGTAATCATTGCGGTTGCGGGTTTTTTCTTGATGAGAAAAAGGCAGATTAAAAAATCCCTGACGCCCAAATTTACTTCGGTTGAAGTTACTAAAGGTAATATTGAAGTAAAAGTTATTGGTACAGGTACGATCCGACCTTATACTCGAGTTGAAGTAAAATCACCGGTTAGTGGTCGAGTAGAAGAGATTTTAGTTGATGAAGGCGATAAAGTAAAACCCGGAGATATTTTAGCCTGGATTTCCAGCGAAGATAGAATTGCCCTATTAGATGCTGCCCGTTCAATTTTAGAAACGAGCCAAAAAAGTAATGACTCCTTAGCGATTCAATCCGCCCAACAATCTTACGAAATTGCCCAAAAAGCATATAAACCAGTTCCGCTGACAAACTCAATTGCTGGTGAGGTTATCGCCCGCAGTTGCGAACCAGGACAAAATGTCAATACCCAGACCACACTATTTGTCATTTCTGACCGATTAGTTGCCAGTGTGACGGTTGATGAAGCCGACATTGGTAAAATTGAGCTGGGTCAAAAGGCGCAAATTACCTTGGACGCATTTCCCAATGAACCAGTACAAGCCAAAGTTACCAAAATTGCCCGTGAAGGGATTGTAATATCTGATGTTGTCGTTTATAATGTGATGGTAGAACCCGAAAGAGTACCGGCAAAATGGGCCTCAGGAATGACTGCCAATGTTGAATTTTTTGTGGTGAAAAAAGACGATATTTTAATTATTCCGAAAAATGCGATCAAAGAACAAGGTGGTAATAAAATCGTGCAAGTCTTAACACATAATCGACCTGAACCTAGAATCATTGAGACTGGTGTGAGTGATGGCAAAATGGTGGAAATAATTAAAGGGTTAAATGAAGGCGACAAGATTTTAATTAGTAGTGGTATGCCCAATATTCCTGGTAGTGCAGGCCGAGATAGCGAACGCCGAGTTCGACAAATGATGCGGGCAATACCAGGCGGATTCCGATGATAAGATTAAAACCTGAGCTAAAATTGTAAAAAGGAAAAGAATTTTGACTAAAGCATTGAGCAATCAACAAAATTTTAACTGGTCAAGAAGGTTTATATGTTAGAACTAAGAAATATCAGCAAAATTTATCGTATAGGAAAGATTGAACTCCAGGCTTTAAAAAATATTTCATTCCGTGTTGATGACGGTGAATTTATTGCCATAATGGGTCCATCTGGTTCTGGCAAATCAACTTTACTTAATATCTTAGGTTGTTTAGATGTTGCTTCTCAAGGCAAATACTTTATTGACGGAATTGAAGTCAGCGAATTCTTAGATGCTCAATTAGCCCAAATTCGTAATGAAAAAATTGGATTCGTTTTCCAAAATTATAACTTGTTACCCCGCTTAACTGCCCTGGGGAATGTTGAATTACCCCTTATCTATTCGGGCAATCATGCACAAAGAAAAGAAATGGCGTATGAAGCCTTACGCCAAGTAAATCTTGAACACCGTTGTCATCATCGGCCATTAGAACTTTCTGGCGGTGAACAACAACGGGTAGCAATTGCTCGGGCTTTAGCTAATCAACCTTCAGTGATTTTTGCCGATGAGCCAACAGGTAATTTAGACTCTAAATCAGGTAAAGAGATAATGGCTATTTTAAGTGACTTAAATAAAAAAGGCATTACAATCGTCATTGTAACCCACGATGATTCCGTTGCGGCTTATGCCCGAAGAATTATCCGGCTTAAAGATGGCGAGGTCGTCTCGGACGAACAATTAACTGACAAAAACAACATCCTAACCGAACCGTCTTTTACTGACCAGACCAAAGTTTCCCAATTCAAACGAAAACGAAAATTTACCTTGGCGGAAATCAAAGAGAGTATTGCGATGGCAATGGCATCAATCTTTGCTAATAAACTGCGCAGTTTTTTAACGATGCTCGGAATTATTGTAGGTGTCTCCGCAGTAATTACCATGATTGCGATTGGTCAAGGTGCCAGTAGCCAGGTGACACAACGCATCAAACAAATGGGCGCAAATCTTATAATGGTACATCAATTCCGACGAATGATTGGCGGAGGTAGTGCTATGCCTTTAGTTTTTGCAGATGCTAAAGCCATTGCTGAACAATGTCCATCAGTTGCTCGAGTTGATGCTACATTTCGGCGTAATGTCCAAGTCGTATATGGTAATCAGAACCTTAATACTGAAGTCAGTGGTACAACACCTAACTTTCCTTTCATTAGAAATTTTCCAGTTGAACGAGGTTCTTATTTTACTGAAGAAGATAACAAATTAATGCGCCGCGTTGCGGTCTTAGGTAAGACCGTAGTGGAAAAACTTTTTGGCGACAAAGACCCGATTGGTGAATATATCAAAATTAGACGTAATGTCTTTCAAGTCATTGGCGTAATGGGCAAAAAAGGTAGTAGTGGTTGGCGCGATGAAGATAATGTTATCTTTGTGCCTTTACGCACTGCCCAAAAAAGACTATATGGTTTAGACCGCGACCAAGTAACTGAAATTAATGTCGAAGCCAAAAGTGAAAAACTTGTGGCAAAAGCAGCTGAAGAAATCACTAACCTGCTTCGCGAACGTCATCGTATTAGACCGGGGCAAGAAGATGATTTTAATGTTCGCTCCCAAGCCGAAATTCTCTCGACCGCACAAGAGACCAGTAGAACTTTTACTTTACTTTTAGCTGGGATTGCTATTGTCAGTCTTATTGTCGGTGGTATTGGCATTATGAATATTATGTTTGTGTCGGTTACAGAAAGAACTAAAGAAATTGGCATCCGTAAAGCCATTGGTGCCCAAAAGATCGATATTTTAGGACAATTTTTAATTGAAGCGGTTATTGTCTCTTTATGTGGTGGTGTTATCGGTATTATTTTAGGCATTGGTGCCAGTAAAATAACCAGCCAATTAGCTGGCTGGCCAACTGTCATTACGCCAACTTCCATTTTTTTATCTTTCTTATTTGCTTTTGCGGTTGGTTTCTTTTTTGGTGTCTATCCTGCCCGCAAGGCATCAATGCTTAATCCCATCGAGGCCTTAAGATACGAATAAGGTCAAATTCAAATCTCTACTGTTTGTTTTCAGACCCCCAAAAATACGGAGATATAATGAAGTAATTAAATTCTAAGCAAATTCAAGAGATTAGGAAAATAAATATTATAAATTTATAAATATTAAATGAAATGGACCGCACTGGATTAATTGTCACAATCATATTTTCTCTGTTAGGGGTTTTGCCAATATAATTTGCTAAATATCAATTTCTTTGAGCGTAGGATAAATAAGATAATGACCGGTGAGTGCAAAAATATGCTGGTGTTGTAACTTTAGCAAAAGTTTAAGAATATTTGTAGATATCTGTTTGCATACAGTCAATAAATAAGGACTTTGACTTTATAATTAATCTCATTATAATTTCGCTATGACACGATTGATTGCAGTGGTAGACGACGAAGAAGACATTGTCGATTTAATTACCCACCACTTGGAGAAAGAGAAATTTAAGATTGAACCATTTTATGATGGTGAAAGTATTTTGGAATATGTTAAAAAGAACAAACTGGATTTAATTATTTTAGATTTAATGTTACCAGGAATTGACGGACTGGAGGTCTGTAAATTCCTAAAAAAAGATGAACAAACAAGTTCTATACCGATAATAATGCTCACCGCAAAAAGTACGGAAGCCGATAAAATAGTCGGTTTAGAATTAGGAGCCGATGATTATATTACTAAACCATTCAGTCCCCGAGAATTAGTGGCAAGAGTTAAAACAGTTTTACGCCGATTGGAATCCAAACAACAGCAAGCAAAGGTTATTGATGTTGATGGTTTGATGGTTGATTTATCTAAATATCTGGTGACAATTAACCAAAAAAAGATTAATTTGACTACTACGGAGTTTAAATTATTATCGGTCTTAATTTCCCGACCAGGTTGGGTATTTGCTCGTCAGCAATTATTAGATGCAATTTGGGAATACGACCGGGTGGTGCTTGACCGAACAATCGATGTTCATATTCGTAACTTACGTAAGAAACTGGGAAGGTATGGTAAATACATTAAGTCCATGCGCGGCGTTGGATATAAATTTGAGAAGGATTAATCAACAATGCAGATGGCGCATCGATTGCTTAATGGTTTTTTAATTATTGTCTAGACAATGCCGGTTATTATCTTTATTACCACTTATTAGTTTATGCGCGTCAATTTGTTTTTGCGTCATTTTCTTATCTATTCGTTGATTATTGTCTTGACGACTTTAATTATTACCTTGATCACCTCCTATGAATATAAAAAGAATTATCTGAAAACTTTAGAAATTAATTTGCAACAACAGGCGGAAATTATCCGGGAAGAAATTAAAGATGATGTGATTAATAATCGGTATAAGCAAATTAACACACTCATTAACACTATTGCTCAGCAAATAAATACGCGAATTACAATTATTAGAAATGACGGTCTTGTCATTGGCGACTCGGAGTATGAAGCGGATAAGATGGAAGACCATTCGACGCGCTCAGAGTTTATTCAAGCAGTTCAAAAGGGCATAGGTAAAAAAGTTCGTTTTAGTAAAACAACGCAACAAAATATGCTCTATGTTGCTGTTCCGATTATAAGTAATAATAAAGTCCTCGGAGTAGTTAGAACCAGTGCTTATCTTCGTCAAATTGAAAAAGATTTATCGGCGATTAACACAAAGATAATTTATTGGACCGTTAGCTTGACAATTTTAGCATTATTATTAGCCTGGATAACATCAAAAAATTTAACCCAACCAATTCGGTTGATAACGAAAGCAGCGGAACGAATTAAAAACGGTGATTTCCAAACCTATTTCGTAAACAACCGCAAAGATGAAGTTGGCGCTTTAATTAACTCTATCAATAAAATGGCGGAATCGCTTAAGACATTATTTAACAGCTTGCAATCAGAACGAGAAGAAATGCGGTCAATCTTAAGTGCAATGACAGAAGGCTTATTGGTCTTAAATGATAGAGACCAAATCATTGCAACCAATGAGAGTTTTAGAACCATTGTTGGGGTCAATAACCTTATTGGCCAATATCATTGGCAAATAATCCAGAACAACCAATTCAATCAAATAATTGCGGAAATCAAAAATAAAAAGATATGTCGCAATCGCGAAATCGAACTTAATAATAATGTCTATTCGGTAAGTGGTAAATTGATTGATAGTCAGGATGGCCGGAGTAAAACAATTATTGTTTTGTATGATATTACCGAATTTAAAAAACTAGAGAAAATTAAAGCCGATTTTATTGCCAATATATCGCACGAATTAAAAACACCGCTTACCAGCATTAAAGGTTTTGCCGATACACTGGCTGACGAAGTTGGAAAGAAATATCGGAATTTTGCCCAAACGATTAGTCGTAATGCCGACCGTTTAATAAATATTGTGCAAGATTTATTGATAATTTCCGAACTGGAAAACACATCACAACGATTACAGATTGAAAAGGTTAGATTCTCAGAGATATTTAATAATATTACAAGATTGTTTAAAGAGAAGCTGAAAAGCAAAAAATTACAACTCCATATTGCTATGGACGATGACGTCCAAGAGTGGTATGCCGATTATTTTTTGATTGAGCAGATGTTTATCAATCTAATTGATAATGCTATTAAATATAATGTAGAAAAAGGAGAGATACACATTACCCTTAAGAAAGACGATCATAATCTGAAAATTACGATTGAAGACACTGGAATCGGAATAAGCCGAGAACATTGGGACAGAATATTTGAGCGGTTTTATGTTGTGGATAAATCCCGATCGCGTAAATTGGGCGGAACCGGATTGGGCTTAGCAATTGTTAAACACATTGTTTTAAGTCATAACGGTGATATCAAAGTTGAAAGTGAGGTTGGTAAAGGGACAAGATTTATCATAACCTTACCCAATTATAGTTTATCGGAGCCAGGAGAAAAGAAATTATAAAAAAGCACATCTTATTTACCTGCATTCATAATACTATTCGTTCATAACTAGCCGAAAAACCATTAAATCATTTATTTGATAACAGATACGAGACATACAATCCCGGCACTCAAGCCGTATGCCATGAAATCAATGCAAGAAATCGCTGTTGTAGTGGATAATATTTTGTGTAAATTTAGTATTGAATATGTTAATGGAAAAGATATATCCCTCTTCCTTGTTTAATATTTAGAAAGAAGAATACATCTATATACTAAGAGAGAATCAATTTACACAAAAATTCTTGACACTATCTCTTTAGTGACCGATAAACTTTTTTAAAGCGTCAATAATCATAGACAAACTACTAACCAATTCTTTGAGCAGTCGGTTTTCATCAACTAAATGATTGTGGTTATTTTTATGTGGTCGGTCGATAAATGCCTCTTTGCCATTTTATATAATTAGGCGATACAATTAACTATTCAAAATGCGTCCAATATGAAGACACTGATTGGATTCTGTCATTATCAGGTTCTTGAAAATTAACAGTTATCTTCCAATTATTGTTATCTGTATAAATTACATTTTGAGCAATAACTTCGTTACCAAATTGTCCGTTACAAAAGTAAATGATTTTGAGGATTACACACACCGTAACTGACTCCACAACCCTAACCATTATTTCCTGATTGATTTACTCAACTCCACTCATATTAATTCTGTCAATTGCTCGTAAATTGACAATTCCATCTCTGCCAAAACCGACCTTAAAAGCAACTGCAAAATTTCTCTTGACCTTAGTTTCCAAAGCGACTTTTTCACCTATTTTTCAGGTAACCCAAGGGGCTGTGGAGGGGACTGTAGTGGATGTGCATAAATTAAATTAAAACACTCTTTTC
>CAYYPG010000050.1:0-15201 GCA_964473505.1 uncultured bacterium | reverse complement strand
CCCTCGTTTTAGCACTTAATATCACAACCCTAAGCAAATCAATAAGTTATCTTAAAATTCAACTTACCGGAAACATTAGTTATAACTAATGTGGTGGTGTGTTAATTTTGGTTAAAGAGATTGGCTTAATAGCTTAACATGATTTAAAAACAAAGCGGATTATCTCAAGGAGAAGTTGTTTTAAGAAATGGGTTAATGCTCAAATCTATTTGAAGTTTTATTGGCATGGTATGCTTTAAAATTCAAAACTTATAACTGTCTTCTTTTTACAAAAATCCCGCGATGAAGTAAAGGCGATTGCTCCAAAAGTTAAAGTATCCCATTAACACGGGATATCTGGAATCAGTAGTAATAGCACGAATCTTAATGTTGATCTTAAAATATCGCAAGTTATATTTACTAAATAAACTTTTTAAGCGATATTTCTCCTCGGGTTAGTATTCCGTAACTAAAATTATGAATCCAATCACCGGTGTTAAGATAATATCCGTTTTCAATTTTTTCTAATCTCGGTTTATGGGTATGACCTAAAATTACAATATCAACTCTTTCTTTTAATATCTTATTCTGAGCAAACTGAAAAAATTTATCTTCTAAACCAGTTTGAAATCTGAGTCGGCTACTAAGATTAGAAAGAATCTTACTCAAAATCATTGTCAATTCGGAACCGATAAGATAAAAAATGAGCTTGAGAATTTTGGAACGATAAATTTTTCGCGTCAATCGTGAGAAAAAAGATTGATTGATTTCTTCTCCATGTCCGATGAGTACATTTTTTCCATCAAAAGATAATATTTGAAAGTTATCAAGTACCGTCGCTTGTCTCTGCTGACTAAAGACCGGCTTTAGCCAATAGTCATGATTACCAGGAAGAAAATATATTTTTATTCCAACTGCTTTTAAGCTGTTAATTTCTTTTGCCATAATGTTATTGGAAAAAATATTCTTATGAGTAACTAAAGCCAGCGTTGTCCAGAATTCAAACAAGTCACCTAAAAGAAATAAATTAACATCTAAATATTGATTTCGTGCTTGGTTTTTGAGAATCTTGAAAAAATCTAATAGTTTTGTTTGATGCCCAGCATTAGGAATGCCCCAATGACTATCACTGATAAAATAATATATTGGTTGGCGATAACTTAAAGAAAAATGATTTTCCTGATGAGTGCTTTTTTCTTGATAGTTTTTGTCAAGGGGGTAATTGAGTGAACGCTGAAAAAGTTTCATTGTTTTCTAATGAGGTATACAAAACCAACATAAAAGTTTTGACAAAAGATAGATATAAAAAGGATGTAACTTTTCATTGCAATGAATTGGAAGATAATTAATACAGAGAATCTTATATTACTGGAGGGTAAAAAAAGTTTATATCCCGACAAGAAGGAATGGTAGTGATGATAAACTTTGAGGATATAAAATAACATAGCTTGATACGGCTTTCGAGGTACTTTGACTCTTTCAGAACACTCAATTGAAGAACTCTGAAAAAGTCAATATCGGTTTAGATGACATGGAATGCAGAAGCATAATTGTTGATTTTTTCTTATGGGCATTGGTGTATTTTGAGTATTTTTCAGAGTTTTCAATTGTTTGAAAACACTTGTCTCAGAATGAGATAAAATCTAAGATGTTCCCAAGTGGAGTATTTTTAATGATGTTTGCTTTTTCTGTTAACTCTCTTCAGTAATTGTTTAACCTGCTGAATATTTTTAGTTAGGGATTTTGAAGTGTCAATTTCTAAATAATTTTTCCGAGACCTTATTTTATTAAAATTTTCTTTTATTTTATAATATATATCTGGTGTTGCGTCGGATAAAGAAAATTCATTTTTCCGCTTTTTCATCCGCGCTATTACTACTGGTTCCGGACACACCGCATTAATGGTGATTAACGGCACTTTAACTTTTTGGGCAATTGCCTTTACTTTATCGCGGGACTTTTGTAAAGAAAAAGTTGCATCCACAATACAGGTTTTACCCTGCAGAAGATAATTGATTGTGCGTTTATACATTTCTTCATAGGTTTTTTTAGAACCTTCAAAAGTATAAATGCCTTTACCATAGCTTTCGAACCGATGGACGTCAATTGGCGTATTGGTTATTTCTTTGCGAATTATATCTGTACACAAGTGATAAGCGGGAAGTTCTTTTGCCAGATGTTGTGCCAGATAGGTTTTACCCACACCCGGAAGGCCCATTATCATAATAAGTTTGGGATTGTTAAATAGATGTTGCGCATATTTCTCAGCTAACTCAAAATAAGCTTGAGCTACTATACAGGCTTGTTCTTTATTTTCCTTAGAAATACCAGGGTCATTGAGGTGAAAACTGGTAACTTTACCGCGCACATAAGCCCGATAGCATTTATAGAAATCCAATAGTTTTAACATTTCCCAATCACTAGTATAGTTTAAATATCGAGCAAGAAAAAAGTCAGCCAACGCTTTATGATTATAAAACTCCAAATCCATTACAAAAAATGCTACTTCAGATGCAACATCCGAACAAGCAAATCGGGGATTGAATTCTAAACAGTCAAAAATATAAACCTTGTCCGCAACGAAGATATTCCGAGAATGTAAATCACCATGACATTGTTTAATTTTGTTGTCTTGGATACGGCGATCAAACCACTGTTGATTTTCCTGCATAAACTTTTCCACTGCTTTTTGAATGGCGGTAAACCTCTTGCGGCTGATGGTAATATTTTTAAATTCTTCAGTTTGAGCAAAATTTTCATCCCAATTATATTTAACAATTTCTAAACTGCCAAATTTATGAAAAGCCTCTTTGGAGTCTGATTCATTGTGAAACCGAGCAATAATTTTTGCGATTTCATCAATCGTTGAATAGGTGATTTGATTGTTTTGCAGACGATAAGTCATAATCGCTTCTTGAGGTAATTCCCGCATTTTGATAGCATAATCAATGGTTTCATAAGCTGGATCCGTAGGCGCATTTAGAGTAACTAAGTTACCTTTTCGATATATTGGTATTACATAATAATAAATATCTGGAGATAGTTTTTGGTTGATGCGGAATTCTTCATTACAAAAGTACTCACGTGCAGAAATACTGGTATAATCTAAGAAGCCAAAAAAGACGGGTTTTTTTATCTTGTAAGCATATTTGCCGGTTAGAAAAACCCAAGAAGTGTGGGTCTGAATTAACCGAACTTCCGTAACATCCTCACCCCAAAATTGTGGGTTGAGCAGTTGGGAAATGTAAGGCTGGACTGTGTTCGCCATTTATTGAGAGCTCAATGCACGAACATTTAATGATTTTCTTATTAAATTTGCATTTTTGGGTAGTGCCACAAATAATTATATTGAACGCTTAAAGTTTTTTTTGCTCTTCACTGACAGGTAGCTAACACGCTATCAGTTTTTATTTTTTCTTTTGATTTTAGAGCCTACCATATTGGACGACTAAAATGTTTTTGGTTTTCATTAATGCGACGCTAAACATCTAATAGTTTCACATTATAGCTGCATTTCTTTTGGTATAATAACAAAAACTTATCAAGTGTCTAAATTTCTCCGGTATTTACTAATATATCAAAAATACTTATTATTTTCCTCATCGGATTTTTAAGAGGCTTATGACAAATACCTTATTCGGCAAAAAATCTTTTTGGGTCTTCATTGACGAACCTATTGGTCTTCTCATTATATCTGCATTTCTTTTGGTATTACAACAATTCCGGATTCGGTCACAAAAAATCGTTTTCGGTCTTCAGCTGGGTCATAACCGATTGTCATCCTTTCTGGAATTTTTACGCGTTTATCAATAATCGCCCGCCGAATTTTAGCATATCTTCCAACTTGAACACCTTCCATTAAAATTGAATCTGTGACTTCCGCAAAGGAATTTACCTTTACCAGTGGTGAAAGCACAGAACGTTCAACTCGACCACCACTAATAATCGCGCCATTGGAAACCAAACTATTTAATGCGACACCTATGCGACCGGATTTAGTATCGGCAAAAACAGTTTTCGCTGGCGGATAAACATCTTGAATAGTTCTAATTGGCCAGCGCGTATCATAAAGGTTAAAGATTGGTTCGACAGAAACTAAATCCATATGGGCTTCATAATATTCGTCAATTGTTCCTACATCCCGCCAATATTTTATCCAACTACGGTTCTCATCAACAAACGGATAACCGAAAACTTTATAACCTCTTATCATTTTAGGAATGATATCCCGACCAAAATCGTGTGTTGAGTTAGTGTCTTCAGCATCAACCATAAGTACAGAAACTAATGCCGAGGTATTGAAAAGATAAACTCCCATTGAGATTAATGCTTTATCCGGTTTATCTGGCATGGGTTTGGGATCTTTGGGTTTTTCTTGAAATCCAATAATTTGATAATTTTTATCAATTTCTAAGACGCCAAAACGATGAGCATCTTGAATAGGAACTTCAAAAAGTGCAATAGTCATATCTGCGTTTTGTCGACGATGATAGCGCAACATCTTACGATAATCCATTTTGTAAATATGGTCTCCAGATAAAATGAATACATAATCTGCCGGTGCATTCTTCAAAGAATAAAGATTTTGATAGACCGCATCGGCCGTGCCCAAATACCAATCGCTATCAATTCTTTTTTGTGGCGGTAAACAATGAATAAATTCACCTAATTCCGGCACAAATACATCCCAACCTGAATAGATATGTTTTTCTAAGGCAAAGGATTTATATTGAGTGAGAACAAAGATACGTTTTATTCGAGAATTAAAACAATTAGAAAGGGTAAAGTCAATAATACGATAGATGCCGCCAAAAGGCACTGCGGGTTTAGCCCGATCTTTAGTCAAAGGATAGAGTCGTTCACCTTGACCACCAGCTAAGAGAAAAGCAATAACCTGCATCTATTTTATTTTTAACAATTTAATGCCATACTTGCTTGACTTAAACTTTGATTTAATAACTTAATAGAAAATTGTGTAAAAGTCCTCTGTTGTTATTATGAAATTGATTCCGGGGCTTGGAACCATTGATTTTATTATCTGTTGAAACAAATTGCTTTTGCTTCGCTTCATCCTGCTTCGCAGCTGCATCACATTTTGTGTAATTGTCGTTTTTGGCAGAGCTTACTGCAATACCAATTTTTTATCTTAATTTTGCTCTAATAATTTAATGCCCAGATAAAAGGAAGAAGATGCATCAGTCTGATATTATTGGGATAGATAATGTTCTTGTATGGGTTTTAGCAATTTCCACACCGAGTTCTAAGGCTTGAAGATTAGACTCAATTGTCGCGGGTGGCACACGGTGCTGTAATGCTTTTTTGAGTGATTCTAAGGTTACTACCTTGGTAATTTCGGATATTGCACCAAGCAAAACAATATTGGTAAATATTTCACGACCAAATCGCTGACGAGTTGTCTGGGATAAGGATAGCCCGAGACAATTTTTTGCCGGACAACTTCTAACATAAAAATTATCAAAGATTACGATGCCCTCCTCTTTTAAGTCTTTAAGATAAGCATCACAGGCTTTTTGAGAAAGACAGGCAAGAATATCAATTTTTCGAGGTTTAGGATATAGAATCTCTTCACTGGAGATAATCACATCAGATTTCGAGGCACCGCCACGAGCCTCGGGACCGTAACTTTGAGTCTGAATTACTTTTTTCCCTTCGTAGACTCCAGCGGCTTCAGCAAGAATTATTCCGGCCAAAATTAATCCCTGACCACCAGTGCCGGCTAAACGAATATCTTTTCGCATATATGTTTTTAATGGCACTTCTTTATAACAAAAACTAAATCTAAATTACAGATAGAACATTTTTCAATTTGGCAAATAAAAATTGAAGAACAAGATTTAAATAGCATAACATTATCCTACTTTTTCTTTTGTGCGATTTCAATAATTGTCTTATATACCTCAGAATATTCTGGAGCTTCGCTCTCATGTAAAACACCGATGACGATTTTTCCTTCAGCATCTTTAGGGTCTTTAATGGAGGAAGCCGTAACTGCATTTTCTTTAAAATATTCCAGCATTTTTATGGCATCACCCATGCGATTTAATCGGCCGTAAAGTGTTGGGCATTGAGAGACTACTTCGACGACTGCAAACCCTTTTTTCTTTAATGCTTGTTTGATTAATCCTTTGAGATGAGGTGTATGGTAGGTTGTGCTTCGAGCAACAAAGACCGCACCCGCAGCTTTAGCCATTTCACAAATATCAAAGGCTCTTTCGACACATCCATAGGGCGCAGTTGCTGCTCGTTTACCTTGTGGGGTCGTTGGTGAATACTGACCACCAGTCATACCGTAATTGAAATTATTAATGACAATTACGGTCATATCAAGATTCCGGCGTGCCGCATGGATAAAATGGTTACCACCAATCGCTAACAGATCACCATCGCCGGCAATAACGATTACTTCCATATTAGGTCGAGCAAGTTTCACTCCAGTGGCAGAGGGAATTGCTCGGCCGTGTAAGGTATGAAAAGTGTCGCAATCAAGATAACCAGGAACTCGCGAAGAACAACCAATACCGGAAACGACACAAATCTCATTCTTATTTAATTCCAATTCATTAATGGCGCGAATCATCGCATTCATCGCAGAACCAATACCGCAACCCGGGCAAAGAATGTGGGGAAATCGGTCATCAAATCTTAAAAGGTTAAGAATTTCTGATTTCATAATACCGATAAAATTTCTTCAGGTGTAATTAATTCTCCATCAACCCGGTTTACTCCTATAACTTCCACATCATGGCGAATAGTTCGAGCAATCTCGCCTATAATTTGTCCTTGATTCATTTCAACCACAACCACTCGTTTCGTATCTTTTAAAATCTCCGACAGTTGTTTATAAGGAAATGGCCAGAGCATAATTAATCGTAAAAAGCCAATTTTTTTGTGATGAGAAGATTCGTATTCCCGCTTAGCTTCTAATGCGGTTCGTGCTGAACTACCATATGAAACGATAACGGTATCACTATCAATATCGAAGTGTTCAAAACTATAAAGGAGGTGTCGGTTTTCTTCAATTTTATTCTTTAATCGTCCCATTTTCCAAGCAATAGTTGCTGGGTCGTTAGTAGGAAAACCGTCTTTGCGATGGGTCAGTCCTGAAATATGGATCCGGTAGCCGTCACCAAAATGGGCAATCTCTGCATCGTAATTGGTACCGTCATCATAATGCAGATAGTCACTGGTAGATTTAATCGGTTTTTTAGAGATTTCAATTGATACCGATTTCGGCAAAGTGACAACTTCTCTCATATGACCAATGATTTCATCACTTAAAACTATTACCGGCAATCGCAATCGTTCCGCGATTTCAACCGCTTTAACGGTTAAAAAGAAAGATTCGGCTACGCTCCAAGGAGTTAAAGCAATTGCGGGATGGTCGCCATGAGTTCCCCACCGAGCAGACATAACATCGCCCTGGGCAACCTTGGTTGGTAAACCTGTTGCTGGACCACCGCGCTGGACATTAATAATGACACAAGGAACTTCAGTCATCACGGCATAACCAATACCTTCTTGCATTAAAGAAAATCCCGGACCAGAAGTTGCAGTCATAGCTCTCATTCCCGCAGCAGAAGCACCAATCATTGCACAGATACTGGCAATTTCATCTTCCATCTGAATAAAGATACCGCCGATTTTCGGTAGTTCTTCAGACATGAATTCCGCAATCTCGGTTGAGGGCGTAATCGGATATCCGGCAAAAAATCGGACGCCAGCTCTAATTGCACCCAATGCACATGCTTCATTTCCTGATAATAATTGCATACTTATTGAGAATTTTGTAAAGAATACTTTATCTCATTCCACTCGAAACCAGCCGTATGTTCGTAAGAGAAGTACCAACTTATAACACCAATACTTCTCTGTATCGGACATTCTTTAGTTCTGGCTTCAGAGGACATTTTGTCAATCGCCGGCATAATCATTTGTTTTTAGGAGGTTTAGTTACAAATATTGCAAAATCAGGACAGCGCAATTCACATAACATATCGCCATTACAAGCCTCAACCTTGCTGACATTGACCTTTAAATCAGAACCGATGGTTAAAACATCTTTCGGACAAAATTCAACACAGATACCGCAACCTTTACAAAACTCTTTAATTACTGCAATCTCAATGCCTGAGCTATTTTTGGTCACGACTGGTTTGGGGTGTTGTTTTTTCATTACGGACAATTACCTTCCTTTATATTTATATTTTCTTACCAGAATATAATCCCGGCACAAGAGTGTTCAGTATAAACATTTTTCTTAGGTTAAAAAATCCCAAAATAGTAATAGTAATTTATTTTCCAACTTTTCATTCTGTTAAGAGTTTCAAATTAGGCTGTCTTTCTTTTTAACAACGTCGGCTATAAAAATAATTTTCGTCACCATCTCTTTGCTGTTTTTACAGATAGAATATAATCAAAAAAAAACAATTCGTCAAGGAAAAAAATTCGCTAAGTTAGAAAGATGGCGGTATAATTTTTTGTGCGTATACGCCCTGGAATTTTATCTGGTATTATTGAATTTACTGATTTTTATTGTTTGATTAATTTTAATGTGCTTATGCTGGTAATATCTTTGTATTTTATAAAATAGATGCCTTTAGCAAGATTGGAAAAATCGAATTGGATTTGATGAGTTCCGACATCAAAATATGCATCTGATAAGATTTTAATACATTTTCCGTAAACATTGTACAGTTTAATCGATACTTTGCCGGCAGAAGATACCTGAAAGTTAATGGTTGAATTTGTTATGAAAAGCACTGGTTTTATATTAAATGACGATGCGTTATGAGAAGTGCTATCATAATTGTTGGAGTTAGATTTTATAATTTGCCATGCATAAGTAGACTTGTTACTGGGTGGCGTATATTGCCAGAATTCAGATGTATTGTTGCCTTTTAAAAGATAGACCTTACCTCGCGCATAAGTCAGTGCGGCACCATACTTTGGTACTGATTTTTCATGTAATCTCGGGATAGTATCTAAAGGTAGCCAACTTCCTGTATTATGATTGGCATTGGCGCTTGACTTTACTTTTGAAGGTAAATATAGCCAGAATTCATTTTTACCAAATCCTTTTATCGCATAAATTACTTCGCCATCAGTTGTCATTGCCGCGCCGTTTTTTACTTTATTTTTTTGGTTTAATTGAGGATGATTTTGGGGTAAGGTTTCTTTTATTTTCCAGGTTGCATTTGGTATATCGTAAGCATAGAAATAGTTGCGTCTACCCCAACCTTTAAGTGCATAGATTTTCTCTCCGACAACTACAAGACAACTACCATTGCGAAAAGTTCGATTGTCCGGTTGAAGTGGAGTCGAATTTAATGGTTGCCAAGGCTCACCATTTAAGGTATCAGCAAGTGGGTCATAGCATAAGAAATTGGTCTTTGCGCGGCGACTTTGTTCTCCGGCTAAAAGATAAAGTTTATTATTACAAAAAACAATCGAGGTGCCGCCACGAAGTCCGCGTTTGATTATTGCCGGAACAAAGGCTTTTTGAGTCCAAGAATTTGTCGCGATATTATATGCCCATAATTCTCTGGTTCCAGCACCTTTAGTGGCATAAATTGTATTAACGCCGTCAAAACAGAGTGAGGCACCATTACCAACTTGTTTTCGATTTATATGCATAGGGTTATTGGGTTTTCGGCCAAAGGGAATCGACTCAACTAATATCCATTTATTATCATCAATGGAATATTTATAGAATTCATTAGATTTGTTGCCACGAAAAGCATACAGATAATTGCCGTCGCTTACCAAAGCGCCGCCATAACTGACAAACTGATGAGGTATTTGAGATGGTAAGGGTTCTTTTTGTATCCAACCAACAAGATAAGGGACAACCGTAAAATGTAATTTTAAAGTATCATTTTCTAAAACCATGTCATTGGTTAGCCGGGTAAAACATTTAGCAGTATAATTTCCCCGCGGTCCAATAATCCAAGTATCAAAGGAAACTGAGATCTCTTCTTGTGGTGATAAATTTTCAATCCGTTGGATACTTGACCAATCGCCAATCTGGAATTGAACATAGAAGGTTGCTGATTGTAAGCCGAAGTTCTTTATCTTCGCACAAGGTATAAGCTTTTCAGAAACGGAATCAACAATTTCTCGAGGTTGGATAATCTCAATAACGCCAACATCATTTCTCCAACAGGTTAATACATTTTTATCATATGCTTGATAACCCCGTTTGGTAGCGGTGACAGACATAGTGCCGTATGTTTGGGGATATATTGAAAATTCAACAACGCCTAACTCATTAGTATATTGATATTGATAGATAACTGAATCTTTTATTAGCGTGACCAATGCATGGGAAAGTGGAAGATAACTAAAGGAATCACGAACCGTGACCCTGAATATCTGCGGAGCGACATCAATAATTGTCTCGTGAACGACGGACATCAATTGAGGCATATTGGTCCAAAGGTTTAATGACGGATCGCCTAACAAGTTCCATTCCATATAAGCAACAGAACACGCTGTAGTATGGTTTAATCGGTCAACGGTTAACAGCGAACAACAGACTAAAACACTATCTTTGGTTCTTTTGATTGCTTCGCCTAAGACATATACGGCCTCCTGGGTAATAGTCTGAAAGAATTTCAGTCCTGCGGCATTTCGCCAAAAAGTTTGAAATGTATCAAAACCAGCGTGATAATGTGTTGTCGTTCCGAAGAATGCAACTGCGCCTCGGGGTATATTAACCGTTCCTTGCTTTAACCATCTCTTTGCGGCAGCAGTTGGCGGTTCGGGATAAGATGGTAAATGTTCGGGAAAGAACATCGTGCGACAGGTGGGAGAAATTACTACTGCGGGCATAGAATCATTTCGGATTTGTTCGGGTCGGACGGCAAATGGATTGTTCCAGTTATCGGTTGAGGAGAGTGTGCTACCACGATAGACAACAAAATTTCGTCCCCGCGTTACCGATTCTTCAACAACATTAAAATCAGCATTATTAGAGGTAAAAAGCGTATCCACCTGAACAAAACCAAAATTTGAAAGCCTACGCTGAATCTGTCTAATTGCGGTAAGATAGCAACTATCAAAGCATTGGTTATTTTCTCTACGGTCCCGGGCAATTCCGGTTGCTTTGATAAACCAATCGCCTTTACTTAGTCCTTTACCTTGCTCATAATAAATGGTTTTATTTACCATAATCGAACATTCAGTAGGTGTTGAACACGGTAAGCGACCAAGAAATAAGTCATCACGAAAATCATTCGTTTCTGTAAGATTAATATAATACTGATCAGTCCAAGTTCCGCGCCAAGGATAATAAAGAATCCAATTGGGATAATACATACCTAAGGGAATGAAGTTGCGGTCACCAACTAAAAGCACATATTCAGGTCGGGGAGTCCAATTATTATAGGCATTCCGAATGTAAGATTTGATGCTTGCGGTATCAGCGCCGATTTCAGATAACTTAACAATTTTACAAATCATACCCTTTTTTTGTTTCCATAAGGCTAAAGGCTTTACCGCATCATAGAAATTGTCATGGGTGATGATAAGATAATTTGCACCCGTAGCAAAAAGATGGGAAAGAAGCAAAAGTAAAAGAAGCATTAGAATTCTATAGCATTTCATAATATAATTATAACAAAAATCTGAAAAAATAAAAGCTGCCAATTGGCAGCGGAGAATTAAAATATTTAGATGAGAAATTTTTTAATGATAACATCTTAATAAAATAAATATAGATAATAAAAATTTCAGAGCATGAAAAGTGCTAATTGGTAAAGATTTTTAGGTAAGAAGATGAGCTAACAATAGCATTCTATTAAATAAAAATTTTAGAAAAGATGTCGAGAAACAATAAAACAAAAGTATTAGGCAAGAAAATTATCTAATGATAAACAAAGATATCCCAATGACACTTGGGAAATAAAAAACCTAAATTTCTTTGTAATTATTTAACCCAACTATATTAGTAATATTTTCCAAATAGATTAAGAAAACTTAACTGGGTGCTTTTTTATTCAGATGCGTAATACAATTTTTAAGAGACGCTAATGAGACAGAAAGTAATAAAACTTAGTGTATCTTTGTGCTTAAATTTTAGGTGTTAAGGTCTATTCAAGACGAATTGGCATTAAGAGGTAAATCTTTTCAATATCTGATTGGGATGAAGCCGGCTTTATAACCCCAGCTGCCAGTGGATTGAGGAATTCCATTACGACTTCTTCACTATCTATGTGTCTCAGAATTTCTAAAAGATAATCAGCATTAAAACCAATTTTTAACTCATCGCCTTCATAATTAGCATCAAACAATTGTGTAGTTTGTCCTAAATCCTGGGTTTCAGCAAAAATCATTGATTCTTTAGTTGATAAATTTAAGACCACAAGACGGCCGATGGGATGAGCAAAAACTGCTGCCCGGCGTAGTGCCGAAGTGAAATTAGCAACCTTGGTTTGCATCCGAAACGGATAATCTTTAGGCATAATCCGTTCATAATCAGGATAAGGTCCCTCAATTAAGCGTGTAATAATTGTCGAATTAGGAAAAACCATTCCAATTTTTGCTTGGTCAATACTAACCGTAACTTTATCTACGCCTTTGGGAAAGAATGCAAAAACTTTGGGCGCAATAATTGCTTCCAGTTTGCCGGCAAACTGTCCTTTCTTTTTAGCAAAAGCCAAACGATAACTATCCGTTGCCACCATCCGGGTTTCGGTTGATGAAATAGTCCAATAGACACCACACATTACCGGTCGACTATCATCTTTGCTTATAGCAAAACTGGTTGCTTGGAAAATTTCTTCAAAAGTTGCTAAAGGAAACTCAAGTTCATTATCTTTGGGTAGACCGGGGACCTCGGGAAATTCTGTAGGGTCTAAACCGGAAAAAATAGATGTGCTTCCATCGGCTTCTAAATAGACCCGACTATCCTTAAGCGTTAAAGACAATTTATCTGCGGATAATTCTCGTACTGCTTCTAATAATTTTTTTCCGGATAAAATAACTTTACCGGGTTTACCCTTTTCCGCCAAGGGTAGTCGCCTCTCAACATATGAATCAAGGTCAGTGGCTTTAACAATCAACTGTTCGCCGTCGCTTTCTAAAAACACATTTTGCAAAACCGGATATGCGGTTTTGGTCATTATAACCGGGACAACACCACTTAAACTTTCCTCAAACAGTTCTTTTTCAATTACACATTGCATAGTGCCTCCATAAAACCATCATAATAAAAAAGAAAATTCACTTTGCTAAACCTTAAAAACTGCTCACATAAAAATTGTTAATCTTATATAAATAATTAACATCTGATCTACATTAGATAATAAATTGTATAATTAAAATAATCTCTTTCTAATAAATTATTAGTTAGTCCAACAAGTTTAATCATCATCCTATGATAATCACGAGATAAGGGTTGTCAAGAGTGAACATAGAAAACTCTGAAAAATACTCAAAAGACACCAATGCCCATAAGAAAAAATCAACAATTATGCTTCTGCATTTCATGTCTTCTAAACCGATATTGTCTTTGTCAGAGTTCTCACATAAAAACACTTAATAAAAGTCATTTTTACCTTTTACCGAAACGATTTGTCAACCAAACCAGGTTGAACAATTGAGACATAACAAAATAAGAGTTTTTAGGAAAGAACAAGCTCTGCGAGAAGCTATAATCCGATGAAATGTTATGCTGATTTAGTTTTAGCATCTAATAAAATCTATGTCTGGAAGATTTTGTATTAAGTTCAGAACAACAAAAGAGACCTTTGCCGAATTTTCATAAATAATAACTAAACACAACTTTCCAGACAAACGCTTCATTTGATATTAAACAAATGATCTTTGTATAACAAATAAAAGATTATGAGATTTGGACTTTGATACCTTTCAACATTTTATCTCTATCTACATACCAGAAAGAGTAAAATACATTGCCCTGAGAAAAGTAGCTGGATTCCTAAATAATAAACCCAAAAACTTTGGCCACTATTTCCTGAATGCTTTTCTCAACTCCATTCATATTAATTCTGTCAATTGCGCATAAATTGACAATTACATCGTTACCAAAACCGACTCTCAAACCGAATCCAAAATTTCTCTTGACCCTACTTTCCAAAACTACTTTCTTACCTAATTTTTAAGCAACCCAGAGGGCTAGGGAGGGAACTATACCCCCTTTTCAAAACAAAATGCAATATCTCTATAAAAAACAATGGGTTATCTAAAAATCCACCTTATCTAAAATTCTAATTATAACTAGTAATTTTTATGTTTATCTTTACTCAAAAAATTATAGAAGTAGTATTGGAATGATAAAGAACAAGGCAGCTCTAATACAAAGAGAATTTAGTATAAGAATGGGAATTAATAAGTGGAACCGTCAAGATTTTTGTGGAAATTGGCTTTTTCTTGCATAGGTGTGCTTTCCTTTTTAAATATTAAACAGAACCGAAGTTATACTTTTTTCTTTAACGTATCCATACTGAATTTACACAAAATATTAGACACTACCAACTCTCTAAAATTATTTCAAAAGTTATTTTACCGCATCTAATGCTAAATCCAAATAATTTTTCATAAATAACCTATTTTGTCGGATACCATACATATTTGCCGGTCTTATCAATATAACCCCATTTTCCACCAATCGTTACGCTTGCCAGCCCTTCAGAAAAATCCCAAGCCTCATCAAATTGCGGGTTGATGACAATTTTGCCGGTCTTATCAATATAACCATATTTTCCACCAATCGTTACTCTTGCCAGCCCTTCAGAAAAATCCCAAGCCCAATCAAATTGCGGGTTGATGACATATTTGCCGGTCTTATCAATATAACCCCATTTTCCACCAATCTGTACTATTCCCAGCCCTTCAGAAAAATACAAAGCCTCATCAAATTGCGGGTTGATGACAATTTTGCCGGTCTTATCAATATAACCATATTTTCCACCAATCGTTACTCTTGCCAGCCCTTCAGAAAAATCCCAAGCCCAATCAAATTGCGGGTTGATGACATATTTGCCGGTCTTATCAATATAACCCCATTTTCCACCAATCTGTACTATTGCCAGCCCTTCAGAAAAATCCCAAGCCAAATCAAATTGCGGGTTGATGACATATTTGCCGGTCTTATCAATATAACCCCATTTTCCACCAATCTGTACTATTCCCAGCCCTTCAGAAAAATACAAAGCCTCATCAAATTGCGGGTTGATGACA
>CAYYPG010000049.1:0-15440 GCA_964473505.1 uncultured bacterium | reverse complement strand
TTTCCAACCAGCATTTGCGGATATTGGCTCGAACCGCCTGAGGAATTTTTTTAAAATAAAAGAGTTCTTGACTTTTCTTGAGTTGAGCATATAATTTTTGAACTTGTTCTTTGAAAACATTTTGGAAAAGTGCCTGTTCTTGAGTCTGAAAGGGGGTGAAGATTTTTAGATAATGGCTCAGGAACCTAAAAGAAAAAAATTATGGTCTATCGAATGAGGGGCACCGTGGGATTAAAAATGTGGAAGTAGCGGATCTGAGGCTCTGTCTTTCTTCCACACTAAATGGTTAAGAGCCATTTTTCTTAATTCTTTATAATTGATAAGGGGAATATTTTGCATATTGCCTCATATTTTTGAATAGTTGTTTAAAATTAACTTTTGCTAATTGAAAAACCTGTTTCACGTAACTATTATAATTAAATTTCATAAACTGTATAGTATGTGTTGGACCGATTGCAAAAAATCCCTTGATAAATCATATTTGGTTTGTATAATCTCGTTTGTAATTTTATGGAAAAGCAATCGTTTACAAAATTATTATTACCTCATACTGAACAAGCTATTTGGGAACGGGGCGAACAGTACGCATATTCAGGTAAAGTGGTAGTTTTAAGAATTACTGATAAAAGTATTGATGCCAATGTTTTGGGAACTGAAGTGTATCGAGTTACCCTAAAATTTGTTGGCAGCGGAATCAGTAAAAATTGCACTTGTCCGTATCCTTATGAAGTGTGTAAGCATCTCGTGGCAACTGCGATTATTTGGGATAGAAATCATGGAATAAAAATTCCGACCGCAAAAGAGATAAAAATGTACACAATCAAACCGACACCTGTGAGGCAACGTGATTTTAATAAAATGTTCGCTGACCCGTTAAGTGTTGATTTAGATTTGCTCCGCATTATAACTGATTATTCGGCTTTATCATCAAAAGAACATTCCCGTTTACCGAAATCTCCGCGAATCGAATCAAATGAGAAAGTTCCATTACAATTCAAAGAAGTTAAACAAGCCTTAAAGGAAATGAAAAAATGGACCAGAAGAAAACTATATCACTCTTATTTTTGTGCTGGTGAAATGTCTGCGGCATTCTGCGAATTATTAGATGTAATTAAAAAACGCGAGCCGACTTCTAATCCTAATGAAATGATTCTGATTATGGCCCATTGTGTTGATTGGTATTATCGTAAATTCAACCAGATAGTCGATGGTAGTGACGGTGTCTGGTTATTTCCCAAAGTTAGAATTGGAAAGATTGTTTCGATACTAAAGGAAAAGTATCCTTCAAATGCATTTTGGTCTAATTTTAGAGAAATGGTCAAAAAAGCTGGTGCTAGGTGGAGCGAATTGGAGTTAGACGATAATATTATCGCCGATTGGCATAAAGATAGACTATAATTTTTTATTTTCATTTGAAGTTTAGTAAGTTAGTAAAGCCTGATTTATCAAGTTATTTGGGGTAAATGTTCTTTTGTGATAAATTAGTGAAATAATAATACTAATTTGGGGGCAAAGATTATTTATTATTAATCTTCGGGTGGTGTTTGTAAATTAGTAGCAGTTTGAATGGCAGTAGTAACTTCTGGTAAGATGCCCATTTTTTGATATATCGGTCGGATGATAGTTCTTAAATAGGGTAATTTCTGCGCAAAGATTATGGCCGCAATTATTGTCACAACCCCACCAATTAATATCGTATTCTGAGCGCCGATTTTACTTGCCAAAAAGCCAGCGGCTAAACTACCTAAAGGCATTGTGCCCATAAATGCTAAGGTGTAAAAACTCATTACCCGACCCCGTTTGTCATCATCAACAATTGTCTGTAAAAATGTATTACTTGATGCCATCTGGACCATTATTCCAAAACCAACGAATAACATCATTGCCATAGATAATTGAAAGATACGAGAGCGGGAGATAACAAGCAAGCCGATACCCAAAATTATTGATGCAATCGGAATGATTTTACCTAATCCAACCACAGTTTTTTTGGATGCTAAATATAAGGCACCGATTAATGCACCGATACCAGCTCCAGCCATTAAAAACCCAAGTGTCGCTGGACCGCCTTTAAGAATAACTTTAGCAAAAATTGGCATCAACACGGTATATGATGTGCCAAATAAACTGACAACGATAATTAAGGTTAGAATGTATCGAATCGGCATAAAACCAAAGACATACCTTGCTCCTTGCTGTAATTCGTAAAAGATATTTTTGCTATGTCGAGCGATTTCCGTGCGATTAGTATGCATTGCAATTAAAGTCCCGATTGCAGCTAAATAACTTATGCTGTTCACTAAAAAACATATCCCCTCACCAACAGTGGCAATTAAAATTCCTGCTACCGATGGTCCGATTAACCGAGCCAAATTGAACATTGAGGAATTTAAGGCAATCGCATTACCAATATCGGCTTTATTATCAACTATCTCAATAACAAAGGATTGCCTGCCCGGCATGTCAAAAGAGTTAATGATACCCATAATAATACTTAGAATGATAATCTGCCAAATAGTAATTGCGTGAGTTAAAACTAAGATTGATAAAACTAATGCTTGCAAGAGTGCACAAATCTGGGTGATAATCAGGATTTTTTTGCGTTCCCAGCGGTCAATCATCACCCCAGCAAATGGCGTAAAGATAAAGATTGGTATTTCGCCGCTGAATCGAACTAATCCTAATAAAAATGCAGAATTGGTAAGCCGATAAACCAACCAACTTAAAGCAATGCTCTGCATCCAACTTCCGATTAAAGAAATACTCTGACCGGCAAAATATAGCCGGTAATTCCGATATTGAAATGCCCGAAAGACTAAATGGAAGTTAACTTTGAATTTGACTGTAATTTGGTTAAAGTAAAATTTTGCGGTATGCATAAAAATAAAGAAAATATTAACCTTTATTCAATTGACTGTCAATAAATTTGAGGATAAAAAAGTGTTTTTGTAGACTATTGACTTTACTCCGAAAACTATTAAATTAGGGGAATTATTTCCACAAATTCGGTTAATAAATTTAAGATTGCTACTGATGGTTTATTAAATAGCCAACCCGACGCTTCACCCGGATTAATAATTAAAATTGGGTCGCGTTTAATTTCAGATTTGTGGGTATGACCATAGATAAGAATATCAATTGCTGATTGTTGGGTTGATTTATTAGTTTGGTTATAGGATGAAAAATATTTTTCTATCTCGATAGGTTTATGACTAATAAGAATTTTACGATTATTAAGTTCAACTTTATGGGGTGGATTATAGATTTCAAATTTTAATTGCTGAGCGCAGCGAATAAGTCCTGCTCTTTCGCCATCACAGTTTCCTAAAACACCAAGCAAAGGACAATGCAATTCTTGAAGTGCAGAAAGCATGAACGGTGCTACATAATCGCCACAATGAATAACCAAAGAAGTGTGAAATTGGTTGAAGATTTTAACTGCGGTACGCACATTGGGTAGATTGTCGTGGGTATCAGAAATAATGCCAATTAAGTAGTCCATCTCTTTCTGTTTTATATTGTTATCCTCGTTAAAATATGTGAAATTCTAAGGAACTAATTTTCTCACCCTGCAATTACATTCTTGTAATTGGGTTCCAAGTGTATAATTTTTGACGATTTTATATTCATATTTAGTAATCAGCATTTCTCAATAGTCGAGATAATTCGCAACACCAGCATAACACTTACATCACCTGTTATTCTTTACAGAAATGGTTAAGTTCAATACGGATGTATTTTGCAAAAAAGCATGGTGTTTTCCAACACCAACGGCAAAGCGACTGAAAAACCGCAAGATATTAGTGAGTTGTGATTCTTGGACTTTATTAAATTTATAAAGACAATTTTCTTCTTTGTCACACTTAGTCTACCAAAACTCTTAAAATGTTCTCTTACGAAGCCACACCGTCGACATTATATTAATTTTCTTGTTTGTTCCAAGGGATTATAAATATAAAGGATTTTAAGAAATTTATATTCCAAAGTAAGTGCATACAATTTATTGGAGCAGTTCTCGGAGTTGGGCAAATCGACGTAAGCGCACCGGATGTTGCAGTTTCTTTAATGCTTTGGCTTCAATTTGTCGAACTCGCTCACGCGTAATATTAAAGATTTGTCCAACTTCTTCTAAAGTTCGGGGCGAACCGTCACCCAAACCAAAACGCAGTCGTAATACTTTTTCTTCGCGTTTCGAAAGCACACTGAGCACTTCATTAAGTTTTTCTCGTAATAGTTCAATGCCTGCGGCATGTGAAGGTGAAATACTTTTTTCATCATAGATGAAGTCGCCGATAAAACTGGATGCTTCATCATCAATCGGTTTGTCTAAAGAGATACCAAATTGCGAAATTTTCGCCAAAGCTTCGATTTTATCCTTACGCGTTGAAAGGCGCTGAGCGATTTCCGATACCGTTGGTTCGCGACCATAAGTTTGCATGAATTTGCGTTGAACTTTAGAGATTTTATTAATGGCATCAAGAATATGGGCTGGAACTCGAACCGTACGCGATTGGTCGGCAATAGCGCGAGTGATAGCTTGTTTAATCCACCAAGTAGCATAAGTCGAAAACTTAAATCCTTTCCGATAATTGAACTTTTCGATTGCTTTAATTAAACCAACATTACCTTCCTCTAGTAAGTCCGCAAACTCTAAACCCCGATTAATATATCTTTTTGCAATGGAAATAACTAATCGGATGTTACCTTCAATCATTCGATCTCGAGCCTGAATGATTTTGGCTTCTTGTTGGTCAATCTTCGCTAAGATTTCTTGCAATTCTTCTGGGTCTTTATCAAAATATTTACGGAGTTCGCGTAGTTGTTTTCGTAAGACACTAATTTCCTCTTTTGCCGATTTTTTTTGCTTGGCTAATAATTCAAGTTTGTTGTAGATACGAATTGTTTCTTGTGCCATCACTTTAAATTCTTGAATGAATTTATTTATCAAGTGATGTTGGAGCGAAAGGCTTTGAATTTTAGAAAAGATGCGGGTTTTTATTTTAATGATGCGTCGTTTTATTATCGGAGTTTGTCGATGGTTTAATAGATTTTTTAATACATCTATTTCCCGTTTAATTGCCCGTACCCGACGAATAAACTTTTGTCGGTCGCGATAATATGCCTTTTTATTTAATAGGCATTCGAATTCAACGCGGGCGATTTGGTCTAAAGGACGAGTATCTTCTTCCACCGAAAAACACTCCTCAACTAATTTTTCTGCCAATGGAACCGGTTCAAAAATATAACGAGTAATTTCTTTATAGCCGGCTTCCATCGCTTTAGAATATAGAATTTCTTCTTCTCGGCTAAGTAACGAAAACTTACTTAATTCGCGAAAATAAGACTTGGTTGGGTCGTCAACTCGGAAAATTGTCGGTTTAGGTGCTTTACGCGGTGCCGGAGGTGTAATTGCCCGAGTGCGTAAAACCTGAACACCTTTTTTCTGAAGCGCCGAAACAATTTCTTCGATATCTTCGGGTGATTGTAAATCTTCGGGTAATAATTTGTCTAACTCATCATAAGTCAATGTATTATCCTGAGGAATATTTTTGAGAATTTTATTGATTAAATTCTTATATTTTTTCATCACACCGCTCCTTTACTATTATATTAAATTAAGCAACTTTGTATTCCTTGGAAAATGTTACATTCCAATGGAGTATTTCTTTTTGACAATATTTTTTCTTTCATTCAGCATCACTATAATTTCGCATATCAATGAAATGTACTTTGTTGTCATAAAAACTTCTTTTACATTACCAATAATCCTTATAAGACTTTTTGATCAAAGTTGTTTTATTTTGTTATATATTTTCATACATTATTTTTTATTTTGAGTCAGCCTTTTCCTCAATTCATAATGTTCTAAAGAAAGTTTTGCGGATAAAGCTTCATCACCTTGTTTTTTCGCAATCAACATCTTTTGATATATCCAGGAAGCCTTGAATTTAATCAATTTCTGTTCGAATTCTTCACGACGCGGCTGAGCCGTTATCTGAAAGCTTAAATTAGCAATTTTCTTTTTTAGTCCTTCATCTTCGATACTATCAATAATCTGTGCAATTGAACACTTATTACTTTCTACATTATTATAGACTATTTGCGCAATAGCCTGGGTTTCATTTGAACTGAACGCCTCTAATGGTAATTCTTGTTTTGCCATTAATGCATATTCGGGAATATTAACAATCAACGCCAATAGTTGGCCTTCGATTATATTGGTTCCAGCGGTTTTCACAGTTTTACTTGTGGGCAAAACCCCACGATTAGATATTTTTTTTCTAATTTCGTTTATGAGATTTTCTTTAGCGACCTTAAATACCTCAGCAACTTTATTCAAATAAAGTTCCTGAGTCATATTCCCTTCCATCAATGATATATAGTCAAGGATTTCTTTTAATTGGACTTGTTTTGTAAAGATTGAATTAAAATTTCTTATTTTAATCAAAAAATCGATAAAATCAAGTGGACTTTTGAGGAGATTATTAAAACTCTCTTTGCCATAAGCGTTGATATACTTGTCCGGGTCAAAATTATCTGGTAGCGTTAAAATCTGGGGTTCTAAATTTACCTTCAGACAAGTTTCTACAACCCGAAGTGTGGCATTTTTCCCCGCATCATCAGCATCAAAAACAATGATAAGACGATTATTAAACCGGCGTAAGAGTAAAGCTTGTTCATTAGTAAAAGCGGTCCCTAATGGTGCAACAACATTATTGATACCGTGATTAACCAACGAAAGCAAATCGAAATTTCCTTCAACTAAAATTGGTGGATTATTGTATAAATAATTTTTGGATTGGAATAGACCGTATAAGTTTTCGCTCTTTTTGAAGATTTTAGTTTCCGGCGAATTAAGATATTTAGGTTCTTTGGTGTCGTCAAGTACCCGTGCACCAAAGCCAATAACTTTACCAGATAATGAGAAAACCGGAAATATCAATCGGTCATAAAACCAATCATAATAGCCGGTATCCTTTTTTACGATTAAGCCGGCTTTTATTAATATTTCTTCAGAAAAGCCATGTTTTTTGGCTGTTCCGAATAGTACGTTGCCACTTGGGGCATAACCTAAACGAAAACGCGCAACAGTATCAGGATTAATTTTTCGTTTTTTTACGTATTCCATTGCTTTGTTTGATTTTCTTAATTCGGCTGAGAAAAAATTAGTCGCAAATTCGCATGCATCAAGTAGCGGTTGGTAGCAATAAGGAATGGTTTCGGTTTGAATCGTAATACCAAGTTTCTCCGCTAATTTTTTAATGGCTTCGGGAAAAGTTATCTTTTCATAAGCCATAATAAAAGTGAAGACTGACCCACTGGCTTCGCAACCAAAACAATGATAGATTTGGCGTTCTTGACTGACATAGAATGACGGTGACTTTTCACTATGAAAAGGACATAATGCCCGATAATATTTGCCGGCTTTCTTTAAAGGAACATATTCAGAAATTATTTGGACAATATCTGCCCGTTCACGAATTTGGTCAATAATCTCTTTTTTAATCATGGTCGTTTTTGACAGAAGATATCCTGTTTTATGTTAAAGTTGTAATAATCGTTATTGATTTTTGTCATAACGACAGCTTAAGCAATGTATCCTCTGATGCTATGATCGGTTTTGCACAATATCAATGTCATACCTATCAATTCTTTTGTTAATAGTTTATTTCTACAACTATCCCTATTTTGAATAACACCAATCGTATTTTCATAATCACAACTTCCGAGAAATTTATCATTTGACAGTTTATGCATTATTGTATCATTGGGTAACTATTACATACAACCATCTTAGTATTTGAAATACACCTTAGTAAGGCCTAAACCACCTTCATATTTTTCACCAAAACGAATTTTTTCCACTCGGGGGTCTTTTCTTAGAGTATCCCAGACCAACTCTTTTAAGATACCTTTACCTTTGCCATGAATAATCGAGATAATCGGAATATGATTTTGATAAGCATTATCGATAAATCGGGCTAAAATATCCATTGCTTCTTCTTTAGTCATACCGCGGATATTAATGACATTATTTAACATTGGTTCAGAAAGATATGCACTGGATAGAACAGATACTGGTTGAGAATATGATTCAGTATTTGCATTAATAGGAGTCTGAAGCACTAAATCTCTATTGGGTAATTCAATTTGAATACTACCGAAAGCAACTTTGGATTTTTTTTCATTAATTTCAATGACCGTGCCAATCTTTTGAAAGGTCTGGGAAAGCACCTGGTCACCGACTTTAAACTGTGGAGACTTAATTTCAATCGTCTCCAATGTATCTTGAATCTCGTCATGACCAGGGAGATTAGTTAATTGTTCCTCAATGTATTTTTTGGCTTTAACGATGCTCTGTTTTTCGGCATTAGACTCTTTGATTGCCCGGACGAGATTTTCTATATTCCGCCGCTGTTCAATGATTAGGCGTTTGTATTCTGATGTCAATCTTTGTTTTTCTTGCTTTTCATAAGACTTAAACTTACTTATGAGATTTTCATAATTGACTTTTTGAATTTCCAACTCTTGTTTTTCTTTTGCCAATTGCTCGTTTAAGTTCCTTAACCTTTCAGTTTCTACGGCTAAATCTTTAAGGCATTGAGAAAGACTTATCCAGCCTTGGTCTAAAAACATTCGGGCACGCTCAATTAGTGATACGGGAAAGCCTAATTTTTGTGAAATTTCTAAGGCATTAGAAATTCCGGGCATACCGATAATAAATCGATAAGTTGGTCGGTCAGTAAATTCCATTGCCGCATTTTTCATTTTCTCAGCACTATGGACTAAGGCTTTAAGCGGATTCAGATGGCTGGTCGCAAGGCAATAAGCACGGACATCTCGGATTTTTTCTAATATAGCCATAGCAAGCGCCGAACCTTCTTCAGGCGCAGTTGAAGCACCAATTTCATCTAATAACACTAAACTCGATTTATCAATTTGCATAAGAATTTCCTTTATTCTCAATAGATGGCCAGAAAAAGATGAGAGGTTAGCATCCAGCGACTGCTCATCGCCAATATCAGCAAATACCTTGTTAAAAAGCGGCATACTGGTGCCATCATCTGCCGGTAAAAATAATCCGGCCGAGTACATCAGCGCAAATAATCCGACGGTTTTTAAAACCACTGTCTTTCCTCCAGCATTAGGTCCAGAAATTAATATGATATTAGTCTCAGTGGGCAAGTGAAAATCGAGTGGAATGATTGAAGCCGATGGTTTGGTCAGCATAAGTAGCGGATGTCGACCTTTTACAATTTTTATACAACCATCAGCCGCATACCGCGGTCGGGTGCAGTAAAAATCTCGGGCAAAATGTTTTTTGGCCAGTTTAAGATCAATTTCAGCAATCAATTTAAATGCAGTCAAAATCGGTTCGCGCTTATAAAATATTTCATTAGAAATCAAACTAAGAATTCTTTGCATCTCTTCTTTTTCTTTGTCTTTAAGTCGGGCAAATTCATTCTGGTCTTCGATTAATGATAAAGGTTCAACAAATACAGTCTTGCCTGAGGTGGAAAACTCATGGACAATACCTGGAATCTTTTCGTGCATTTCAATTTTAAGCGGTAGACAGTAACGAGTTTGACGCAGAACAAAATTATGCTCTTGGAATAAATTCGACTGCGCCGCCATTATTTTTTCCAGTTGGTTGATAATATAAGTACGTTTCTGGGTTAGTTCTTTTCGAATACGTTTAAGTGTCGGTGAAGCATCAGATTTGATTTCATTAAATTCGTCAATATTTTGGTCAATAAGATCTTCTAAAGATTCAAAGGTTGGTAGGTCTTTAACTAAATAGTAAAATTTGGGAGCAAGATTTTTATGGTTAATAAAGAACTCCTTGACTTTGCGAATTTGTTCAAAGGTTTTTTGCATCGTTTTGAGAACATCTGGAGAAAAGACAAATGGCACATTATTGGTAAAGTAATGCCGTAAATCATAGATATTTGATAGCGTCGGTTCTTGATTAAGTTTTAAGAGTTCGTCAATAAAATCGAATTCGTTTTCAATGAAATTAAGATTCTGCTGGGGTTGAATCATAAGGGCTAATTCCCGACCCATATCGGTTTGGGTTCTTTCGGCTAAAAGATTTTGAATGCGGTCGAATTCTAATAAGCTTAAGGTTTTATTGTCCATAAAAATATTGACAAAACTGACTTATGTTATTCAAAATATTAAGCAATGACCAACGATACACTCTCAACATAAACCGGATTCTCAAATTCATAATTGAAGCAGTTTTGTTCTATAATTAAATAAGAAATCACATCAGCTATCGGATCTGAATAAAATTAAGTGCATTTTGTCTGTATCAGTAAATTATATATTTAGACCTTTTTCGTGTTTTCTCCAACAGTAAGACAATAGATTGGACATTTTTTAGAATTTTAAAATTTTTATTAAATACCGGTAGTTCAATAAGCCTAAAACAATATCTACAAATGTTTATTATGCCACTATTTTTCAATTTATACCTACATTGGCTTATCAAGTACCAATATATTATCCTCGACCGCTTAATTCGGCTTGGCTGCGACGCCAGGCTTTGCGTTTGGCTTCAGCCAGTTTTCGTTTGCGACGTTCGCTGGGCTTTTCATAAAACTCACGACGTTTAATCTCTTTATGAATGCCTGCTTGTTCGCATGCCCGACGAAAGCGCCGAA
The DNA here is from genome assembly GCA_964473505.1 of uncultured bacterium. Lineage (GTDB taxonomy): Bacteria > Hydrothermota > Tepidihabitantia > Tepidihabitantales > CAIPLT01 > JAOABV01. The sequence continues at coordinate 4,773 of CAYYPG010000049.1, read as the reverse complement.
TAAAATTTTCATAGGGTTCGCCTTCTCTGACAATAATTTCAGGCATTGTTCATTAACACCTCCTAAATTAGCCAAATACTTATCTCAGCATAATAAAAAATACTACAGAAAAGTATAGCGGCTGTCAAATTAATTTCAAACATTTACATTTCCTTTAATTCATACATTAATAATGAAAGGGCAGTAATTGCCGCTGTTTCAGCTCGTAAGCGTCTTGGGCCTAAAGTAAAACACCTAACGCCTAACTTCAATGTCTTTTGAATTTCTTCTTCACTAAAACCACCTTCAGGTCCTATGATTAATAAAATTTTTCTGAACTGCTGAGCAGGAATAATATCAGTTAAACGATGCTGTTTTTCTTCTTCCCAAGCTAAAAGGGCTAAATCGTACTCATAAATCCTATTAAGCAATTGGGAAAAGGTTATTGGCGATGATATCTGCGGAAGCAAAGTTCGGGTTGATGATTTAAGGGCGGCATAAGCAATATTTTTAAACCGTTCAACCTTTCTTTCTGAGACTTGAGCAATAGTTCGTTCGGTAATTACCGGGATAATTTCATTAACACCTAATTCAGTCGCTTTTTCAATCACAATATCCATCCGAAAACCTTTGATAACACTTTGGGCTAAGGCAATCTTAATTTTTGACTCTCGGGCTTTGCGATTTATATTTACAATGTTAGCTTCAATATGGTTATTGATTTTATCAATCGTGCAGTGATATTCATTTCCTTCACCGTCGGTGACATAAATTACATCGCCAACCTTATGACGCATTACTCGACTTATGTGATGTGCTTCTTGACCGTAAATATGTAAACGATTGGAGTAGATATTACTTTTGTCAGTATAATATAGTTCCATAATATAACTTATAGAGTTTGAGTCATTATCTGTCTTCTGGTTTTCGGGAGGAAGGTGGATTTTCTGTGCGAATCCGTTCTAATTCTTTGAGTAAATCTTTTTCCCGAGTACTTAAGTGCTTAGGAATGTGAATTGCAATTCGGATAATCTCATCACCTTTACCACCATTCAGTCGCTTGATACCCGCGTTTTTGATTCTTATCAATTCGCCGTGTTGCGTTCCAGGATTAATCTTAATTTTCTTTTTACCATCCAAAGTTGGCACTTCCAGTTCGCCACCTAAGATTGCAGTTGTATAAGAAATTGGTACTTCAACGACAAGATCGTCATGTTTGCGGACAAACAGCGGATGTTCTTTTTCTTCAATTTCAATAATAACATCACCCCGACCGCCCGGACCATAATGACCCTCACCGCGCAAGGGAATAAAGTTGCCAGTACTAACTCCCGGTGGAATTACCACCTTTAATGTTTTCGGCACGCGAATTCTACCTTCTCCTGAGCATTTTGAGCAGAGGTTTTTAATCTGCTGACCAGTACCGGCACATTCACTACAAGTCGTGACTTGAATAAATTGACCAAAAACACTACGGGAAACATGCCGCGTTTCCCCTCGACCCTGACAATGCGAACAAGTAGTAGTTCCAGTGCCACCTTTACCATTACAGGTTTCACATTTTTCAAACCGAGAAAAAGTTAATTCTTTAGTTGTTCCATGCGCAATTTCCTCTAAGGTCAAGCGTAATCGGATGTGAATATCTCGACCTCGTGTGGCTTGGGCTCGTGTCGGTCGACTGCGGGTAAACAAGTCAAAGATGCTACCTTCGCCAAAACCACGAAAGATTTGACCAAAATCAAAGATGTCGCCAAAGATATCTTTAAGGTCTTCAGCATGACTGAAATCCCGCCATTGAAAACCACCAGGGCTGAACCGTTGCGAGACTCCTTCATGACCATATTGGTCATACAGTTTCCGTTTTTCATTGTCAACCAAAACCTCATAGGCTTCGGATAGTTCTTTGAATTTTTCTTCGGCTTCTTTTTTATTAGTCGGATTCATATCCGGATGGTATTGTTTGGCTAATCGACGATATGCTTGTTTTATTTCGTCGGTAGTCGCATTCCGGGAAACACCTAGGATTTCGTAGTAATCTCGTTTTGCCATCGTCAGGTCGTTTAGACTATATTTTAAGGCTATGTTTTATGGTGTAGAGAGACGATACCAAGACCATTAATCTTTTAGTCTTTGGTACAACTCACTATGGTCTATTATTTTTTATCGTCATCATAGACTTGGTAGTCAGCGTCGACTTTTTTATCACTGGTTTTAGATTCTTCGCGAGCAGTGGTTTCTGCACCTTTGGCTTGGGTTTGGCGATACATTTCTTCGGCTAATTTATAACTTGCTTTTTGCAATGCTTCCATATCACGTTCAATCGCCGATTTATCCTGCCCTTTCATCGACTCCTTAAGTCGCGTAATAGCATCCTCAATTTGTTTGCGTTCTGATTCTGAGACTTTATCGCCAAAATCTTTAAGACTTTTCTCCGTATGATAGATTAGAGTATCTGCACGGTTGCGGGTTTCAATTAATTCCCGTTTGGCACGGTCTTCAGCTGCATGGGCTTCGGCATCTTTAATCGCGCGCTCGACATCTTCCTTGCTTAATCCCGAAGAAGCTGTAATGCGAATACTTTGTTCCTTTTTGGTTGCCAAATCTTTAGCCGTAACATGTAAAATACCATCCGCATCAATGTCAAAAGTAACTTCGATTTGTGGTACACCGCGTGGTGCAGGTGGAATCCCGTAAAGTTCAAATCGGCCTAAGGTTCGATTGTCAACTGCCATTTCTCGTTCGCCTTGCAACACATGAATCGTAACGGCACTTTGATTATCTTCGGCAGTTGTAAAAATCTGGCTTTTACGCGTTGGAATCGTTGTATTGCGTTCAATGATTTTTGTCATCACACCGCCTAAAGTTTCAATACCCAAAGAAAGTGGTGTAACATCTAAAAGCACAACATCCTTAACTTCACCGGCTAAAACTGCGGCTTGAATTGCCGCGCCAACTGCAACAACCTCATCAGGATTGATACTCTTATTAGGCTCTTTGTTAAAGAAATTTCTAACCACTTCTTGTACTTTCGGCATGCGAGTTTGTCCACCAACCAGGATGACTTCATCAATCTGGGATGGTGTCAATTTGGCATCTTCCAAGGCTTGTTTTACTGGACCAAGCGTACTTTGAATCAAATCGTCAACCAATGCTTCTAATTTAGCGCGGGTTAATCTTAACTCAATGTGTAATGGACCTTTTTTCGGGTCCGAAGCAATAAATGGTAGACTAATGGTTGTTTCCATTACGGTAGAGAGTTCGCATTTGGCTTTTTCTGCGGCTTCGCGAATGCGTTGTAGGGCAGTGCGGTCTTGGGACAAATCAATACCATGCTCTTTGCGAAATTCTTCTAATATCCATTCCATTACTCGAGCATCAAAATCATCTCCACCTAAATGGGTATTACCATTAGTAGAACGAACTTCAAAAACACCTTCACCGATTTCTAAGATGGAGATATCAAATGTACCACCGCCTAAATCGTAAACCGCGATCTTTTCCGCTTTTTTCTTATCCAGACCATAAGCCAATGACGCTGCGGTTGGTTCATTTATAATTCGCAGCACTTCTAAACCTGCAATCTTGCCGGCATCTTTAGTTGCTTGACGTTGAGAATCATTAAAATACGCTGGAACAGTAATCACTGCTTTGGTCACTGGTTCACCTAAATAGGTCTCAGCTGCTTTTTTTAGATATTGGAGAATCATGGCTGAGATTTCCGGTGGCGAATAAGTCTTGTCATCAATCTTAACCCAAGCGTCGCCATTCGGTGCTTCGACAACTTTATACGGAACGCGCTTAATCTCTTCGGTTACTTCTGAATACCGTCGACCCATAAATCGCTTAATCGAATAGACAGTATGTTCGGGATTAATAATTGCTTGTCTACGAGCCAATGTACCCACCAGTCGTTCTTTACCAAAAGCAACTACCGAAGGTGTAATTCGGCCGCCTTCGGGATTAGGAATAACAATTGGTTGTCCTCGTTCCATTACGGCAACACAAGAAAAAGTTGTACCTAAATCAATACCAATAACTTTTGCCATGGTTTTCCTCCTAAACTTATATTATACATTCCTACTATAATTAATTAGACTATTTTAATTGTCAATCGATTTGGAAATCTTAAGTCGATGCGCTATTTCACCTCTTGATTATTAATATCACTATCACATTTTTCCCCAGAATCTTTTTTCTCATCTTGGGATAAAGGCTTAGCCACAATTACTTTTGCGGGTCGGATTACTTTATCATGATACAAATAACCCTTATTAATTTCTTCAATTACTGTATTGGCTGGTTTATCATTAGTTTCAATAAAACTAATTGCTTCACAAGTTTTAGGACTAAATTCCTGATTGAGCATGGAATATTCTTTCAAACCAAATTTTTCTAAAATATTTTTTAATTGACGATAGACAATTTCCAAACCTTTTTGCAAACTCTCAGCATTATTGGCAAGACTCAAATCTTTACAGGCTAAGGCACGGTCAAAGTTTTCTAAAGCCGGGATAAGTTCAGTCATTAGATTTTCATTGGCATACAGCCGAAACTCATCAAATTCACGCTCTTTGCGCTTACGAAAATTCTCAAACTCGGCCAATAGCCGTAAATAATTTTCATAATGGCATTTGGCTTCAACGCTAAGGGTTTTTAATTTTTCTTTCAATTCGGTCACTGGTCCTTTCTTTATCATAAAGTACATTATAAATTAAGAATTATACTTCGTCAAGGGTAAGTATGTCGTTCCAACTTAGAAACCGCAACTTTAATTCCAACTTTGAAATCGCAACT
>CAYYPG010000048.1:0-16021 GCA_964473505.1 uncultured bacterium | reverse complement strand
GCAAATTATTATTACTTATTGTCTATTAAACAGTTAAATAAAAAAATCAGTTAAATAATTGTACTATTTTTATGGTATATAATACTCATCTATTTTCTCGGTAATGTCAGTATTTTTAATAAGTTACTGAAAATGATATTTATTTTAATTGTTTCAGATTTATAACCTAATTTTTATAACTTATTTTAATGATATTTATTTCAATTGTTTCGGATTCATAACCTATTTTTTTATACTTATTTTATTGTCAGATAGTTATTTTAATTCTTTGCCGGATTTAAAGACTTTCAATATTTTATTTTTCGTTGTCATTATTGGGTCTTGTTCTAAAACAATAAAATCTGCTTGATAATTTTCTTTTAAGATGCCAAGTCGGTCTTCTAAAAAGACTGCATATGCGCCATTTTTAGTGAAGATTTTTAATGCTTGAATAGGGGAGATGCGAAATTCTTGATTAGGATGTTGGACTGCGGATTTTATGCCTAATAATGGGTCAATTGGTGTAATCGGTGCATCAGAGCCACCAGCAACGATTATTCCTGCATTTAATAATTTTTTCAAGGGATTAGTCTTTTCCCATCGTTTGCCTAATCTTTGAGCATACATCTTATCTTCGCCACCCCAATAATATTCAAATGCGGGTTGCGCACTAACAATCAATCCTAATTTGCGAATCCGTTCAATCAGTTCATCATCTAAAAGTTCACAATGTTCAATCCGATGCCGAAGTTTATTCTCTTTTAATATCTCTTCCCACACCCGAATTACTTGTTCAATTGCCCGGTCGCCAATTGCATGCACTGCAGTTTGTAAATTATTATTTTCCGCATTTTGATAAAACTTCTTGAGTTCTTCATCTGTTAAATATAAGATTCCATAATGATTTGGTTTATCCGCATAATCTTGTCTTAAAGCAGCAGTATGTGAGCCCAAGGAACCATCAATTAAAATACAACCCCCAATTCTAACTAACCCCAAACTTTTTATCCGCTTTACATCCTTAGTCTGATAAAACGGAATGACTTCAATTGGTAATCGTGACTGATATTTTAATAACAATTCACAGGTAATATCATCTTCTTCTGAACCGAGCATTGTAACCATTGTGGTTACACCGTTCTTAATTGCTAAATCGCATGCCCTATAAAATGCTTCTAACCGAATATCAGGATTAATCTTTTTGGCAAAATAACGAGCAACAAATTCATAGGCTTTTCCCCGAATCACACCAGTCGGCTCTTTGTATTGGTCAAGTTCTAAACCATCTTCTAAAACCGATTCGTTAAGCTTAATAATCTCTTCTAAACCTTTAGTATTTAATACACCCGAATGGCCATCAATCCGATACAAAAGTATGGGATAATCTTTAATCACGCGGTCAAGTTCCTTACGATGCGGATAACTTTGCTCTTTTATTTTTTCGGGGTCAAAATTAAAAATTAATAAAAACCGAAATTCTTTAGCCAAAGAATAATAGGAAGCGATTTTTTCATATAATTCATCAAGTGATTGAACTTTAGAAACTTCAGGAAATATCACTTGTAAACCTGTGCCCAAAATATGAGTGTGAGAGTCAATAAATCCAGGAACGATAAAATTATTAGGAAAAGAAATTTTTTCTCCATGATAGGGGAGAGGCAAGTCAGAAAGTGCTTGGATTTTGCCATCGGCAATAAGCATTGAAGTATAGATTGACTCTTTATCATCTAAGGCATAAATTTTTTTCGCGGTAACTAAATATTCAGTTTTATTGCTAATCATAGATAGTTAAATTCCGATATAATACTTTAAATTTCTTTGTAAGTGCAATAGTCAATATTAAAAGGAATTATATAATTCAAATTATAGATAATTAAAATCCCGGACGATATTTTGAATTTCTTGCTCTTGTCAACACACGAACAACTTAGATAATTCCTAAACATAAACAATTAAATCTTATAATGTTTTGAATTTCGTAAGCGAAGTCTGAAAAATATTCAAGAGTCACTGAGAGCCATACGAAAAAACCAACAATTATGCTTCTGCATCTCATGCCTTTTGAATCAATATCGACTTTGTCAGAGTTTTTCGTAAAAGTAATGGACAATACTAAAAGGATTATATAATTCAATCCATAGACAGATAAAATCTTGCACAATACCTTGAATTTCTTACTAAGTACAATTGACAAGGTTAAAAGTTTATCGCTCATCGGTTTTATCTTTCATTTAGGAACAATTAAAGCAATAGATTCAATATGAAAAGTCTGTGGAAACATATCAATTAGTTCGTATTTTTCTAAATAATAATTATGTTTCATTAAAATTGTCAAGTCTCGAGCAAAAGTTGTCGGATTACAAGAGATATAAATAATCTTTTTGGGTTTAAGTTTAATAATATCTTGAAGCACTGATTCTGCACAACCTTTTCGTGGTGGGTCAAGGATTACAGTATCAATGTTATGAAACTTACTAACTATAATCTCAACTGGTGCAGAATAAAATTCAATATTCCCAATGTTATTCAACTTAAGGTTCTCATAAGCATCAATAATTGCAGATTCACTAATTTCAACGCCGTAAATTTTCTTTGCTAAATCACTAATCATAATTGATAATACTCCTACCCCACAATATAAATCTAAAACTACTTCAGCTCTACCCACATACTCTCTTAATTTTTGGACTAAATTTTCGGTTTGCGCAGTATTTACTTGAAAGAATGCATTAACCGAGACCTTAAATTGTTTATCAAGTAATCTTTCATAATAATAGTCTCGTCCCCACAAAACTTTATTTTTATTACCTAAAATGCGATTCGTTTTTGTGGGATTAATATTTTGCGTAATGCCCACTAGATTAGAAAATTTTTCCGACAAGGATTCATATAATTTTTCCGAGACCTTATCGGTTCGGGTGACAATAGTCAAAAGCATCTCATTTGTATTCATTCCTAAACGAATGATAAGATGCCTTAAGTTCCCAGTATGTGAGATTTCATTATAAATTGGCTCTTTGACTTCATTGATCAGATTTTTGATTACTTGACGCACATCATCAAAAATTTTCGGATGTAATAAACACTGATTAATATCAATAACATTGTGGGTTTGTTGTTGATAAAACCCAATGCGTAAAGGATTACTTGCAAGAGGGTATTGGGTCTTATTTCGGTAATGAAAAGGTGAAGAAGGTTCGACTTCTGGTGACGGAGATAATTTTAGATGGCAGAGACGTTCTAAAGATTCAACTGCAAATGCTTTTTTGATTTCTAATTGCGAAAGGTATTTTAGATGCTGTAAATCACATCCTCCACATTGAGTAAAGTAAACACAGGCAGGCAGAGTGCGTAAAGGAGATGGTTTTATTATCTTTCTGATTTCTGCTAACCAGTAATTCTTTTTCTTTTGGATAATTTGGGCTTGAATGATATCATCGGGTGCAGTATAAGGCACAAAAACCTTAATTCCTTCAAAACTACCAATACCACTTCCTTGATAAACAATCTTATCAATCTTAATCGTGATATTATTAGAATTTTTTTTCTTATACGGATTAGTGTGTTTTACCAAGTTGTCAGAACTTTTCTTAAAATTTCTTGAGAGAGTTTCTTAACTGCCCGGTCAATACCAGTATCTTCCGATTCAGACTGATTATCATAAGTAACAAAAGTTGAGACGTTACCTTGATACAAAAAAGTTTCTTCAACCTTATCTTCGGCTTCCACATAAGCTGAAAGCGTTATTTTCCAGACCAACACTTCTTGGGCTGAAGTATAAGATTGGGGCGAGCGGTCATAATTTGTAATTTTACAATTGATAATGAGATGAGCCTTATCCAAAGAAGTGACTCTTAAACTTCGGTCACGATTAAAATCAGTTATTAACTGGTCAGTCAAAAGTTCACCCAATCCCGGTTTCATCGTCTCATTAACTACCACCGGAATTGCAACTGATTTTAAGTGTACGGGGATAATGGTGCGGGTTGAATATCCGCAACAACTTAAAAATAAGATAATCGCAAATAGAAATCCAAACATTATAATATTTTACCTACTAATAAATAAAATAAAAATCACAAGTATAAATCTATGTATATGATATTTCGTCAAAAAATAGCATCTGTATAAGATATTTTACTCACCATAATAATAACTAAAACTCAACCATATGATATGCTGTTAAGTATACAAGAACGATTCGAGTACAGAAAAACTGTGCACAAAAAAACATAAATCTACAATTAAGATATTTTGCAACAATATTAAAGAAAGTCAAGCACTAAATAAAGAGAACTCTGACAAATAACACAACGTGCACATACATATGAGTATCTTGATTTTTCTGTTGTATCTCGGTGTAATCTGCACATTTTGCAGTGGTTTCAATAAAAGAACTCTGATAAAGTCAATATTGGTTCAAAAGGCATAAAATGCAGAAGCACAATTGTTAGTTTTAGTTTTTTCTTATGGGTCTTGGTGTCTCTTGAATATTTTTTAGAGTTCCCAATAAGTGAGTTGAAAGAATGTTTCTAATTATATGTCGGGTTAAAACAGTTTTAAGCGAAATCAATTGGTATCATCCCCCAATAGTGAATTCTGACAAAGTCAATATTATCTCAAATGACATAACGCGCACAAATGAGTATCTCAATCTTGTTGTCATATCTCGGTGTAATCTACACATTTTGCAGATTTTTTTAGACTAATGTTTCTTAGTTCTTTAATTATAAGAACATTAATTTTGCATAAATAGAGTTAAGATTTTTGTGTAAATTGGTATTTTCTTCCATAAGAGTGTATAAAAGATTGATCAAAATGGTTAGATTGATTATTTGTAAATATGGAAAGTAATATTAACAAACAACGAATAATGGGTTTATCATAAGATTAAAGGCTTTTAAGACAAGAAAAGAGTGTTTTAATTTAATTTATGCACATCCACAATACCTCCCCTATCTTCCCCTTGGACAACCGATTGGATTATCTAACCACTTGTCAATCAAGCAATTAATTAGATTACTACCCAATTATTGGGCATATAATTAACTCTACTTTTAAGTAGAGTATCTATGGAGTTAGCATCAAACAAAAAAGAAAAATTGTGAGGGGTTGGATATATTTTATGTTGAGATTAGAGAACGGATGGTTGCGGTTAAGTTATCTGGAATTGGTTACATCAATCGTGAATCAACAAAAACAGCTTGATGGAACCTTACAGAAAGAAAAAAGATACGCTTAACTATAACAAATTTCCATAAACATTGACAATAGCTCTTCACTCTAAGAATCAAATTTAACCGGTTAATTTACCTAACATTTATCAGTATCGCATAACGAAATCTTTAATATCTACTTTTAAAGACACTTAAGAGTGGTTTGTAGTCAATTTTAACTCTTTAATATAATATAGGGATAAATTTTCACATTGCAAAACCTGTTTCCATAACCATTATAATTAAATTTCATACACTGTATAGTATGTGTTGGACATATTGCATCTTTTCATTGACAAAATCAAGTTTTTAGATAATAATAGAAATTATGGAAAATCAAAAAATATGGTTATCAAATCGCGTATTGAGTGCTATCGGCTATCTGCCGTTTTTTTGCTTTTTACCAATTTATCTCTGTCGGGATGATGATTTTGCTCAACAACACGGCAAACAGAGTCTAGTCTTATTAATCATCTATATTGTCCTTTGGGTCGGAATCTGGCTAATAAATGCAATTTTTCGTGGAATATTAGGCCATATTATCATAATTGGATTCTTATTTAATGCAATCGGCTGGATTGTCTATCATATTATCGGCACAATACTTTCTTTTGCCTACTTAATATTAATCATCGTCGGCATAATATCCGCTGGCACCGGAAATCAATGGGAAATTCCAATAATCTCTACATACGCCCGGAACCTAAAAATTTAATCCTACAAAAGACTAATAATCAACCATAAAATCTATTAAAATCCCCAAAACTACCTAAAACGGCCCACCCTTCTCAAGCTACAAGTTTACTTCTGATAATAAATCTTATGTAAACTATGTTGGCGATTAAAATTTCACAGAATCGTTAGTGTATCTCCTCTGAGTTTTGGGTTGTAGGTGTTTGGTTGAAAATGTAGTAGTTTGTATTTGGAAATTTTTGTGCATGAAGATTATAATTTTTCTAGCTGTTGCTGTTGGCGTCTATGTATGAGAAAGATGATTCTCTCAATGATTTGGAAAGAAAAAATAAGCTTTGAGCAATTTTGTCGTTTTTTATTATTGGCAATGAATCTATGTTCGGTGATAATAAGAATACTAATGAAATAGTTTTTTAGTAATGAATAACATTGCTATTAATGGTTTACTAATTTTGATAATTATATGGGGTGGGTAAAATTGCATAAATTTTTCAGTGATGGTAATAAAAACATTAGGGAAATAGCTTTTTAGTAGGGAATACCGTTGCTAGTTATGTTTACTGATTCTGCGATGAATTTTTCAGGGAAAATTGGTGTATTGTGGGTATATGGAATTTATTAAATTATGCTAAATATTTGCTAGTATATATTTAAATTATAGTATTTTGACTAAAGTATTATTTATTGAAAGTATTATTGATTGAATAATTCGTAATTGGGTGCTTCTTTAGTGATAGTAATATCATGTGGGTGGCTTTCTCTTAATCCAGTATTAGTTATAAATACGAATTTTGCTTTTTTCTGAAGTTCCTTAATAGTTCTTGCACCACAATAACCCATGCCGGCTTTTACTCCACCAATGAGTTGATAGATAAAATCATTAACTTTACCTCGGTAAGGAACCCTACCTTCAATTCCTTCAGGTACAAACTTTTTGGCTTCTTCCTGAAAATATCTATCTGCTGAACCTTTTTTCATGGCATCGATTGAACCCATTGCCCGATAGATTTTATATCGTCTTCCCTCTAAAATAATCTCTTCTCCAGGACTTTCTTCGGTGCCAGCAAAAAGATTCCCAATCATTACAGTGGAAGCACCTGCGGCTAATGCCTTGACAATATCGCCAGAAAATCTTATGCCTCCATCGGCAATAATCGGAATATTTCGAATACGAGCTTGTTGCATACATTCATAGATGGCACTAAACTGCGGCACACCGATACCGGCAATGACTCGAGTAGTACAGATTGAACCTGGACCAATACCAACTTTAATCGCATCAACATCTAATTTTAGTAATTCTTTTACTGCCTCTTTAGTGGCAACATTACCCACAACCAGTTGAACATCAGGAAATCGTCTTCGGAATTTTTTCGTAAGCTTAATTACATTTTCTGAATGGGCATGGGCAGTATCAATAACCAAAGCATCCACACCTGCATTAATCAGTGCTTCACTTCGCTCAAGACTATCTTTACTTACGCCAATCGCGGCCGCAACTCGTAATCTTCCTAATTTATCAACTGTGGCTTCGGGATGTTCAAGTTTTTTCAAAATATCCTTTATGGTAATTAAGCCCTTAAGGACAAAGTTTTTGTCAACAATCGGTAGTTTTTCAATCCGATGTTCTTTGAGGATTTTTTGTGCGGTTTTTAGAGTTGTACCCACAGGTGCGGTAATAAGATTTTTCTTGGGGGTCATCAGATGTTTTACTTTCTTATTTAAGTCGGATTCAAAGATAATATCGCGCTTTGTGATTATACCCAAAAGTTTTCCCTCGTTATCGGTTACTGGTAAACCCGAGATTCCGTATTGATCCATTATTTTTTTCGCCTGAGTTAAACTATCATCTGGTCTAATCGTCACAGGATTAACAATCATACCACTCTCAGCTCTTTTGACTTTGATTACTTCCGCGGCTTGATTCTCAATACTTAAATTCTTATGAATTACGCCAATGCCACCGGCAACGGCTAAGGCAATTGCCATTTTAGATTCGGTAACTGTGTCCATTGCAGCACTGACTAAAGGAATCTGTAAAGAAATCTCTCTTGTAAAGTATGTCTTAGTGTCTACATCCCTGGGTAGCACTCGAGATTTTTGGGGAATCAATAAAATATCATCAAAAGTATAAGCAGTTTTAATTCTCATAAATTTAATAACTTGATTTCCAAGAACTTCATACCTGTTATTTATTTTTTTGCTTCTCCCCTATTTCCAATTCATATTTTATATCTGGTGGAATTTTTAAGGTAGCGGCTACCGAACAGTATTTATCGCGGGAAAGTTCAAAGGCTCTTTGTAGGTCTTCTTCTTTTATTTCTTGATTGACTTTAATCTTGACTTTGATTGTCGTATAGCGTTTCGGATGTTCTTCAGCTCGTTCACCTTCAACTATTACGACCATCTCTTTTAACTCAGCGCGTTTTTTCTGAAGTATCGATACAATGTCGAATGCCATACAGCCACCAAGACCAATTAATATCATATTAATTGGTTGAAAACCGGTTTCGGTTCCACCAACTTCAGCTTTAGCATCTAAGACCAGGCTATGTTTATTTTCATCGGTGACGACAAATCTTAAATTATCAATCCATTTAAGAGTGACTCTTTTAATATCCATATTGGGCACTTTAAAAATTATTTTAAGAGTTCAATAATTTTGGCTTCTAAATTAGGAATGTTTGCTTCGTTAAATCCAACTTCTCGCAAGACTTGTTTGCCCTTTTTATCAAATAGAACTAAAGTTGGAATACCCTGAACATCGTATGCTTTGGCAACTTCATTATTGCCAATAAGTATTGGATATGGTATGTTAGTTTCTTGAACGAATTTTTCCAAAGCGGATTGGTTTTGGTCTAAGGAGATACCTAAAATAACTAACCCTTGCTCAGAATAAGTATTATGAAGTTTGATGAGATGGGGAATTGCGGCACGACACGGCGGACACCAAGTTGCCCAGAAATCGACTAAGACCACTTTACCTTTTTGTTCAGAAAGGGTAATTTTACCATTACCTAATTGCTCTAAAGTAAAATCCGTTGTTTTTGCAGTAAAAGCAGCAGATTTGGAGCGATTTCCACCGCAGTGGATAAACAAACTGAGAAATAAAATTGAAATTAAAATGTGCTTCATTTTTACTCCTTTATATAATGTTTCGAAGATAAAAACAAATCAATATTTGGTAACTAAATGTGTAAGACCCTTTTGGCAAATCGTACATGCAATAAAGTTATCATTTTTTAAAACAATATAAGATTATTATAATTTATAAATACGTTGAACACTTGTGTGAAAATATACCTTCAATCAGAATTATTTTTATTTCAGATTATCAACTTTATGTAAATTAGTTTATTCTTTTAATATTTTCTGTATATGTTCTATCAGATAACTTTTAGGTACTGCTCCGATGATAGTATCAACAACTTCACCATCTTTGAATAGTAAAAGAGATGGAATACTCATGATTGAATATTTTTCGGCTAATTTAGGTTCGTTATCCACATTGACTTTACCGACTTTTAATTTGCCTTGATATTCTTGAGATATTTCGTCAATAATCGGTGCGACCATTCGGCAGGGCATACACCAGGATGCCCAAAAATCAACTAATGCTGGAATTGGTGAATCTATAATTTCTGATTGAAAGTTTTTTTCGTTAAGTTCAATTGCCATATATAATTTATACTCAAAAAGTCCTATTTGTCAAGTAATTCTTCAGAAATCTCTGAAAAATGCTCATGAGACACCGAACCCCACAAGAAAAAACCAATAATTATACTTCTGCATTTCCTGCCTTTTAAACCAATATTGCCTTTATCAGAGTAGTTCTTCAATTGACTTTATCGGAATTGCGCCTAATTTTTTAATTGGTTCATCTGCTAAAGAACGAATACCTTGAAAAAGATATATTGGTTTACCTTGTTGGGTAGCGTATTCTACTGTGTTAATTGTGCCTCCGCTATCGCCGGCTTCAATTACTAAGATTTTATCTGCCAGTGCGCTCGTAATACGATTTCGACTTAAAGCATTTCCCACAGACCACTCGCTATAGGGAAAAAATTCAGAGATAATGGTTGCTTGCTGAAAAAAGTTCTCGGTAAACTCACTAAGTTCAGAATGGAGAGTAAATTTTAAGATGCCCACAGGTAAAACCGCAATTGTTTTGCCACCAACAGTTAGAGCACCTAAATGAGCATAAGTGTCAATGTCTTTTGCATAACCACTAACAATAATATAACCAGCCTGGGCTAAAGATGAGGCAAATTCTTGAGCAAATTTTTTGCCTAATGCGGATGCTTCGCGCGTGCCAATAATTGCATAAGATTTTCCCGAAAATATTTTTCTTTTGATATAGAGCATTGCTGGGGGATTGGATATATTTCTTAACGCATCAGGATAACCTGTATCTTTATAGGTAATAATACTTATCTGATTGTGTTTTAACTCATCTAAAATAAAGGACATACGGTCTAAATTTTTTTCTGCAGCAAAGATATTGTTAACTAACTTTTCATTTATCCGAGGAATAGTTAAAAGTGATTGAATGTCGCGGGAAAAAACCGATTGGGCATCACCAAATTTCTCAATAAGATTACGCAAAATTGCCGAGCCAATACCATCAATACTTTGCAAAAGTAACCAATATTTTAAGTCCGATACACCCATTTTTTAAAACTACATCTTCCCTATTGTTTAGGTAATAAATAAGATCAAATTTATCCGTATTGAATCTGTACTTTCCATTTTTTAAAATTACATCTCGTCAGTGATAAACTATTTGAGATAGTCATTTGATCAAGATTGTGTTGTGTAACCTATTTTGCATCTTTCGTTTCTTAAAATTACATTCACTATCATTGATTAAATAATAGAAATAATCACTTCATCAATATTGAGTTGTATAGACTATTCTGCATCTTGCTTTTCTTAAAATTGTATCATATCATTGATTAAATAATAGAAATAATCACTTCATCAATATTGAGTTGTATAGACTATTCTGCATCTTGCTTTTCTTAAAATTGTATCATATCATTGATTAAATAATAGAAATAATCACTTCATCAATATTGAGTTGTATAAACTTATTCTCTATCTTACTTTTCTTAAAATTACATCTTGCCATTGATTAAATATTAGAGATAACCATTTTATCAGTATTGAGTAGTGTAAACTATTCTGTATCTTACTGTTCTCAAAATTACGTCTCCCCTATTGATTAGATAAGAGATTAACCCAATATAAATTAAAATTGTTATCATTAATGTTCTACTTAGAATGATTTTTTCGTTATCTTTTGTTTATATAAAGATTTAGTTGGTTTACGGATTTAGAATTTATTCCGTAAAGTTTTTAGGTAGGCAAGTTCGGCTTTAGCAGTTTCTACGACTTCACCGGGTGAAATGTGTTTGATAATTTTCTCGTAGACTTTTTCCGCTCGAGTTAAATCATTTAAGTTCTTATAGCAACGGCCAGCAGAAATCAAGGCAGGCCCAGCAAGTTGGGATTTTCTGTATTTTTTAAAAACTTGTTCGTAAGTTTCTGCTGCTTTTTTTAGATTTTGTTTTTCTTCATAACAATTACCGATGGCAAGCAGTGTAGCCGGTCCTAAGATAGGATCCTTTTTTAATTTACCATAAGCGCGAGAGAATTCTCTATGTGCTCGGTCAAATTCTTGTCGTGAAAAGTAAATATTGCCTAAATAAAAATGGGCTTTTGCTGATAAGTAATGACCAGAAAATCGACGAATAAACTCAGTAAATCGTTCTTCTGCACCATCAAAATTTTCCATTGAGTATAAACCTAAACCTTCAGTAAAACGTAATTGCACTTCAGGATTTTCTTTGCCGGTCGTTGCGAAATATATGACGACAATCGCAATAACTGCAATCCCGGCGCCAATTGCGATAAAAAACTTTTGACGTTGATGAAAATACCAATATAGGATTTTGGTTATAATTCTTTGAAAGATATCTTCTTTTTTGGCTTCTTTTAACATTGTCGTTCCTTATAATTTATGCTAATAAGTTTAATATAATAATCAACATCTTTTATTATTATTAAAGGGCCGCAAAAATCTTTTTTTCTTGCAAGGATAATTGGCAAGGAATAAATTAAACTTCTTAAAAATTTGATTTTGTTTCATCATTTACCAACATAAAAATTATAGATTTTTGTACGACCATTTACTACCCCTGGTGAGATTCGAACTCACGAACCTATGGTTTAGGAAACCATCGCTCTATCCAACTGAGCTACAGGGGTGTATTTTAGTATTAATTCATTATAGATATTATTTACGCTTTGTCAATAATGTACTGTAGAAAAGTCTGAAAAATACTCAGGAGACATTGAAAGCCATAAGAAAAAACCAACAATTATGCTGCTGCATTTCTTGCCTTTTGAACCAATATTGACTTTGTCAGAATTCTTGCTGTACAGTGATATATAAGGACACAACCGATGTTTAGTCTAAGACCAATTTGAGTTCTATTGTGAAAATTCTATAGAGTAGTTAAAGTCAAAAATAGTATTTGGTCCATGGAGTATTGAAATACGGCTATAATATTCTGTATTGGTAAGATTATATTCAAAAGGTAAATCGAACTTTGTTAGTAAAAGAAGTGGATAATTATTTTTGTCCGAGAAACTTTTTTCTTGAAATCTTTAATTGTCTTTTAGTGCCAATAGATAACTTTCTGGGGTTGACTGATATTTGATACTTTAATAAAATAGATACCAGCGCCTAATCGTTGACCGTTATCATCTTTACCATCCCAAAGAAGATAGTTATTAGTTTTTGATTGTTGGGAATTAGTTTTTGCTTGTGGAGTAAAAGAAAAAGTTTTAACCACTCGTCCCGCAGAGTTATAAATTTTGATTGTCTGGTGTTTATCAAAATTATCAGAAAGCCGAATTATCAATTGTTTTTGAAAAGGATTCGGATACACTGAGAGCGGGTAATTGGCTGAAAATATTGTATTCGGTGTTTCAGACACGATAATGCCGGCTGGAGCCTTGGTGATATATTTGATGGCTCTTTGGGGTTGGATTAATGCCGCAGCTGGATGATAATTACCATCAAACAGATATTGGATGCCGATAGTTTCTGTATGGTCTTCAATTCCAATTGTGGAACTTGTATAACGATTGGCAGTTTGATATTGAGCAATAATTAAATTGTCGCCGGTTGGTGTGCGATGGGTGGAATCGCCAATTAAAACTTGAAACTTATCCCGAATTGAACTCGCATTAAAATAAGAAAGACTATCCCATTCAATGATTAAATATCTGCTAACCGCATCATAATACCAATACACACCACCAACTCCGGTATTAGAATGAACCAAATCATCCCAGTTTACTGCAATCATTGCTGATGGACCATCTACATTAGGAATTGAACTATTAGAATAATCGCCTGTAGTATCCGAACCACATTTAATCCAGCCATCAACACTTACAGAAATTGTATTATAATTTTGACCATAATATTTCAATGTGCCAAATGATGCAGGCAAGTTAACGATTCTTACTTGGTCATTATGGTTAAAAGTTAGTCTTGTACCCATGTTTTTAATCTCA
This sequence comes from uncultured bacterium, assembly GCA_964473505.1. GTDB lineage: Bacteria > Hydrothermota > Tepidihabitantia > Tepidihabitantales > CAIPLT01 > JAOABV01. Next base: position 2,543 of record CAYYPG010000048.1, on the reverse strand, counting down.
ATCCAATTATAAACTGGTCTGGGTGCATAAAGTGTATCGGTATTATCATAAGCCCAGTAGAGTGGTGGTGTTCTTGGTCCATCCGGTATGGGGTCAGTAGAAACAAATTGGCCGATCGGAATCCGAAAAGTCTGTTGCCAGGTTGTTTCTGCACTACTAATCGTTAGTGAAAATTCCGCATTATAGCCAATTGGTGTATTTGGTGTTGATGCCACAACATAAGGTGTTTGGTTAAATGCTGAGTCTAAACCCATAATATTACCATAGCTTGAATGATTCTGATAGATGGTCACATAAGGTGCATTACAGGAGATAGTTGCAGAAACATTAGTAGCGGACACTTGACCAATATTTCTTAACATTACTAAGAGATTTACGGTCTCACCAATATCCCATCGCCGATTATTATTACCGGTTAACGAATCGGCAATGCGATAATTACGAAAGACGACATAAGGCCGATTGGGTGTAATTGGATTGGCTAAACCAGCAGTAGCCGCAACGCAGGCTTTCACTACTTCTGTGCAGAATGGTAAAGAATTAAACCCCGAACCAATTGTATCACTTGTCATATGATAATGGGGATTAGATGGCATATAGTCTTCAATTCCACAAAAACCTACATAGCCCTTTTGCCAAAATGAGTGATGGTCAGAATAAGGTGCACTTGTTACCATTCGGCGTAAGGTTGGAAGCGAAGTATAAGTATTAGCACTATTAATAAAAAAGTTGACAAAAGTGCTACAATTCGGATTAGAGACTTTGCCGATGACATCTAAATCTTCCGGCGTTGCATCAACATAACCAATCATATCAAAATTCAAAACGCCAATTATTGAATCACCTTGATTACGGGCTTGAGTGGCATACGCAGCACTACCATATAGACCTTGTTCTTCACCACTAAAAGCAATAAACCGAATTGAGTATTCAAAATTAAAATCCTTAAAAATTCTTGCTGCTTCTAAAACCGCGGCGGTACCAGAAGCATTATCATCAGCGCCTGGGCAGTTATTAGGTGATTGATTAGAAGTAGAATCAAAATGGCCACAAATCACGACATAGACATTATCCGGTTGAGCAACGCCCCGTTTTATCGCTACCACATTGGGTGCATAAGTGGTGCTATAATTGTGTAAATAGACACTATCGCAATTATAACTAAGAAACTTAGACCGAAGCCAATAGGCGGCATACCGACAAGAATCAGTTGTTGAATAACGCGTGCGAAAATTCTGTAATCGGCGCACAAAACTTAAAACCGAATCCGCACTAACTCGTGATACCATTTGGGCAATAAGCGGATTATAAACAACTTCAGGAAAATTTGGTGCAGTCTCAGAAATCACCATCGGCTCTAATTGAAGCTTAGATAACATAATTTGTAATTTAGCCAATTCGTGTTCAGCACCCAAAGAAACTGAAATTAATAGATAATCTTTGCCTTCGGTTAATACCGGATATGACTTTCTAATTACCTCTTCTGCATTTTTGTTCAAGGGATAAACCAAATAATATTCTTTTTGAGGTGTAATAACATCAAGCACGGTATACTGGATATTGGCGAGTTGAGACAATTTGTTATTAGAAGTCATCACCAATACACAATCAGAAAGCTCGGTAAGCACAACAAGTTCCTTTTTATGTAATTCAAATACACTTATGCCCGTGGTTTTAATAAGATATTCCTGGGCATAAAGCATAACAAAAGGGAATAAAAATACAAACCAAAATCTTTTCATTTTTCCTCCATTATCAAAACATATGCGCATAAATAAAAATATTTTCTACAAAAATGACCAGTTAAAATTTGGCATTATATTAAAATTTTACCTCTGAGAATTAACTTTGTCAATAGTTGCATACTGAAATCTCAAAAAAAGTTATTCAATTATTGAGCAAAATAGCCACAATTAAACCAATCGCATACCGCACTAAATTCAAAATTGAATTATATTGGCAACAAACACAGATTAAAATTAGAAAATTAAAAATAAGATAAATTAAAATAAAAATTAAAATTAAAATCATTATAATCAAACCCATTATATAAATAAATTAAACTCTATATAAAGGGATTAAATAATGAAAACGAAATAAAGCATAAATAAATTAAAATCATTATAATCAAACCCATTAATTATATTATATTAAATTTAAACTCTAAATCTTAACCCGATTTTTTTATTCTAACCTTTTAACAGACAAAATTAATATCTCTTTATTGGAGTATAGTTCTCGATATGGCCTCTTTTGTTTTAACTAAATGCTGGAAATTTGGACTTTTGACACTACGAGAAAATAGATGAGTATTATATACCATAAAAATAGTACAATTATTTAACTGATTTTTTTATTTAACTGTTTAATAGACAATAAGTAATAATAATTTACCATCTATATAAGGGTATAGTTCACTATACGGCGTTGGGAATTGAAAGGTTTTTTTAGGATTGATGGGTAATTGACTGATTATCAATTGATTGTGATTAAGATTAAGCAGAGGTAAAAAAATAGTTTGAGATTTGGTTAAGTGTCAAGGG
>CAYYPG010000047.1:0-16135 GCA_964473505.1 uncultured bacterium | reverse complement strand
TACTTATAAGTAGAGTATCGACTCAATTATATACTGGATAACCTACTTAACCAAGTCTTCTGTTTGGGTGTAAATAGTACGGCTTTTCCTGCTAAATTTCTGCTTTCTAATAATAAGTTTCTATTAGTTTCTACAAGTTTCTAAAAATTGGGTCATGATTAGAAAGTGTGGGAAAATGAACTGTAAAGTTCAGTCAGATAAAGAAAAAACTCTCAGTCGTTTTAGAAATGCTAAAATGCAATGCGTCAGTTACTGAAATCTGCTTTCGTTATAAATTTCCTGCTCACAAGTTTATCATTGGTGTGATCTGTTTTAAGATGATGGCAAACATGATCTTACTGGGATGCTACCGCCGAATTCGCTCGTGACAAACTATAAAAAAGTCTTATATAAATTAAATGCCTTTTTGTTCTAAAAACAGGGGTGCACAGCCAAAATGTAATATTTGGTATTTTTGTGGACTATCAGTAATTGTTTAATATCTAATTTTGAATTTTTTAGTATCCCCAAATTTCATTTAGATAGGACCTGCGACGACAATCGACGCAAAGTATTCGTTGATGCTGGGAACGATAGGGTATATCTGAGTAGCGAGTAGTGAATTGTAATGTCGTGTGACCATTATCAATGATAGCTAAATCTTTATACAAAGTTAAGTACAATGTCGGATTCGCAAATACCAGTTCGCCCACTTTATGGGCAATCCATAATAGTTGGGCTTTTGGAGCAATAACCTCACCACAAATTTCACAAAACACTAATTCTTTTTCAATAATATTTTCATAACCTTCTTTTTTAGTCTTGGCTAAATCATATTCTTGTGTGTGTTTTATCCCTTCTTGAGTCGTGCAATTATTAACACATTGACCGCAATAGATACACTTTTCTTGATAGTGAATAATTTTTCTGATTTTCCTGAAAATATCATCTTCGATGGCTCGGGCATTGGCTGGACAAACTTCTGCGCAAGCGCCACATCCAATACATCGTTCTTCATTATAGACAATAATACCCCGAAAACCTTTAGGAGGTATTGAAGATGCCTTAGGAAATTTTGCGGTATAAGGTCCTTTTATAATTGCGCGAATGGCTTCACCTAATTCTCTTAATTTAGGCTTTCTCATAATAAATCCTTAAGTATTGATAATAAAGGATAGACTTCATTATCATTCTTTATCTTCTTCAGGTGACCGGGCAATCAATTCTTTATTAAATTTATCTTGACCAAATTTATCCATTTTCGATTTGTGCCACATCTTTATACCAAATATTAGCGAACTTCGAGCCAGAGCGTGTGCGGCAACTGGCATTGTGATTAAAATGAAAAAGGCGCAGACTATGGCTTTTATGCCCATTGGGCTAAATCCTTTGAAAAAGAAAATTCCTAACATTAATCCACAAGTTCCCAGAGTAACACCTTTGGTTGCGGCTTGCATTCGGTTATATAAATCAGGAAATCGAACTAACCCAAGGCATCCTAATAAGTCAAAGGCAACACCAACGATAATTGCAATCCAACCGAATAAAGACCAAATATTAGTCATCCAGACTCCTTCCCTCTAAATATTTGGCTAAAGCTAAAGTTCCAATGAAACTTAGTATCGCAATCGTAATCGAAAGGTCCATCAGAAAAGGAATATTGTAGCGTAAAGCCATCAAAGCAGTGATACAGGTAAAAATAATACCCATAATATCAACTGCAATTACTCGGTCAGAAATACTCGGACCTTGTAAAGCCCGATACAAACAAAAGAAGGCACCGATTGCTAATAATATTATTAATATTTCCATTTTACTCCATAATCACACCACAGATATTATAGTTTTGTCTTTTAAAATATCTGTGAATTTAATCTCAGATTTCATAATTATTCAAATATCTTTTTTAAGTAATGTTCAAATGGACCAATAATACTTTGTGATGCTTTATTCATATCTTCGTGACGAATCCAAATCCAATGGATATAAAGCACATCATCAACTATGTCAACACTCATTGTTCCTGGAGTCATGGTAATTGAATTGGCAAGTAAGGTTCGAGCCAAGTCAGACTTAAGAATAGTTTTGACTTTGACAATACCGGGTTTTAAGGGTTTTTCCGGATGAATCACCCGATAGGCAACATCTAAATTAGCCTTAAAACATTCCCAAGCGAAAACTGGAATGTAAATTAAAAACCAAAATAATCGATGCGGCTGGAGAATTTTTATTGGTTGATATGTAAAATAACCACCAAAGACGATGGCGGAAGTTATAGCGATCATCAGACCGATTACCAATGATGGCGGATAAAATGTCCAAGTCAAGATTAACCACAAGATAAAAGCTAATACCAAAAAGCCAATTCTTTGTGACATCTTAATTAACCTTTTAATTTTCTGATTTCCGATATATCAAATGTTTTATATTTTTCATAAATCCGCACAATCAGTGCTAACATTACCGCAGTAGTTCCTAAGCCGATAACGATTGCGGTTAAAACTAACGCTTGAGGAATTGGGTCAACAAAATTATAAGATGCGTTGACTCGGGTTATTATTGGTGCCAGCGCATCTTTTTTAAATCCAATAAAAGCAAATAATAGATTTACTCCATATTCAGCCATACAAAAACCGATAGCAATTTTTAAGATGTTGCGTTTAGTAATTATTGCATAAAGTCCGATGATTATCAGTAAAATACAAGCAATAAATAAGAACATATGCTACTCCTTCATCAAATAATGGGTTGCGGCTAATGCTAAAAAGATACTCAAAAGACCTGCACCAACTTTAATACCAATGGCAATATTAGCCAATGGAATTATTCCAGCACTGAGAATTTTAAGTGGAGTTCCTTTTGATAAGATATTAGTGAAAAAGAAGACACCAGCGAACAATCCCAAAAGCGCGATAAAAAGGAACATTAGACCGCCAATACTTTCAAAAATTGAAGCAAAGAAATAAGAATTCTTTTCTCGAATTTCGGCTGCACCAAAAGCCAATACTAAAAGAATAAACGAAGCCGCAAGTATCACACCGCCGGCAAAACCACCGCCGGGAGTCAGATGACCATGAAGTATGATATAACAACCATAAAGAAAAATAAAGCCGGCAATGAATCTTGTAATCGTCTTGACAATGACTGTCATTCCATTACCTAAGGTCTTTGAGAATGTTGTCTCATTTATTGCTGTTAATTTATTTTGATTGCTTGCTATCTGGTTCATAATCTTTTTATCTGTAATTAAAACTTTTAAATATGAATTGAATTCATATAGTTTTTCTTTCATTCTGGTAACTTTTCATTGGCCATAAAGATTCTTTGTTGTCTTATCCTGATTAAGATTAAAATTAAAATGATTCATACTCTTCCTTTTGCGCGCATTATAGTTAAGACCCCCAAAACCGATGTGAATAAGACGACTGCTTCACCAAAAGTATCGTATCCCCGATAATCTAAAATTATTGCCGCGACAATATTCGCCGCACCAGTTTGAGCAAGTCCATAATCAATATAATGATGGGCAACTTTCATTATCGGTGAGCCGAATGGCGGTAAGGCCCTTATTCCATAAATTACCAGTAATATAAATAATGTCCCAAAAACGAAAAAGGTGATAACTGGAAATATGGCTTCGGTTTGAATCCCTTTGCCAATCGTAGTATCAGTATGAGTTGTTTTTAATATCGTAGCCGCAAAAAAGATGACGGTGAGAATTTCAACGACAATCTGAACAATTGCTAAATCTGGTGCTTGAACTAAAATAAACATAATAGCAACGGAAAAACCTACAATGCCCATTGCTACAGAAGCAGCTAATAAGTCTTTAATTTCAATGGCAACAATTGCGGCAGCGAGCATTGCAATTGAAAGTAAATAAAGTTCTATCATCAAACACTCCTTAATCTTTTAGGATAAGATTTACGATAATAATACAAAATGCCGATAGCGATTGTAATAAGAAGAATTATCGGAGATGGAGTAAAAGTTAGTGGATTGGTGTTGGCAATCATTTCCGTAGTAAATAATTTTGTACAGCTTAATGACGGTGTTACGATTATATGCCAAACCAAAGGAATTACAAGTACGCCTAAGATAATACTTAGGATGGCTAAAAATACAGGTGGAAATACCATACTGAAATTTGGGTCTCGGATATGATGTAAACATTTCTGGCAACTGTCTGGGGAATGCGGTTTTAAAGCGAAGATGAGTTTTAATAAATAGATTGGTGTGATAATAACACCGCAAATGATAACGAGAAGAAAGATAAATTGGAGATTATTTGTAGGGAATAAATTTGTCTGTGAGATGCCTTCAATTAGCCACCATTTAGAAAAGAAACCGTTTAACGGAGGAATGCCCATACTCGCTAAGGCCGCAATAATAATTACGGAAAATGTTATTGGTAGTTTTGTTCCTAAACTATGAAAATCTTCTAAGCAAGTAGTCTTGAGCCAATATTCAATTGAACCGGTGGCTAATAAAAGTGAAGGCTGAAAAGTTAGATAATTGAGTAAGTGATAAATACTTCCGGCAATTCCATAAAGATTGGCAGAACCGATACCCATGAAAATAAAACCGATCTGACTTATTGAACCAAAAGTTAGTAACCGATAAGCATCATGAGATTTAGTTGCTACTATCGAAGCAATAATGATACTTAAAGCACCAAAAGATAAAATTATCAACCGAATTAAATATACATCACTAATATCAAAGATGAAATACGAGAGACGGAATAATAAATAGATACCAACAATTTTATCTATTACCATCGGAATAAAAGTCATAATTGTAATCGGTGATTTAACTATCTTTAAAGTCCAGGTATGAAGTGGAATTATTCCAATTTTACCAATAATCCCAATTAAGATTAATAAAAAGGAAACTAAAGATATTGGCGTATTGGCAGTTAATCTGGGTTCAGATATAATCGAAGTTATGCCGCTTGATGATAAGAGCATTAGTATGCCCGCGAAAATTAAGATGTTAGATAATCCAACAATTATAAACATCGGATTAGTAATTGCAGATAATTTTATGAGTTCTTTCTCGCCTTGTCCAGTAGTAATCAAAATAAAGACATAAAGTACAAATAATGAGATAACAGAAATTAGAAAGAGAAAGATTAGATTATTAGCCAGAATGATACAATTTCCCACGGATATCGTTACTAAAAGAAAAAGATAGTATATATTAAGATATCGATATTTACGCATCGAGCGTAGCGAATAGAGCAAAATTATAAATCCAATTAGAGCAACACTTAAGATAATTACACTACTGAATTGGTCTATATAAAACCCGAAGTCAATATTTTTGAAAGTAAAAAGTTTATGATATAATGCTTCAGTTTTTCGGGTAATAATAAAAAGATAAGTTGCGTAATATAAGTTAAGAATTGTACCTAAAAAGTTCAATTCATTTCGCAACCGGGATACAAGGTATCCTAAGATTCCAGCAAGAATTGGAATAAGTGATAAGAAAACTAACGCATTCATATTTTTTAACGACGATATTTTGACATTAGGGATGCAGTCTTTTGCCAAGATAATTGCAACAAATCTTTACCGGTATATCGGACTTTGCCATTTTCTAAAGCAACTATCCGTTCGGTGCAACAATAACAAGGGTCAACGGCAGCTAAGCATAATACCGCATCCGCAATCGTATAGCCTTTTACTGCTACTTCATTTGAGACAATATTCATATAACTCGGTGCGCGGATTTTATGTCTGATCGGGCTATTAGTACCATTACTTCGAATATAATGGAAAACTTCGCCTCGAGGAGCTTCTGCTCGGCCAATACCTTCTCCAGCTGGAATTTCTTCGATTCGGTTTTCAATCGGACCTGAGGGTATTTGTTTCAGACATTGCCGAATAATTTTTATTGATTCAAAACATTCTAAAAGTCGGACTTTGGCTTTGGCAAAAACATCGCCTTCTTCAACAACAATTATATCCCATTGCACTCGGTCATAAGCACAATGTGGGTCATCTTTTCGAACATCGATTGCGACACCGGATGCTCTTGCGGTTGGACCGACTACACCGTAGTCAATCGCATCCTGTTTCGAAAGCACACCGATATTTTCTAAACGAGCACGAATGACAGGGTCATCGATGACTGCTTTTGTAAACATCTTTGTTTTGTCTTCAATCTCGGTTAGGACACTTTCAATCTGCGGAATTTGTTCAGGCAAGATATCACGTCGGACACCGCCAACTTTATTCATTGCATAATGGTTACGATTGCCTGTTATCATTTCAAATAAATCCAAAACCGGTTCACGATAACGCCACGCCCACATCCAAACCGTATTATAACCAATAAAATGACCGGCTAATCCCAACCAGAGGTAATGGGAATGAATTCGTTCTAATTCATGAATTATAGTCCGAATGTATAATGCTCTTTCTGGAACAGAGATATTTCCTGCATCTTCTACGGCAAGAACAAATGCCAAGGGATGAGAATTAGAACAAATACCGCAAATTCTTTCTACTAAAAATGGTATCTGGTCATAAGTCATTTTCGGAGAAAGAAATTCGTGTCCGCGATGATTGTATCCGATATTAATTTCTAACCCGATTACTTTTTCGCCTTCAACAATTAACTTAAAAAATTCCGGTTCTTCTTGAAGGGGATGATAGGGCCCAATCGGAATAATTCTTTTAGTATTATTCATAATCTATTAAAATGCTTTAGAATCATAAAATATTCTAAAATAAGAAAAGAGCAAGAAATCATTGCTGGATTTCTCGATTCTCGTGGTAATTTCTTAACAATCAACTTATTCATAGTCTCGACGTAAGGGATATTTGTCTTGGGGCCAATCTTCAGCGGTTAATAATGGCACCAAATTAGGATGTCCTTCAAAATTGATACCTAAAAGTTCATGAATTTCTCGTTCTATCCAATTGGCTGCAGGATATAAGGAAGCGATAGACTGAATATTAGGATTGTCTTTAGGTATAAAAGTCTTTATGGTATAATAAGTACCAATTTTGTCGTAAGAGAAATGGTAAAGTATTTCAAAACCTTCTCGAGTATCAATACCAGTTGCGATTGATAATCGTAATCCTTTTTCCTTGAATAAAAACTTTGCAACATCAAAAATCTGCTCCTTAGGTATTGTAATATATAATCGTCGTTCATTATGTTCAAATATTCTAGCCTCAGGAAATTTCTGTTGAAATTCTGCTTGTAATTTATCTCTTAAAGTATTCATAGTTGCGGTAACATTTTGATAAATTCTATGAATCTATTACACATAATTCTCAGAATGTTTCTTATGCTCAGTTCACGAAAATTGTAACTCATAATTTCTGTAAAACTTTCACAAAATCTACGGATTCATTATGCATAATTATTGCAAACCTTCTTAGTTTCAGTTTATGTGTATCGTTGCTCATAATTTCTATAACGCTATTACAACATTTACGGATTTATAGTGCATAATTATCGCAAAACTTCTTGGTTGCAGTTTAAGTGTACTTTTAATCATAATTTCTGTAATGCTTTCACATAATTTTCGGATTCATTGTGCATAATTATTGCAAATCTTTTTGGTTGTAGTTTAAGTATACTTTTACTCATAACTTCTGTAATGCTCTTACAGAATCTGCGGGTTCATTATACATAATTATTGCAAATCTTCTCGGTTGCAGTTTAAGTATAGTTTTACTCATAACTTCTGTAACGCTCTTACAACACCTAAAATGATTGCTTCTGGTTTCGGTGGACAGCCAGGAATATAAACATCAACAGGAATATGTTTGTCATAAGGTCCCACAACATTATAAGAATCTTTAAACATATGGGTATCACACGCACAAGTACCGACGCCGATAACTAAGCAAGGTTTTGGCGTTTGTTCATAAACTTGGATTATTCGAGGTAAAGTTTTTCGGTTAATTACTCCGGTAACTAATAAGGCATCCGCATGCCGAGGTGAACCGACCAAAACAATACCAAATCGTTCAACATCAAATCGGGGCGTAAGGGCGGCTAAAATTTCGATATCACAATTATTACACGATGCGGCTGCAACATGAAAGACCCAAGGTGACTTTTTTAATCCTAAAATTCTTGAATCTTTCATTATATTATCAATTACCACCCGAATAACACAGTCGCTTTTACCGGCTTCTGTGTTAACTTGACGATATTTATTAATCGGCTGCTCATAATTTCAAAAAGGCAAGAACAATTGCAATTATCGCAATAGGAAATAATCCCAACCAGAAAAATCGTAATGCCTGATCAATTCTTAATCGTGGATTTGTGTTCTTAATAAGAATTATTAAGGTCAATAGCAATAAAAATTTTGGTATTGCTGACCAGTTGGCTAATCCACCCCAAAAAAGAGTTATTCCCAAACAGGGCAATATAAATAGCATCATCGCCTTTGATAACTTAAATAATGCTAAGGCAAAACCCGAGTATTCAGTATAAACTCCAGCCATTAGTTCTTGCTCGGCTTCAGCAATATCAAATGGTACATATCCTAATTTCGCTTGAATGCAAATTATGGTAATAATAAATGTAAGAACTCCAGACACGGAGTATATCAAGGGACCGTAATTTTGTTGATATAAAACTATATCGCCAATTCGTATCAGTCCATTGGTTTTAATAACTGGTATAAGAATTGCTGACAGAAAAGGTAATTCATAGCCGAAGTAAAGTGTCATTTCTCGAGAGGCTCCAATACTGCTTAATGGATTCTTGGATGCAGACGCACCGATAATTGTTGCTATTGGTGGTATTGCCAATAAATAAATTAAGACGATTATATCACCAACAAAAGATTGTGTAGGATTAAAGTTTATATAGAATAACATAACCGCAGTTAAGGTAATCGCACTAATACTAAGAATTGGCGCCAAAAGAAAAACGCTTCGGGATGCACCTTTGGGAACAAGGGTTTCTTTAGAAAGCAGTTTTAGAAAATCAGCAAATGGTTGATACCAAGGAGGACCAACACGCCATTGGATGCGAGCAGTTACTTTACGGTCAACCCAGGTTAATAATAGCCCGACAATTGCGGTGAAAAGAAAACCAGGAAATATGAGAAACCAAAAAAGAATTTTCATAATGCTACTAACTGACTTTTGATCATCGTATTACAACCTTCTCCAGAATGGAGAACGGGAAATAAATCTTTGACCAATTATTACCTTTTTGATTTCTTCTTCAGTTACCAATTTCAAGGCACCAGATACACAACTAGCAACACATCGCGGTCCTTGAACACGGTCTGCACAAAGATTACATTTCTGAGAAACATGTTTGAACAGATTTTTATCCAGAACGCCAAAAGGACAAGCCAATATACAGGATTTACAGCCCACACAATGGAAACTGGCTTGGAACACTAATCCTTGAGGAGTTACTTTTAGTACTTCAAATGGGCAAGCCGCAGCACAGAGGGGCTCTGCGCAATGACGACAAGCAAGCGGTAAATCGATTGTTTCCGATATAAAACCGTAGCGAATCCGGGCTTCATTAAAAGCACTACGACAGGCTGATTCACAAGAACGACAACCAATACAATAATCGAAGTCTAAAAATATTCTTTTTCCCTGATTATTATTTTCCATTGATATTTAATCTACCTTTTGTCAGTGGTATTATAATTTCTTTTGTAAAATTGTCAATTTTTATTGGAAACAAAATTCTATTTTCTTTAGTATTTACTGGTATTGAGACTGCATATACGGGAACCGAATCTGATATTTCAACTATAAATTCTTTAGTTTGGTTATTGACCGTAAGATTAACTTTATGTCTTGATTTTATTTGGTAATTTTGGGCTACAACCGGGTTTATTTTTATTATATCGTCGTTATCCAATATACCTCGGAACCCAAAAGCGGACTCTTCACCGAAAACGATAAATTCATCCTTCATTAATTTTTGTGCGACCATTTGATTCTCCGCATAACTGATTGATTGATTGATTAGATTTTCCAGATTTATACTGGTCTTAAAATTAAGTTTTGGTCGAGTAGCAGGTAAATTAGGTTTTATTGCATCTATAATCTCAGCAATTGATTTACTGCCACTGATTGGTGGAGCTAAAGGTTTTATTGTAGGTTTATTCCATAATGTGTTTATGGTTCCGGATTTTTCCAAAAGCGAAGGCACAGGTAATATATAATGGGAAGCCGACCAATTTGATATTGAGAGGTGATGCTTGAAGGTTGTGGTCGTGATAAGAAGTTTAAGTTTATTCAAATTGTCTAAAATATTTGGATAGTAAAAGGGAAAGGTCTCACCAAAATTTATTAGAACCTTAATCTTTTCTTGGTTTATCTTTTCCAGAATATCCGCAAAAGTTACCTTTCCTAATGGAGGTGATGATAAACCTAAAGCGCAATATTTCTTATCACCCGGAGCAACGATAGATAGCAATGCAGACAAGGTGGCATAGAGAAATGGCTCATCAGTCTTTCCCCAATCAACTGAGACTAAAATAATTCCCGGAGAAAGAGTTACCAAGCCATTGGCGATTTCTTCAAGATCTTTAATATTAACTCCGCAAATTTCCATTAACTGAGGAATAATTTTTTTGATAGTATTGACATTTTTATCACCAACTATTTCTTTGGCCGACTTTCCCATCATTCCGATTAGAGCTAACAATAATACTGGTTCAGTACCGGGTTTGACTTGAAGGAACTTATGTGCAAATCCTGCGAGTTTACTCTTTATCGAATCGATATAATACAACCGGTGATTGCGGTCAGCATATTTCGCATCTAAAATTGGTTTTGCAATTACCGGTGATTTGGCAAAAATATTGCCGATAATCAAAAATACTTTTGCCGATGAGATATCTTTCAATTCTGCCAATTTCACTCGATCTAAAGTATAACTAAAGAATGCTTCAGGCTCTAAATAACTTCGGCCAATCGTATTGACTTTTAATTGCTGAGCAAAATTAAAAATTAGGGCCAATTCTTCTATAGTATTATTAATGTCATAAGTAATGGCAATCTCTTCCGAAGAAAAATTAGCCAAACTATTTGCAATCTGATTAACGGCATCATTCCATTTTACGGGATTATTGTTTAATTCGGGAGAAGTTAATCGTTGATTGTCGTCTAAAATTCGGGTTGCTAAATTGCCCCGGGCACATAATCTACCTTGATTTACTAATGAATTGGGGTCATATTCAATCTTGCGAATCGAAAAATCACCTCGGCAAACTTGCTGGACGCTGAGTTCACATCCGTAGAGACAGAAAGGACAGGTGGTCTTTAATATTTGATTTTTAATATTGACTTTTTCCATCAGAACGGGTCTTCAATATCTTTAACTTGTTCCCAGGTTAAAACCGGGCCATCTTTACACACAAAATATTTTCCGCATCGACAATGTCCACATTGACCGAGTCCACATGACATATTCTTCTCCATTGAGAGATAAATGTTTTTTCCATCAAATCCCTTTTCTAAGAGTTTAATTGTTCCGTATTTCATCATTATTGGTGGACCACAAACAACTGCCACCATATTTTTTACATCGTTTAAAGGTTCCTCTAATAAAATTGTTACCACGCCAACTTTACCTTTCCAATTTGCATCACCAACATCAACAGTAAGTTGAATGTCGGCTTCTTTCCATGTCTTCCATTCTGAAATTTGTCGTTTATAGACGATATCTTGGGGAGTACGGGCACCGTAGCGTATCAGGATCTTTTTGTATTTTTTGGCATTTTGCATTAGGGCTAAAAATAGTGAACGCAAAGGAGCTAAACCGACACCACCACCTAAAATCAAAATTTCCCGATTTTCAAATTCTTCTAAAGGATACCTTTTCCCAAAAGGACCGCGGATACCAACTACAGAACCAACCGGTAAATCAAATAGCGCTGATGTCACTCTGCCCACTCGCATAATCGTCATTTCTAATTTTAACTTATCATAAGGTGAAGAAGATGGAGTAAATGGTGCTTCGCCAACTCCCGGCACAGTCAATTCGACAAATTGGCCAGCGTGAAAAGAAAAGTCTTTATTTTGTAAATCTAAGAAAAAGGTTTTAATGGTTGGCGTCTCATCAATAATATCGGTAATGATTGCGGGAAAAGGTTGAAATGGATTTCTCATAATGTGCCTAAAACTTTTCTAATATCAATTTTACCTAAACAGACCGAAAAACATCGGCCACAACCAGAACACGCATTAAAATTATAATCATTGAAAAAATACATAAATTTACAGTGAAACCGGTTGCGAAACCTCTGCCAAAATTCGGCTCGTGGATTCATACCACCGCCAACGCGAGCATAAGCGGCATAATAACAAGCATCCCAAATTTTATTGCGCTCAAATCCGATAGTCTTTTCGGTTTCGGCAAGGGGTGTGTCATATAAAAGAAAGCAGAAACAAGTTGGACATACCATTAAACAACCATAACATTCAACACAAGTTCTTGCATGTTCCTGCCAAAACTTTCCTTCATTTTTCTCTTCAATTGCTTTTGCCAAATCTGCACGGAATGAATTCGGATTAATGTTTTCCAGTAAGGAGAGGGCTTTTTTTCGGTTTTGGGCTCTTAAGTTTAAATCTTCTGATTCCGCAATTCGGAACAGATGATTAAAATTTCTTAAGAGCAACTCACCTTTTTCGCTCGTGGTTTCGAAAATATATCCCTCAGGCAGAATTGAGAAAATTATATCAGCATTTTCTTCCGGATAAGGTTTTAATCCTAATAAATTACAAAAACAGATCTGTTCGGGTAAAGGACAATCCGCCGCAATGATAATTGTCTTTTCTAATTGAGATTGATAAAATGGTTCGCCAAATTCATTTTCTAAATACATTCTCTGGTGAACTTTTAATGGACGTAAATCGCAATTCTTAGCACCAAAAATAATGCGGGCGGACTGGGATAAAGGAATATCAATTACTGAAGTGTCTTTTAATCCGGCAACTTTTATTTTCGGATTAAAGAAAAACCCTTTTAACGATTCAACCGGTCGTATCTTTTGTAAAGAGTTTACTAAATCAGATTCGGCAATAGATAAAAATGTCTTATCTAATTTTTTATAATGAATTTCATTTTCTAATTGAATTGGGTAATAGATTGTGAAGTTGTCGGAAAGTCTTAACAGCCAGGAATGCAAGCGCGTTTTAGGTAAAAATAATATTGACATAACTTTTAGAGCAAAAAGTAAATAGTATGCAGAAAAATAATATTCCTAAAATCGTCGCAAGCAGTAAACCCAGCATGCAAAATTTCTCTAATAAACACGCTTAAAACTATAGCAAAAAATTAAGATTTGTCAACAGAAATTTTTAGACTCTGCAAAAAATTATTCTGGAATCAAGTTAGATTCACCGGATAATCTGAAATTAATCTGTTTTTTTAAGATAACCAAGAACCGTCAGATTGTCATACTCCTAAATGTTTAAGTGGCTTGTTATTATAATTGGAACTGTATTTTACTCTAATATAATAAGGAATATATTTTGCATAATTATACCGGATTTTTAAAATTAATCTTTACTAATTGAAAAACCTGTTTTCAATAACCATTATAATTAAATTTCATAACAATATAGCAAATGTTGGACCTATTAAAACAACTTCTCTTTGCAATTGACACAAAGTGCACGATAAAGCTTTCTAAATTTTCTGCTATCTTTTGAGTAAAGATAAACATAAAAAGCATTAGTTATAACTAATGTTTTAGACAAGCCAGATTTTTAGATAAGTTGATGTTTTGCATAGAGATATCGTATTTTGTAGCAAAAAGAGGGTACTGTTCCCTCCGTGGCCCTTTGGGTTACTTGAAAAATAGGCAAGAAAGTCGGCCGGAGCAGTAAAGTTATAGTAAATTTAAGCTGTGTTTTGCGAAATGACCTTGGAGTGAATATAATTATCAATTTGTAAGTAATTGGTAGCATCAATACAAATGTGGTTGAAGAAATCATTCAGGGAATGATTGTCAAAGTTATTTACTCAGCAATTTAGGTGGCTATTTACTTTTATCAAGTAAGCAGGGTTTGTTCTGTTAAGAAAGTAAATTGCGATGAAAAGTCTAAAGGAATCAAAATTCGGTTAAGGGTTTCGGCTGGTGAACTAATGTTGACTTAAGGTAAATTTATAATATACTGCATTATGTTTGAAAGTTATTTACGGTTAATCAAAAGATTGCGCAAGGATTGTCCTTGGGACCGCAAACAGACTTTGGCATCATCCCGACCGTATATTTTAGATGAGGCGTATGAATTAGAAGAAGCAATTCGTGAACGCAATTATGATAAGATTACTGAAGAGATTGGCGATTTGATTTATACCACACTCTTTATTGCACGAATTCTGGAAGAAAAGAAAAAAATTTCATTAAAACAGCTTGAGCAGAAGACAATCAAAAAATTGATTGCCCGGCATCCTCATATTTTTGGTAAGGTCAAAGTAAAAAATGCTCGGGAAGTTTTGTCCAATTGGGAAAACATTAAACGCACGAAAGAAAAGATACCAATGTTGGCAAGAATTCCTAAATCATTACCCGCATTAAAACGAGCCCAAATGATTCAAGAGCGAGTAGCACGAGTCGGTTTTGATTGGGAAAATAAAGATGAGGTGTTTAAAAAAATTATTGAAGAGATTAAAGAATTAAAACAGGTATTAAAAGTAAAAAACAAATTAAAAATTGAAGAAGAACTTGGTGATTTATTGTTTGCTTTAGTTAATTGGGCAAGGCACCTGAAGGTCGATGCAGAATATTGTTTGAGTCAAGCGAATGATAAGTTTATTAAAAGATTTCATAAACTGGAGAAACAATTTGAGATGCAAAATAAGAATTTGCTTGATGCCTCTTTGTCCGAAATGGATAACGTCTGGGAAAAAATCAAGCAAAAACCAAAGCGGATTAAAAAAACTAAAACCTAAAACTCAAAATTTTCACCAAAAACCAAAGAAATCTTCAGTCGTCAGGAATATAAGCACAGGAGGAATATCGCCTATATTGTTCTTAAAGAACTCAAACCCTAAAAACTACATATGGTTTATGTCCTCAAAAATATAAGCATAGGAGAAATATCATCTATGTGGCGATAAAGTAGCATTTGAGATTTTCGGAGAGCAAAAACAATTTTTAGGTCTATTAGCGGCTATTTTCTTATTTTGGTTAATAAAAAGGCCGAGATTTCTCCCGGCCCATTGTTAAATCAAAATTTTAATTAGTAGACGATGTATAACAACATATTGTTATTAATCATATCGAGTAAGTTTTTATAGTAATCTCGGTCGATTCCACTACTCCAGGCATTGATGGCACCAGTAATAATACCGCTGATAAGTAAATTTTCACCGGCATCATAGACACCATCCATATCCACATCATACCAAACTTCACGGGCGGGGTCTAAATAGTTGTGTAAATTGTTTAAGATGGCAACTAAAAGTTGGATTCCCAGTTTTTTCTGCATTGAATCTTTAGGTTTGGGTGTGAGATAGGTTTTTACTTGATTTTTGAATGCGTTGAGGTCAGTGGTATTAAAATAATTTATCCATGGTGTCAAAGTATTGAGATAAGCTGCATCATCCAAAGTAAGTTCCATTAGACCATCTCGGTTTCTCCAATATCCTTGTGATTTTGCAGTATCGATTTCTTCCATCTTTTGGTGATTAGCGGTTACGGTTTTGGTTTCATCCATCAGTACGGTGGTGGCTAAAGCATATGGGTCAGTAATTTCATACATATTCGCAGTTGACCAATTCGTGAACACATAAACATAACCATCGCCTAAAGAATTTCGTGAAACAGTGGAAATGTCGGCATAGGTGCCTTCTTCGTAATCACCAGCACCTGTTGGCGGAGTCAGTAATGCGGAAGGATTTGTTTCCAGGGTTAGGGTATATGTTACGGCACTGGCAACTGCTACTAACCCTAATAGGGCTAAGGTTGTTATTTTGTTTAACATTTTGCCTCCAAGATTTTTGTAGGGACTAACGAGTATCCGATTTTTGTTATTCATAACTCGCTTTCCACTACAATTTAAATTGGCATGGTTTTAGTGCTACCGCACCAGTTAATAAAAAATCCAATTGGTAAGGAAAATCGTGGATGTGCAAAAATTAAATTAAAACACTCTTTTCTTGTCTTAAAAGCCTTTAATCTTATGATAAA